>NZ_CP108006.1:7417432-7739647 GCF_036127095.1 Streptomyces sp. NBC_00335
TTGACAGGGCCGGGGGCTGGTGCTGCCGTGCTCAGGTGCCGCCCACGCCCTCCTGGAGGTAGGCGGCGATCATGGCGACGTCGTTCGCGATGTCGAGGATGCCGCTCGGGTCGGTCGTCGGGGTCGAGGCGCCGGTGACGCCCGCGTAGAACACGTCGAAGCGGCCGTCGCCCTTGTCCAGGTAGCCGGCGATGGTGATGGCGCCGACGCCCAGGCGGTCGTTGAGGGCGTCCAGCCCGACGGCGGCCCCGGTCTTGGCGAACACCTTGCCGCGCGCCGGGCAGTCGCGGCAGTTCTCGGCCAGCAGCCCGTCGACCCCGAGGATCGGCAGGGCCTCGCGGAAGCGGCGCGCCTCGGGGGAGCGCAGCCAGTACGTCAGCATCTGGATCTCAGCCTGCGGCGTGGAGCGGTCGACGGGGTTGCCGCCCCGCCCGTCCAGGAGCTGTACCTGCGCACGGTCGACCTCGGCCTCGTCCAGGAAGGAGGCCAGGACGGGGAAGCCGTCCATGCAGGCGCGGCTGCCGGTGGTGACCGCCATCAGGCACATGCCGAGGTTGGCGCCGAGGTTGTGGCTCACCTTGAGGATGAGCTCGGCGTACTCGGCGAAGGGCGGCGAGGTGTACGCGGCCACCCGCGCCCGGCCCTCGTAGCCCGCGGGCAGCCGGTCCACCGGGTTCCCGCCGGCCGGAGCCGCGGTCACGTCCACCCCGGCCCGTTCGAGGGCCTCGATCAGCGCGGTCCGGCCGAAGGCCGCGGGGTCGGTGATGGGGGAGACCTTCAGCACCGGTGCGGCGCCCGCCGCGATCGTGCCGGACAGCCGGATCCGGGTGCCGTCGTCCGAGGTCGTGACCGTGACGGCCGTCGGCTTTCCCGCCGCCACGGTCTTCACGGTCGAGGTGACCCGGTAGGGGGCGACCTTCGGCCGCCAGTCCAGCCTGGCGGGGGCGTCGGCGCGGTCCCCGGGGGTGGTCGTCAGGTCGATGAGGTTGTCGTTGAGGATCAGCGGGGTCGGGGTGGGGATCAGGACGGGCTCGGGCTCGAAGAGCCGGTCGTCGACGATGACGTTCCCGTCGACGCGGGTGATGCCGGAGTCGCGGACCTGGCGCGCGAGGAGGTCGATGCCGGCGAGCGGGTTCTGCGGGGTGAGCGTGGCCCCGGGGACGTCGTCGGCGTAGGTGTGGTCGAGGTCGGTGAAGGCGACCGTACCGTCGGGGCGGGTCCGGCCGCCCATGGTCAGATCGCCTTGGGCGACCAGGGCGAGATCGCCGGTCAGGGTCGCGCCGCGCCGCTCGCCGACCGCGTAGAGCGGTGTCACGAAGCGGTGGCCGGGACCGAGGGCGTGCCAGGCGCCGGAGACGCTGAACAGCTTGGCGGTGGACCCGGGGATGAAGAGCTGGTCGGGGAACCGGCTGTGGACGGTCCGTCCGGTCTCCGGATCGACCTGGAGGAGGCCCCACTGGGCGTTGCGGTAGCCCGGCTTGCGCATGATCTCCGTGATCCGGGGGTCGAGCGGGCCGGAGCCACCGGTGTCGGAGGGCGCGGTGCCGGAGGGCGTCGGCGTCGGCGGTGTCGCCCCGGCGGCCGGGCCCGCGGTCAGGGCCACGAACAGGAGGGCCGCGCATCCGGCGGTGATGCGCCGGCGCGGGGACCGGGGGTGCGTTCCTCGTGGCACGGCGAGCCCCGTTCGTCTCGGCGGCGGGCTCCGGAGGCGTCACCCGGTCGCGTGTAACCAGTACCCAGGGTTCCGCCAGCGTGGCACGCCCGCATCCGGCACGCACATCGCCGGGGCGCCGCCCGCGGCGGATGCGGTCCGGGTGAGGCGGCGTACGTTGAGAGGGGGAGGGGGACCGGACCAGGCTGCTGCAGGAAGGGCCGACCCATGGCGCACACGGCTGGTGCCCACGGCACGAACAAGGTGGCGCAGTTCCTGGACAGCCCCTTCGTGGGGCTGTCCCCCTGGATCGTCTTCGCCCTCGTGGTGGGGCCCGGACGCTTCGAATGGGCGGTGGGGCTGGCCCTGGCCATCTCCGTCTGCCTCGTCGTCGGCAGCCGTCTGCTGAATCCCGGATCCTCGCTGAAGATCCTGGAACTCGCCGACGTCGTGTTCTTCGCGATCCTCACGGTCGTCGGGGCGTTCGCCAGTGACGGCACACGACGCTGGCTGGAGACCTACGCGGGCGAGATCGCGAACGTCACCCTCTTCGCCATCGCCCTCGGTTCCATCCTGGCCGGGGTGCCGTTCACCCTCCAGTACGCCCGGGAGCAGGTCGACCGGAAGTTCTGGGACACGCCGGCCTTCAAACGGACGAACTACCTGATCACCGGGGTCTGGGGACTGACCTTCCTGGTCAACGCGGTCGTGGGTGCGTACGGCGACCTCGTGCTGCGGGACCCGCAGAACGCCTGGACCGGCTGGATCATCCCGATCCTCACCATCGTCGGGGCACTGCGCTTCACCCGCCGGTACCCGGAGGCCGTGCGGGCCCGGGCCCGCGCCGAAGGGCCCGCCCCGACCGGTTCCTGACCGGGTGCCGGCCGGTCCCGACCGGTTCCTGACGCAGCGCACGGCCCGGGGGCCGCCGCGGAACTCCGCGACGGCCCCCGGTCGTACGAGGCGGTGGATCAGCCGGTGAAGCCGGCCGTGATGGAGGTGAACTGCCAGTCGCTCTGGGCGATGCCGGAGCAGGTCTCCTGCAGACCGCCGCCGGGGCAGCCGCGGTCGCGGTTCACCGACCAGAAGGCGAGGCGCGCGATGTGGTGGGAGTTGGCCCAGTTGCGGATGTCGGTCCAGTTCTGGACGGTGGTGGTCTCCTGGGTGTCGCTGATGCCGTTCATGCCCGAGATGCCGATGTGGGAGTACGCGGTCGCGTCGTCCCAGCCGTAGGTGGACTTGAGCTTGGCCTTGAGGCCCTCGGTCGCGCTGACGGTGCTGGCGTACATGTCCGTCGAGGCGTTGCCGAAGTCGAACGGCATGATGGTGAAGACGTCGATGCCCGTGTTCAGCGCCTTGGACTGCTCGATCAGGCGGTTGCCCCAGCTGGTCGGGCCGGTGGTGGAGGTGCCGAAGGTCAGGATGGTCTTCAGGCCGGGGTTGTTCTGCTTGACGATCTTGAGCGCGCCGAGGATGCGGTCCTGGACCACGGCGTTCTCGAACTCGTCGGTGTTCTCTATGTCCACGTCGATGGCCTTGAGCCCGTACGCGCTGATGACCTGCTGGTAGGCGCCGGCCAGGGCCTCGGCGCTGGAGCAGTTGGGGCCGAGCTTATTGCCCTGCCAGCCGCCGATGGAGGGCACGATGTCGCCGCCCGCGGCGCGGATCGAGGCGATGGTGCTCTGGTCGATGCCGCCGGTCAGCGGGCGCTGGCCGTCCCAGGACGGGTTGCAGCCGCCGGAGGAGAGGATGAACGCCATGGTGAACCACTTGGTGCCGGTCGCGTTCATCACGGTGGTCGGGCTCGGCGGGTTGCCCCAGCCGAGGTAGAGGTACGGCGCGGCCTGCTTGAAGCCGGTCGGCGGCGTGGTCCCGGTATCGGTGGTGACGTTGACGGTGTTCGAGGCGGCCGAGGTGTTCCCCGCGGCGTCGCGGGCGCGCACGGTGAACGCGTACGCGGTGCTCGGGGTCAGGCCGGTGACGGTCGCGCCGGGGGTGGCGGAGGTCGCGACCTTGGTCCCGCCCTGGTAGACGTCGTAGCCGTTCACGCCGACGTTGTCGGTGGACGCGGTCCAGGTCAGGGACGCCGTGGTGGAGGTCTTGCCCGTGGCGGCGAGGCTGCCGGGCACGGTGGGCGCCTGGGTGTCGACGGTGCCGCCGGGACCGTCCAGGGTGATGTCGTCGGCGTGGTAAGTGCCCTGCCCGTACCAGCCGTTGAGGTAGATCTCGGCGCTGGTCTGGGAGGCGCCGGTGGTGAAGGCGACGGTCAGCTTGGTGTAGGCGGCGGCCGAGGGGGTCCAGGTGGAGGCGCCGCCGGTGACCCCGAGGTAGACGTAGCTGCCGCGGACCCAGGCGGAGAGCGTGTAGCTGGTGTTGGGCTGCACGGCGACGGTCTGGACGCACTTGGCGTTGTCGCTCGCACTGGCGGCGCCGGCCAGGGCCTTGCTCCCGCCGTGCACCGGTGAGCCGACCACGGAGCCCAGCCCGCCGGAACAGGACCAGCCGGCCGTGGTGCCGGACTCGAAGTCCCCGTTCGAGAGGATGTTGGCGCCGAAGGCCGCCCCGGGAGAGGTCAGCACCGCGGCCGCGCCGAGCAGGGTGGCGCCGAGGGCGCAGGCCAGCCGTGTACGGGTTCGGTTTGGGGTACGCAAGGAAATGCCTCCAGTGGGAATGGGGGGACGGCGTGGAGCGCGAAGCGTGGGAGTGCGGCCCGCCGGGACGCGTGGGGACGGGGCGGCGGGCCCGTGGGTGGGGGGCCTGCGACCCGGCGGGCGTGGGGAGTTGACGCCGTATCCGCTTCGTGGCCGGGAACCTAATCCTCCGGAAGGATCGCCGTCAACAGGTCTGGACCAACTGATAGGTGGTTATCTCAATCGGAAGCTTTACTAACGGTGATGCTTGACAAGGCTCCCGCCCCTTCGGAAGCATGACGCGGTGCCAGCCTCCCGCCCCCACCACGTCGCCGTCCTCGTCCTCGAAGGGGCCAAACCCCTCGACGTCGGCATCCCGGCGCAGGTGTTCACGACCCGCGCGAGCATGCCGTACGAGGTCCGGGTGTGCGGCGCCGCCCCGGGACTCGTGACCGGCGGCGACGGCCTGTCGTACGCCGTCGCCCACGGCCTCGAAGCCCTCGCCTGGGCCGACACCGTCTTCGTCCCCGGCTACCGGTTCCCCGACCGCGAGGACCCGCCGCGGGCCGTCGTCGACGCGCTGATCGCCGCCCACGCACGGGGCGCACGGCTCGCGGCCATCTCCACGGGAGCCTTCGCGCTCGCCGCCACGGGCCTGCTCGACGGCAAGCGGGCCACCACGCACTGGCACTACACCCGGGCGCTCGCGGCGAAGTGGCCGCTGGTCCGGGTCGACGAGAACGTCCTGTTCGTCGACGAGGGCTCCGTACTGACCTCGGCCGGAGCCGCCTCGGGCATCGACCTGTGCCTGCACGTGCTGCGCAGCGATCTCGGGGTGGCCGCCTCGAACCACACGGCCAGGCGGCTGGTCGCGGCCCCCTACCGCAGCGGCGGCCAGGCGCAGTACGTGCCGCGCAGCGTGCCCGAGCCGCTCGGCCCGCGGTTCGCCGCCACCCGTGAGTGGGCGCTGCACCGGCTCGGCGAACCCCTCACCCTGGAGGCGCTCGCCCGGCACGCGGCGGTCTCCCCGCGCACGTTCTCGCGGCGGTTCGCCGAGGACACCGGGTACACGCCGATGCAGTGGGTGATGCGCGCCCGCATCGACATGGCCCGCGAACTGCTGGAGCGTTCGGAGCGGAGCGTGGAGCAGATCGCCGCGGACGTGGGCCTGGGCACCGGGGCGAACCTGCGGCTGCACTTCCAGCACATCCTGCGGACCACGCCGAGCGAGTACCGGCGCACTTTCGCCCGGGGGGAATGAGGGGGCAGGCGGACCAGGCCGCGGTTCCTGCGTACGAGGTCGCGGCTCCCGCGGACGACCTCGCGGTTCCGGGCGGAACCCGTACTTCCGGCTCAGGCGGTGAAGAGGCTCCTGCGGGCGAGCTGTTCGGCCTCCATGGCCGTGATGGCGTTGCGGCAGGCGTTGGCGAACTTCCAGAAGTCGGTGTTGGTGGTGGTGGCGCGGTTGGCCGCACCGGAGAAGTTCGCGAAGAGGCTCTGGCGGAGCTCGGTGGTGATCTCCAGCTGGGCGCCTCCCGCGCTCGTCAGGGTCCGGTTGCAGATGTTCTCGGGCAGGTCTCCGTTGAGGTCTTCCGGGTTGCCGCCGAGCACCTGGAAGCCCGCGGCGCCCAGCTTCGCGGAGAGGAGCTGGCGGAAGCGGGCGTTGAGGCCGCCGACCACGACCGCCTTGGGCTTCCCCTGGGGCGCCCCGGCCTGAGTCGCGGTGCAGCCGTGCAGGCTCAGCACGTTGGCACTGCCGGCGGCCATGGACCGCGCGACCGGGTCGTCGCAGTGCGAGGCGGTGACGTGCAGCTCCGCGTTGTCGGAAGCGCGCATGCCCTCGAACATCCAGTAGTCGTACAGCGGGGCGCCCTGGGTGACGGGTGCGAGTCCGTCCGGGTGGTAGCCGGCCACGGCCAGACAGAGCTCGGAGGTACCCATCTCGATGCCGCCGCCGTGGATGGCCAGCACACTGCTCAGGCGGGGGCGCGGAGTGGTGGCCTTGTCGTTGTCGACGGCCTCGTGGCGTCTGAACCGGCGCGCGTAGTCCTGACCCTCGATCGCCGTCGTGCTCGCGTAGAGGTCCGAGTTCGAAGCGTAGAGGTCGCCGCCGGCGGCTGCGGCGGGAGTTGCGGTGAGTCCCGTCAGGATCGGGCCACCGGCGGCCGCGGCCATCAGGGAGAGGAGGACGGTCCTGCGGCTGGCGCGAGTCCGGGACATGGGTGTTCCTTCGCTGCTATGGGGCCGGGTGGCCAGGGGATGCTGCCCGGCCGGGACATCGGCCGTGCGGTGTCGAAGGCGCTGTGCGGTCCTTCCGGTGAACATCCTGTCCACCCCCGGGCACCCGCAGAAGGTCCGCAGGGTGGCACCAAGGGTGCAGGCACCTTGATGCCACCACCGCGGGGCCCGGCCGTCCGGAGCGGGCGCCCTGCCCGCACGCTCCGCGTGCCGTGATCCCCGGCCGCCTCGTGGCGCGATCCTTGCGGACCGTGGCGATCGCGCCGCTGTCGCGGGCGCCCCGGACCGGCGAACCTGGTGACGCACCCAAGGGACAGGGACAAGGGAGACACCATGACGCGCATCGCCATCAACGGATTCGGCCGCATCGGACGCAACGTGCTCCGCGCGCTGCTCGAACGGGACAGCAAGCTCGAGGTCGTCGCGGTCAACGACCTCACCGAGCCCGCCACCCTCGCGCGGCTGCTCGCCTACGACACCACCTCCGGCCGGCTCGGCCGCCCGGTGAGCGTGGACGGGGACGTCCTGGTGGTCGACGGCCGCCGCATCAAGGTGCTGGCCGAGCGCGAGCCGGCGCAGCTGCCCTGGGCCGAGCTCGGTGTGGACATCGTGCTGGAGGCGACCGGCCGCTTCGCCACGGCCAAGGCGGCCCGCGCGCACATCGACGCCGGGGCCAAGAAGGTGCTCGTCAGCGCACCGGCGGACGGGGCCGACATCACGCTCGCGTTCGGCGTGAACAGCGACTCCTACGACCCGGCCCTGCACACGATCGTCTCCAACGCCTCCTGCACGACCAACGCGCTCGCACCGCTGGCCGCCGTACTGGACGAACTCGCGGGCATCGAGCACGGGTTCATGACCACCGTGCACGCCTACACGCAGGAGCAGAACCTCCAGGACGGTCCGCACCGCGACCCCCGCCGCGCCCGCGCCGCCGCCGTGAACATCGTGCCGACCACGACGGGCGCCGCCAAGGCCATCGGCCTGGTCCTGCCCAACCTGGACGGCAAGCTCTCCGGCGACTCGATCCGCGTCCCGGTTCCGGTGGGATCCATCGTCGAGCTGAACACCACCGTCGCCCGCGACGTGACCCGCGAGGACGTGCTGGCGGCCTACCGCGCCGCGGCCGAAGGCCCGCTCGCCGGCGTGCTGGAGTACTCGGAGGACGCCCTCGTCTCCTCCGACATCACCGGCAACCCCGCCTCCTCCATCTTCGACTCGGAGCTCACCCGCGTCGAAGGCCGCCACATCAAGGTCGTCGCCTGGTACGACAACGAGTGGGGCTTCTCGAACCGGGTCATCGACACGCTCGAACTGCTCGCGAGCCGCTGAGGCCGGGCTCCCGCTCACCAGGCGCGCCGCGGACCGGGATTCCGGTCCGCGGCGCGCTGCTTTTACCGCTCCTTCCCGGCCAAGCGCAAGGCTTGAAACAGAAATTCCTTGTTGTCGCACTAGACTGGCGGGCTGTTTGGCGCTGGACCGGAACAACCTGGGCAGACCCGGGCTCCGCCCGGCGACCCGGAGGGTTCCGGAAACACGACGCGAGGGCCGATGGCAGCCACACCAGAGCACGGTGAAGTCACTCTGCTCGACGACGGGACCGGCCTCGACGAAGGCCCCGCGCCCGACGCCGGGGCGGGGCCCGGCGAGCCCGGCAAATCGGCCCTGTTCTCCGCCGGACCCGCCGCCCCGACGCGCACCCTCGTCGACGTCTTCGAGGCCTCCGTACGGGCCCACCCCGACGAGCTCGCCCTGGACGACGGGACCGGCCGGCTGACCTACCGGGCGCTCGCCGCCGAGGTGGAGCGCCGCCGCCAGGCCCTCGCGGCCGCCGGAGTGGGGCTCGGCGACCGGGTCGGCGTACGGGTGCCGTCCGGGACCAACGAGCTGTACACCGGCATCCTGGCCGTCCTCGCGGTGGGCGCCGCCTACGTGCCCGTCGACGCCGAGGACCCGGACGAGCGGGCCGACCTGGTCTTCGGGGAGGCCGGAGTACGGGCCGTACTGGGCGCGGGCGGGCGCATCGAGGTCGCCGCGCCGGGCAAGGGCGCCGACCTCGGCACATCGGCCCCCGCCGGCCGCCCCGGCCCCGAACACGACGCGTGGATCATCTTCACCTCCGGCTCCACCGGCAAGCCCAAGGGCGTCGCCGTCAGCCACCGCAGCGCCGCCGCCTTCGTGGACGCCGAGGCCGAGCTGTTCCTCACCGAGGAGCCGATCGGCCCCGGCGACCGGGTCATGGCCGGACTGTCCGTGGCCTTCGACGCCTCCTGCGAGGAGATGTGGCTGGCCTGGCGCTACGGCGCCTGCCTCGTGCCCGTCCCCCGCTCCCAGGTCCGCAGCGGCGCCGACCTCGGCCCCTGGCTCGCCGAGCAGGAGATCACCGTGGTCTCCACGGTGCCGACCCTGGCCGCCCTGTGGGAGCCCGAAACCCTCAACGAGGTCCGGCTGCTGATCTTCGGCGGCGAGGCCTGCCCGCCCGAGCTCACCCAGCGCCTGGTCACCGAGGGCCGCGAGGTCTGGAACACCTACGGCCCCACCGAGGCCACCGTCGTCGCCTGCGCCTCGCTCCTGACCGGGGAGGAACCGATCCGCATCGGCCTCCCGCTCATGGGCTGGGAACTGGCCGTCGTCGACGAATCCGGCGAACCGGTGCCCATGGGCGGCAGCGGCCAGCTCGTCATCGGCGGCGTCGGCCTGGCCCGCTACCTCGACCCCGAGAAGGACGCGGAGAAGTACGCCCCGCTGGAATCCCTCGGCTGGGAGCGCGCCTACCGCAGCGGCGACCTCGTCCGCGCGGAACCGGAGGGCCTGGTCTTCCTGGGCCGCGGCGACGAGCAGATCAAGCTCGGCGGCCGCCGCATCGAGCTGGGCGAGGTGGACGCCGCCCTCCAGGCCCTGCCCGGGGTCGCCGGCGCGGCCGCCGCCGTCCGCACCGCACGCAGCGGCAACCAGCTCCTCGTCGGCTACCTGGTCACCCAGGACGGCTGGGACCACGCCGCGGCCGTCACCCGGCTCCGCGCCGAGCTGCCCGCAGCCCTCGTACCGCTGCTCGCGCCCGTCGAGGAGCTGCCCACCCGCACCTCCGGCAAGGTGGACCGGGGCGCACTGCCCTGGCCGCTCCCGGAACTGGAGACCAGCGGTCCCACCGAGCAGCTCTACGGCACCGAGGCCTGGCTCGCCGAGCAGTGGAGCGAGACCCTGGGCGTGACCGTCGCCGGCGCCACTGACGACTTCTTCGCGATCGGCGGCAGCAGCCTCGCCGCCGCCCAGCTCACCACCCGGCTGCGCACCCGCTACCCGAGCGCGGCCGTCCTCGACATCTACCAGCAGCCCACCCTGCGCAAGCTGGCCCGCCACCTGGAGAAGTCGGCACAGGACGACGGCGCGGTACGCACCATCGCGCCCGTGCCGCTGCGGACCCAGGTGATCCAGTCCCTGCTGCTGCTCCCGCTCTTCACCCTGGTCGGCCTGCGCCGGACGGTGGCGGTGCTCGCCCTGGGCAACGTACTGCACTGGTCCGGGGCCTATCCGTGGGCGCCGACCGCCTCCTGGTGGCTCGTCGCCGCGGGCGCCGCACTGCTCTACAGTCCGCCCGGCCGCCTCGCGATCGCGGCCGGCGGCGCCCGCCTGCTGCTGCGCGGGGTCAAGGCGGGGCGCCACCCGCGCGGCGGAAACGTTCACCTGCGGCTGTGGACGGCCGAGCGGCTCGCCGAGTACTCCGGCGCCACCTCGCTCACCGGATCCTGGCTGGAGCGCTACGCACGGGCGCTCGGCGCCAAGGTCGGCCCCGAGGTGGACCTGCACTCGCTGCCGCCCGTCACGGGCATGCTCAAGCTCGGCCGCGGCTGCGCCGTGGAGTCCGAGGTGGACCTCTCCGGCCACTGGCTGGACGGGGACCGCCTGGAGATCGGCGCCGTGAAGGTCGGCGCGGGCGCCGTCGTCGGCACCCGCAGCATCCTCTTCCCCGGCGCCCGCGTCGGCAAGCGGGCCGAGGTGGCCCCCGGCTCCGCCGTCGTCGGCCAGATCCCGACCGGCCAGCGCTGGGCCGGAGCCCCCGCCGGCAAACTCGGCAAGGCCAAGCGGAACTGGCCCAAGGAGCGCCCACCGCGCGGCCTGCCCTGGCGCGCCGCCTACGGGACGGCCGGCTTCTGCCTCACCGCCCTGCCCGTGCTCGCCGCCCTGCCCGCCCTCCTCGTGGCCGGCCGGTTCGTGCCCGCCGACGCCGGACTCGGCCGGGCGCTGGCCGGAGCGCTGCTCGCCGTGGTGCCGGGGGCGCTCGCCTTCGGGTTCGCGTACGCGGCCCTGCTCCTGGTCTCCGTACGCCTCCTCAGCCTCGGGCTGCGCACCGGAACCCATCCGACGCACAGCAGGATCGGCTGGCAGGCCTGGACGGTCACCCAGCTGATGGACCTCTCCCGGGAAACCCTCTTCCCCCTGTACGCCGGACTGATCACACCGGTGTGGCTGCGGCTGCTCGGCATGAAGATCGGCCGGGGCGCCGAGGTGTCCACGGTGCTCGCGCTGCCGAGCCTCACCACCGTCGGCGAGGGCGCCTTCCTCGCCGACGACACCCTGACCGCCCCCTACGAGCTGGGCGGCGGCTGGCTGCGGATCGGCCACTCCGAGATCGGCCGCCGGGCCTTCCTCGGCAACTCCGGAATGACCGCGCCGGGCCGTTCCGTACCGGACGACGGGCTGGTCGGCGTCCTGTCCGCCACCCCGAAGAAGGCCAAGAAGGGCAGCTCCTACCTGGGCCTGCCGCCGGTCCGGCTGCCGCGGTCCACCGCCGACTCCGACCAGAGCCGGACGTACGATCCGCCCGCGCGGCTGCTGTGGGCGCGCGGGCTGGTGGAGCTGTGCCGGCTCGTCCCGGTGTTCTGCTCGGTCGCGCTGGCCGTGCTGACACTGGCGGCGTTCTGTGCGCTGGCCGGACCGGACGGGCCCGGCGCGTGGGTGACCGCGCTGCTGTCCGGAGCGGTCCTGCTCGCCGCCGGGGTGGCCGCGTGCGTGGTCGCGACGGCCGCGAAATGGCTGCTGGTGGGCCGCCACCGGGTGGGAGAGCACCCGCTGTGGAGCGGCTTCGTGTGGCGCAACGAACTGGCCGACACCTTCGTCGAGGTCCTGGCCGTGCCCTGGCTGGTCGGCTCGGTGCCCGGGACGCCGGTGCTGTCCCTGTGGCTGCGCGCAATCGGTGCCCGGATCGGCCGCGGCGTGTGGTGCGAGAGCTACTGGCTGCCCGAGACCGACCTGGTCGTCCTGGGCGACGCGGTCAGCGTGAACCGGGGCTGCGTGTTGCAGACGCACCTCTTCCACGACCGGATCTTGAGGACGGATACTGTGGTCCTGCGTGAGGGCGCCACCCTGGGCCCGGGCGGAATCGTCCTGCCCGGGAGCACGGTCGGGGCCCGCAGCACTCTGGGTCCCGCCTCCCTCGTGATGGCCGGGGAATCCGTTCCCGCCGACACCCGCTGGCTGGGCAACCCGATCGAGGCGTGGCGGTCCTGAAGGGCGGGTCCGGGCGCCGGGAAACCGGGCGACCGGGCCCGGCACCACCAGCACGTCGTACGAGCACAACGCAGGGAGCGGAAGCGGCAGTGAACGGCCAGAAGACAGCGGCATCGGACCCGTACTTTCCGGCCAACGGCGACCCCCGTTACCGCGTGCACCGGTACGAACTCGCTCTGGAATACCGTCCCGGCCCCAACCGGCTCGCCGGGACGGCCCGGCTCAGTGCCATCGCCGGGCGGGCGCCGCTCACCGAGTTCCACCTCAACCTGGCCGAGTTCAAAATAGGCCGCGTCCTCGTCAACGGCAGGGCGCCGCACTACAGCCACCGGGGCGGCAAACTCCGCATCCGGCCGCCCAAGCCGCTGCCCGCCGGCGCCGCCTTCACCGTGGAGGTGCACTGGGCGGGCAACCCCACACCGGTGCGCAGCCCCTGGGGCGGCCTCGGCTGGGAGGAACTGACCGACGGCGCGCTGGTGGCCAGCCAGCCGGTCGGGGCGCCCTCCTGGTACCCGTGCAACGACCGGCCCGCGGACAAGGCCTCGTACCAGATCTCGGTCAACACCCCCTCCGCGTACACCGTCGTGGCCGGCGGCAGGCTGCTCACGCGGACGACCCGCGCCTCCACCACCACCTGGGTGTACGAGCAGCCGGCGCCGACCTCCAGCTACCTGGTCGGCCTGTCCATCGGCATGTACCAGACGGTGCTGCTCGGCGACCCCGGGCTCGGCGGCGTCCCGCAGAGCGCCCACGTACCGGCGCATCTGCTGCCCCGCTTCTCGCGCGACTTCGCGCGGCAGCCCGCGATGATGCAGCTGTTCGAGGAGCTGTTCGGCCCCTACCCCTTCGGCGAGTACGCGGTGGTCGTCGCCGACGAGGAACTGGACGTGCCGGTGGAGGCCCAGGGGCTCTCCCTGTTCGGCTCCAACCACGTGGACGGCGTACGCGGCTCCGAGCGGCTCATCGCCCACGAGCTCGCGCACCAGTGGTTCGGCAACAGCGTGACCATCGCCGACTGGCGGCACATCTGGCTCAACGAGGGCTTCGCCAAGTACGCGGAATGGCTCTGGTCGGAGCGCTCCGGCGGCCGCACCGCGCACGAACTGGCGGCCGCCGCACACCGCTTGCTCTCCGGGCAGCCGCAGGACCTCCTGCTGGCCGACCCGGGACGCAAGCTGATGTTCGACGACCGCCTCTACCAGCGCGGCGGCCTCGCCGTGCACGCGATCCGCTGCGCGCTGGGGGACGGCCCGTTCTTCCGCATGCTGCGGGAGTGGGCCACCGTGAACCGCCACGGCGTGGTCACCACGGCCGGTTTCACCGCGCACGCGTCCCGCTACGCGCTCGAACCGCTGGACGACCTGTTCGCGGCCTGGCTGTCGGCGCCGGGCCTCCCGCCCCTGCCCGCGCCGGCGGCGACGGCCTAGAGCCAGCCCTTCTTCTTGACGAAGACGAAGGTGCCCAGGGATGCGGCGAGTACGGTGCCCAGGAGGACCGGCAGGGCGAAGAAGTTGTCGAAGCCGTACTCGTTGAGGTGCTCGAAGTTGGCGCCCGGGATCGCGGCGAAGGTGGACGGAATGACGAACATGAGGGTCAGCGCCGTCAGCTTCCGGTTCTCCACGGTGGACTTGACCTGATCTTCCGTCAGGGCGTTCAGGCGGTCCATGTCCCGGTTGAAATCGCGCAGTTCGTCGCGGATCTCGTGCAGGACGGCCAGGGCCTGGGCCTGCTCATCGGCGGTCGAGGCGGCGTCGGTGCGGGTGTTGGTGTTCGTGCTGATGGTCATGACAGTGCTTCCTTCTGGTGAACGGGGACGTGCGGGGAAATGGGCGTGACGGTGCGCGAGACCTCGCGCGGACCGGACGGAGCGGCCTGTGGACGCCCCGGAAAGGGGTGGGTGGAGGAGCCCGGAGCATGCCGGACGAGCCCGCCGCAAGGGCTGGGCGCGGGGTTGCCGGAACGGGCCGGGCAAGGGTGAGCGGCCGGGCGGCGAGCGCCGACGGGCCGTCGGGGGTGGAGCGAGAGCTCTGGCTACGCGGAGGTGCGGCTCAGAGCGCGGCGCAGGACGAGGCGACGCGGCGCGGGTGGTTCAGCGGACTCGGACTGTGATCCATGGGGCGATCGCCTCCTCTCGGCAGGGCATACGGCATACGCGGTCGCGGCCATCGGCCATCGAATGGGCGAGCGCAGTGCACTCACGGGCGGCGACACCTCAACGCTAACAGCAGCTCAGGGGCCCAATCCGGGTCTTTGGTCCCACGGGCCGGGCCAAAGGTCCCCTCCGGCGGGGACGCGAAACGCCCCGCCCGGGCCGCCGCGGCCGGGGTGGAGTCCGGGGCGCGGCGGGCCGGGCGGGGCGTGCGGGGCCAGTACCCGAGTGCGGTGCCGAGGGCGGCGCGCACACCGCTGCGGCCCGGATCCGGGGGAGGAGACCCACCGGTCCGGGCCGAGACGTCGCGGCGACGGGTGGGTCTCAGGCCGCGAAGACCTCGCGGAGCTGCTGCTCCTGCGTGCCGGAGAGGTTGGAGCGGATCAGCTGCGCCTGCCCGCCGGGGAAGGAGGCGCGCACCCGCTCGACCACGGCGTCGGAGGAGAGCAGGAACAGTGCGGAAGTCCCGGGCTTCACCTCGGACTTCACGTCGTCGATGAACTGGTCGTCGATCCCGACGTCGGACAGCGATCCACCGATGGCCCCGGCTGCCGCACCCACGGCGGCGCCGAGCAGCGGCACGAAGAACAGGAGCCCGAAGAGCATCCCCCAGAAGGTGCCGGACAGCGCGCCGGCTCCCGTGAGGCTGTTCAACTGCTGGGTCTTCGGCTTCCTGGCGTCTTCGTGCCAGGTGACGACCGCGGCGTCGTGCACCTGTATGAGCTGTTCCTTCTGCAGGGCGAGCAGGGCGGACTCCGCCTGCTGGGCCCCCTCGGGAGTGGGGAACTTCCAGACGGTGAGAGTGGTGGATGCCACGTAACGCTCCAGTTCCTGGACGGTGTTGCCGGTGTCCAGTACACCCTAGAATCAGACAATCCACCACAATTGGTATAGTCGTGACTCCATGTCATCTGCCGGGCCGTCAGCGTCACTCGCCCGTTCGGCCGTACCCGGCCGTCCGCGCGCCCCGCTTGCTTCTCGGCAGGCCTCTCCGTGTCTCATCTCACCGTCCGGCATGCGGGAAGTCGTGTTCATTCACCGGGCGTCCGCCCTACTGTGGGCCTCGCAGCTGGTTCGCCCCCGTCCGCCAGGCGGGATGCGTCGTAAGAGGGAACCCGGTGGGAATCCGGGACTGCCCCGCAGCGGTGAGCGGGAACGACCGCCGTCATACGCACTGGGACCGGAAGCGGTCCTGGGAAGCGACGGCCATTAGGTGCCCGCCGGGAGACCGGCAGGCGAGCCCGCGAGTCCGAAGACCTGCCCGTTGCCCGTGCGCGAACGACCGCGCACGGTTTCCCGGTGACCTCGTGGGCGGGTCGGCGTGCTTCAGGCGGATCCTCCCGTCGCGTACCGAGCCGTACGCGACCCCAACACCCGCCCGTTCCCGCACCCTTCGCGTCCGCGACCCGTCACCGGGCCATGGAGACACGCTCGCGAAGGAGAGTTCCGTGACCACCGAGTCCGCAGCCGCGCCCGTAGGGGCCACCGTGTACGGGTACCCCCGCCAGGGACAGAACCGGGAACTGAAGAAGGCGGTCGAGGGCTACTGGAAGGGCCGCGTCACCGCCGAAGCCCTCCGCGCCACGGCCCGCGACCTGCGCCGGACCAACTGGGCCCGGCTCGCCGAGGCCGGCATCACCGAGGTTCCCACCGGCGACTTCTCGTACTACGACCACGTCCTGGACACCACGGTCATGGTCGGCGCGATCCCCGACCGCCACCGGTCCGCCGTCGCGGCGGACGCCCTGGACGGCTACTTCGCGATGGCGCGGGGCACCCAGGACGTGGCCCCGCTGGAGATGACCAAGTGGTTCGACACCAACTACCACTACCTGGTGCCCGAACTGGGTCCCGACACCGTCTTCACCGCCGAACCCGCCCGGCAGGTGGCCGAGTTGAAGGAGGCCCTGGCCCTCGGCCACAGGGCCCGCCCGGTCCTGGTCGGACCTGTGACCTACCTCCTCCTCGCCAAGCCCGCACCCGGCACGCCCCCCGGCTTCGATCCGCTGGCCCTCCTCGACCGGCTGCTCCCCGTCTACGCACGGGTCATCACCGAACTGCGCGCTGCCGGCGCCGCCTGGGTCCAGCTCGACGAACCGGCCCTGGTCCAGGACCGCACCCCGGCCGAACTGAACGCGGCGGCCCGCGCCTACCGCGAACTCGGCGGCCTCAGCCTCGCCCAGCGCCCCAAGCTGCTCGTCGCCTCCTACTTCGACCGGCTCGGCGAAGCGCTGCCCGTACTGGCGAAGGCGCCCGTGGAGGGCCTCGCCCTCGACTTCACCGACCGGGCCGCCGCCAACCTCGACGACCTCGCCGCGGCCGGCGGCATCCCCGGCAAGCGCCTGGTCGCGGGCGTGGTCAACGGCCGCAACATCTGGATCAATGACTACCAGCAGTCACTGGCGACCCTGGGCACCCTGCTCGGCCTCGCGGGCCGGGTCGACGTCGCCGCGTCCTGCTCCCTGCTGCACGTCCCCCTCGACGCGGACGCCGAGCGGGACACCGACCCGCAGATCGGGCGCTGGCTCGCCTTCGCCCGGCAGAAGAGCACCGAGATCAGCACGCTGGCCCGCGGACTCGCCCGGGGCACCGACGCGATCGCGGCCGAACTCGCCGCGAACCGGGCCGACCTGGCCTCCCGCGCCGCCTCCCGGATCACCCACGACCCGGCCGTCCGCGCCCGCACCGCCGCGATCACCGACACCGACGGCCGCCGCCTCCCCGCCTACGCCGAACGGGCCGCCGCCCAGCGCGCCCACCTCGGCCTGCCGCTCCTTCCCACCACCACCATCGGCTCCTTCCCGCAGACCACGGAACTGCGCACCGCCCGCGCCGACCTGCGCGCGGGACGCATCGACACGGCGGCCTACGAGGACCGCATCCGGGCCGAGATCCGCGAGGTCGTCGCCTTCCAGGAGAAGGCCGGCCTCGACGTACTCGTACACGGAGAGCCCGAACGCAGCGACATGGTCCAGTACTTCGCCGAACAGCTGACCGGCTACCTCGCCACCCGGCACGGCTGGGTCCAGTCCTACGGCACCCGCTACGTCCGCCCGCCGGTCCTCGCCGGAGACATCTCGCGCCCCGACCCGATGACCGTGCGCTGGACCGCGTACGCCCAGGAGCAGACGGCCAAGCCGGTCAAGGGCATGCTCACCGGCCCCGTCACCATGCTCGCCTGGTCCTTCGTCCGCGACGACCAGCCGCTCGCCGCCACCGCCCGCCAGGTCGCGCTGGCGCTCCGCGACGAGGTGGCCGACCTGGAGGCCGCCGGCACCTCCGTCATCCAGGTCGACGAGCCCGCCCTGCGTGAAACCCTGCCGCTGCGCGCCGCCGACCACGCCGGCTACCTGGCGTGGGCCACGGAATCCTTCCGCCTCACCACCAGCGGCGTCCGTCCGGACACCCAGATCCACACCCACATGTGCTACGCGGAGTTCGGGGACATCGTCGAGGCCATCGAGAACCTCGACGCGGACGTCATCAGCCTGGAGGCGGCCCGCTCCCACATGCAGGTCGCGGACGAACTCGCCGGCGCGGGCTACCCGCGCGAGGTCGGCCCCGGCGTCTGGGACATCCACTCTCCCCGCATCCCCTCGGCCGGGGAAGCGGCGACCCTGCTGCGCAAGGGACTTGGGGCGATCCCGGCCGAACGCCTCTGGGTCAACCCCGACTGCGGCCTGAAGACCCGCGGCTGGCCCGAGACGCGGGCCTCGCTGGAGAACCTCGTCGAGGCGGCCCGCAGGGTGCGCTCGGAGGTGGCGCCGAGCGCCTGACCTCCGTGGGGCGGCCGGCATCCGGGGCGCCCGGGTGCCGGCCGGGGGGCGGCTCTACCCGCCGGGTGAGGCGGCCCAGATGAGGGGGTACCGCTCGCTCCCCGCCCGGTCGACCCACTGCAGCCGGTCCCGTACGATCCCGCGCCGACCTTCAGGGATCCGCTCCGCCAGCCTGCTCAGCAGGTCGCGCATCCTGCGCAGGGCCATCGGGGAGCCGGCGGCGGAGAAGAGCAGGTCGTCGACGGCCGTGCGCACGTAACGCTCCCAGTCCGGCACCGGGAGCGTGACCCGCGACCGTCCGCCCTCGTCGGCGAAGTGGCCGATGCCCAGCTCCACGCCGGCGAGGCGGGTCAGCAGGTCTTCGAGCCGGTCCATGCTCTCCACCGCGGTGGCCGGGTCGTTGACGGCCGGGGAGAGCGCGCGCAGCGCGATGTCGGCGAGGAGCCTGAAGGGCAGGTCGGGGTCCTGGTCGAAGGTGCGCTCGACCCCGGTCTCCAGGGCGCCGCGCAGCGCCGCCTCGGGGAGCTCGCCGCCGGTCACCTCGGCGAGCGTCATGCCCCGCGACACGGTCGCTCCGGGGGCGACGAGGAAGGTGATGGAGCAGTCGTGCTCCCTGGCCAGGCCGACCAGGGCGCGTACGTCGATCTGCTGGACCACCACGGCCGGTCCGGACCAGAGGACGGCGGTGGCACCGGCCGCCGGGGGAGGCGAGGCGTGGCACGTGGGTGCGGCCGTGGCCGCGACCGTGGCCGCTTCCGGGTCGTACGGCCGTACGTACACGTCATCGAACAGCCGGTGCGCGCGCGTGGCGATCGCGCTCAGGGAGTGGCCGAGCTGGATCGAGTGAAAGGCTCTCGTCTGCAGGGTCCGCATGAGGGCGAGCGCGATCAGGGTGAGCACCATGGCGGTGCCGGGAACGAGGGTCGACACGGTCGTCCTGCGGGCCCCGATGGCCAGCCCCGAGGTGATGCTGAAGACGAACACGCCGACGGTGAAGGCGAACGCGCGCCACACGATCGGGTCGTCCCGGAAGAGGCCGAGGCGCGGGGTGAAGGTGCTGGCGGAGAACTGGATGACCAGGAACAGCATCGAGTAGATGATGCTCACCAGGCTGATGACGCCGAACCCGAGGGTGAACAGGAGCGTCACCACGGGTCCGGCATCCACCTGGGGGCCCAGCGAGAGCGTGGGGAGCAGCATCCCCAGGGCCACCCCGCCGACCGCGCAGAAGAGCTGGGCGAGATCCCGGCGCACCGTGCGCGAGGGAGGGCGCGGCGAGGCGCTCCGCCCGAGTCGGCGGTCCCGGGTCCACGGGCGCGTGGGGTCGTCAGCCGAGCCGGACATCCAGCCTCCTCCAGGTCCTGGTGAACGCACCCTTCCGATGAGGATGCAACCACGGGAGCCACGAGAGCGGGCGGCGAAATGCCGTATACGTCCTATGTCGGGGGGAGTCTCGGTGCCTGGGCGCGGTCATCGCGTGCGGCGAAACCGACAACGGCCGTACGCCTCGCGTCAACGGGGCCGCCATACAGCGGATTCCGGCCGCCGGATAGGGTCCTGGCATGATCACGGCCCGAGCTGCATCCGGCGCGAAGCGGGCCCGCCGTCCGGCGGGTGCGCTGCGGCTGCTGTGGCTGGCCGCCCTGCTGTTCGCCTTCCTCTACACGCACGCCGCCGGAGCCGACAGTGCCTCGGCGCACGTCGCCCGGGGCGCCGTGCCCGTGGCGCACCTGGATGCCATCGTTGATGGCAGTGCCGGCGTCGGCGACCGCGGCGACAGCGCCGACCCTCACGGCGCCGAGGCGCCCCGCGGGCACGACGATGGTGGCGGCGGTGGGCACGATCACCCCGCCGAAGCGTGCGTCTCCGGTCATCCCCAGCAGGGTGCGGAGCTGCCCGAGCCTGCGCTGGTTCCCCTCGGCGATCCGTCCCCCGCCGTGGCCGCGCTGCGGCCGGGCTCGTGGGCGCCGACCGTTCCGTGCGGCCTTCCGCCCTTGCGAAGCGTCCTCGGCTCCGTGGTGCAGCAGGTATAGGACCGGGCGTTCCGTCCCGTTCTGACCCGACTCTCATCGCAGACCCCGGCCCGCCCTCAGGTGGGTGACGGGGTGATGAGCCGTGCACGCAGCATCAAAGGAACTCGTACGTGACTTCGCCCCAGCTCCTCGGCGCCCGGACCGCGGACACCTCGCCGGACTCTCCCGCCACGGGACGCGCCGCCCGGCGCAAACACCACGCCGGCCTGGCCCGGAAGCGGTCCCTGGCCGCCCGGTACCTCGGCTACGTCGGCTACTTCGTCGGCGCCGGCCTCATCAGCGGCGCCGTGGTCCACCACCCGCTCGACCCCGACCGCTACACCCGCATCGCCGTGTACGGCGCCCTCGTCTTCCTCGCCGCGACCGTCCTCAACGAGTTCGTGCTCGCCAGGGAGCGTCCCGGGCTGCCCCGGCTGCTGCTGGTGATGGGCGCCTCGCTGCTGCTGTCCTTCGGCATCGGCATGCTCAGCGGCGGCCTCCAGCACTTCGACGATTTCCCCGCCAGAGGCGCCGTCCTCGTCCCCGCCGGACTCGTCGTCTCCTTCGTCGCCTACGTGATCAAGGACGCCGACACCCCGGCGCGGCGGATCTTCGGCCTCGTCGGCCTGGCCGTCCTCGTCACCGCCGCACTCGCCTTCCTGGGCCTGCGCGAAGTCGCGGCCTCGATGGAGAGCGCGCCCGGCGGCGGCCACAGCCACGGCACCGGCGAAGAACCCGCGGCGGACGACCACGCCCCCGCCGCCACCCCGGCGAGCCCGGCGGCGCCCGCCCCCGGCGCCTCGGCGACCGCGCGGCCCGCTCCTTCGCAGCCGCCCCACAACGACGGCCACGCTCACTGAGCCACGGGGAGGGGCGGGCTCACCTGCCCCTCCCTCCTGACCACCGCTCTCGCCCGGGGTCAGGGCGGAGGGGCGCTCCCCGGTGCGGCCGGGGTGACCAAGCCCGTCTCGTAGGCCGCGATCACCGCCTGGGCGCGGTCGCGGAGGCGGAGTTTGGCGAGGATGCGGGCGACGTGCGTCTTGGCCGTGGCCTCGCTGACGTGGAAGCGGCCGGCCAGTTCGGCGTTGCTGAGGCCGCGGGCCAGGGCTTCGAGGAACTCCAGCTCGCGCGGGGTGAGCGCGGACAGGTCCCGGTGGAGGGGAGCGGCACGGTCGTCGGCGCCGGCGAAGCGCTCCACCAGCCGGCGGGTGATGGCCGGGGCCAACAGGGCGTCGCCGGAGCGCACCAGCCGGACCGCGGCCGCCAGGTGCTCGGGGGTGACGTCCTTCAGCAGGAAGCCGCTGGCCCCTGCGCTGAGGGCGGCGTAGACGTACCGGTCGAGGTCATAGGTCGTGAGGATGACGATCCGGGGCGCCGGGCCCTCGGGACGAAGGATGCGGCGCGTGGCCTCCAGACCGTCGGTCCCGGGCATCCGGATGTCCATCAGGACCACGTCGGGCCGGGTGCGCCGGACCACGGCGACCGCCTCTTCCCCGTCGGCGGCCTCACCGACCACCTCGATGCCGTCGGCCGCGAGGATCATCCCGAAGCCGGTTCGGACCAGGGCCTGGTCGTCGACGATCACCACACGCGGTGTCCCGGTCATGGACCCTCCACCGGGAGGACGGCGCGGACCCGGAATCCTCCGCCGGGCCGCGGGCCCGTGTCCAGGGTGCCGCCGTAGAGCGCGAGCCGTTCGCGCAGGCCGGCCAGGCCCCGACCGCCGCCCGGCCCCGGAGGCCGCGGGCGGCCGCCGCTGTCGGTCACCTCCACCCGCAGCTCCCCGGGCGCGTACTGCACCAGGACCGAAACGGCGGCGCCCGCCGCGTGCTTGACCGTGTTCGTCAGCGCCTCCTGCACGACCCGGTACGCGGCCAGGTCCACACCCCCCGGGAGCCGGGCCGGGGCGCCGCGCACCGTCAGTTCCACCGGCACGCCGCCGTCGCGCACCCGGTCCGCGAGCTCCGGCAGCCGGTCCAGGCCGGGTTGCGGCGCGAGGTCCGCGTCGGCGGCCGGGTCGGGGCCGTCGGAGGTCATGGTGAGCAGGCCCATCACCTGGCGCAGTTCCGACATCGCCGACCGCCCCGCGGCCTCCACCGCCAGCAGCGCCTCCCTGGCCCGGTCCGGATCGGCGTCCAGCACCTTGCGCGCGGCGCCGGTCTGAATGGTCATCATGCTCACGTTGTGGGTGACCACGTCGTGCAGCTCCCGGGCGATCCGCGACCGCTCCTGGTCCACGGCGCGCCGCAGCGCCGCACGCTGCTCCGCCTCAAGGGCCCGGGCCCGCTGCCTCCAGGTGTGGATGCCGTGCGCGGCGAGGCCGACCGGGAGCAGGACCAGTACGGGGACCAACCCCTTGTCCACGTCGGGGACCAGGGGGAAGACCGCGTACAGCACGGCTCCCGCGATCAGGGACCCCGCAACGGCCTTGCGGTGGGGGCTGTACACCGCAGCGCTGTACGCCGCGATCAGGCCCGAGGCGAACGTGACCGTGGTGGCGTCCGCGGCGGCCGCTCCCCGGTGCAGCAGCAGCGTCGCGCCCATCACGGCCCAGTAGGCGGCCAGCGGGTACCGGCGGCGCATCAGCAGCGGCAGGGCCGTCAGTACGGCGGCCAGGAGTTCCCAGGGCTCCACGGGAGGCAGGGTGTGCTCCACGACCGGTACGGGATGCGGCACGGCGGGCGGCGACGGCAGCCGTGCCGGGGGCGGCACGGCGACGTCGGGCCCCGCCTGGGCCTCCACGTACGACCGGTTGAGGTCACCGATGACCGTGTACACCGCGAGCACCAGGGCGATGACCGAGTCGAACGCCCACGACGGGCGCGAGAGCCGCGGCGGCGCCCCGGCGGGTCGCAGGTCGCGGGCCCGGCGGACGAGGGCGTCTCTTGTGCGCATCGGACCAGTGTGCCCAGAGCCGGGCGGCCGCGGATCAGCCGCGGGTACCAGTGGCCTCCGCCTCCCGACTACATCGCGGGGATGACGCCGCGGGGCGTCGTCCGGACACGGTACGGAAGGTCCCCACCGGTGCCGACGCGGCGCCGGGAGCCCGGCTCCTAGCGTCGGGGCGGCGACCGGGCAGCGGATCCGGGCGCCGCCCGAGGACGCAGGAACCGTGGAGGATCCATGACCGACGACCACCTCATCGACGTGCGCGGGGTGAGCATGACGTACGGCGCCGGCCCGCCCGTGCTGGCCGGGATCAGCCTGCGGGTGCGGGAGGGGGAGGCGCTCGCCGTGCTCGGCCCCTCCGGCAGCGGCAAGTCCACGCTGCTCAACCTGATCGCGGGTCTGGACCGGCCCGGCGAGGGCAGCGTGAGCGTCGAGGGGGTGCGGGTGGACGGGCTGACCGAGACCGCGTCCGCGAAGTACCGGCGCTCCCGGATCGGCATGGTCTTCCAGTTCTTCAACCTCCTGGACGACCTCACCGTTCTGGACAACGTGCTGCTGCCCGCCCAGCTCTCCGGGATGCCCCGCACCGAGTCCGCGGCCCGGGCCGCCGAACTGCTGGCACACCTGGGCATCGACCGGCACGCCCGGGCCTTTCCCGGCCGGCTGTCGGGCGGCGAGCGGCAGCGCGTGGCCGTCGCACGGGCCCTGATGAACCGTCCGGCGCTGCTCCTCGCCGACGAGCCGACGGGCGCCCTGGACAGCGCGTCGGGCGCCGACGTACGCGACCTGCTGCGCGAGCTGAACGCGGCCGGCCAGACGATCGTGCTGGTCACGCACGACCTGGCGCTGGCCGAAGCGTGCGCGACCCGCACCATCGAACTCGTCGACGGGCGCATCGCGCGCGATGTCACGGCGGTACGGCGATGAGCCGGCCGGGGTACCGGCGACGCGGTGGACGGACGGTCCCCGGGAGCGGCCGGCGGCGCGGCGGAGCACTGGGACGGGTGGTGCGCGCCGGGGTGGGGCGGCGCCGCGCGCAGACGGCGGTGATGGTCCTCACGGCGCTCATCTCGGTCGCCGCGTCGGTCCTCGCCCTCGGATTGCTGGTCGCCTCCCGGGCACCCTTCGACCGGGCCTTCGACCGGCAGCAAGGGGCGCACCTCACCGTGCAGTTCGAGGGTTCCGCGGTGACCGCCGGGCAGGTGGCGGACACCGCCCGGATACCCGGGGTCGCAGATGCGGAGGGGCCGTTCGCCGTCACCTCCGTACGCTTGAGACCGACGGGCGACAGGCCGCCCGGCTTCCAGCCGCCGCCCCTGACCGTGGCGGGACGGGCGTCCGCCGGGGGCGGGGTGGACCGCGTCGCGCTGGTGGAGGGCCGGTGGGCCACCGCGCCCGGCGAGATCGTGCTGGAGGCCGGCTCGCGGCAGCCCGGAGTGCGGCCCGGGACGCGCCTGGAGACGGGAGGGACGGGGGACTCCGGCGGCTCCGGCGGTACGGTGCTCACGGTGGTCGGCGTCGCCGAGTCGGTGGGCGAGAGCGCCGACGCATGGGTTGTGCCCGCGCAACTGGGCGGCCTCGACGGGGGTCGGGCGGGCCGCCAGATGCTGTATCGGCTCACCGACGCCGGCACCGCCGCCGCCGTCGGGCGTGCCCGCGACGCGATCGCCGGGGCGCTGGCGCCGGGGGCCGTCACCGGATCCCAGTCCTACCTCGACGTGCGGCAGTCGGCCCAGGAGAACACGGCGGCCTACGTCCCCTTCGTGACCGCGTTCGCGGCGCTGGGCCTTTGCATGTCGGTGCTGGTGATCGGCATCGTGGTGAGCGGCGCGGTCGGCGCCGCGACCCGGCGCATCGGCATCCTGAAGTCGCTCGGCTTCACCCCGCTCCAAGTGGGCCGGGCGTACGTGGCCCAGGCGCTGATCCCCGCCGCCGCCGGAGCCGTGCCGGGCGTGCTGCTGGGCAACCTCCTTGCCGTCCCCCTGATGGCGGAGGTGGCGCAGTCGTACGGGACCGGGGCCGCGCTCATCCCGCTCTGGGTGAACCTCGCGGTGCCCGCCGGCGCCCTGGCCCTGGTGGCGCTCACGGCTTCGGTGCCCGCGCTGCGGGCGGCCCGGCTGCGCACCGCGCAGGTGCTCGCGATGGGCCGGGGCGCCGGGGGCGGGCGGGGGCGCCGGGTGCGGTACCTGCTCGGCCGGCTGCCGCTGCCGCGTGCGGTCGGCCTCGGGCTGGCGAGCCCGTTCGCCCGCCCGGCACGCTCGGCGACGATGGCGGCGGCCGTCGCGTTCGGCGCGCTCGCGGTGACCTTCGCGGTGGGGCTGGGCAGCACGCTCGTCGCGATCCAGCAGGACGGGGACCCGGACCGGGGCGGCGAGGTGACGGTCCGTTCGCTGGCCCGGCCCGGTGAGGGCCCGGCGAGCACGCCCCGGACGCCCGCCGACCCCGCGGCGATCTCCGCCGTGATCGGAGCCCGGCCCGGGACCGCGTCCTCGTACCGGACCGCCAGGACACAGGTGTCGGTGGCGGGGCTGAAGGGCGGCGCGCCCCTGGTGGCGTACGAGGGCGACGCCCCCGGCGCCGACCACACGATGGTGTCCGGCCGCTGGTTCGGCGGCCCGGGCGAGGCGGTCGCCGCGACCCGCTTCCTCCGGGCCACGGGCATTGAACTGGGCGGCACCGTGGTCCTGTCGGAGCAGGGCCGCACCGTCCGGCTGCGGATCGTCGGGGAGGTTTTCGACCTCGGCGACCAGGGGATGGCCCTGCGCACGGGCATGGACTCGGTCGCGGGGCTGGGGAGCCGGTACCTGCCGAGCGACTTCACCGTCCGGCTGACCTCCGGGACGGACACCGGGCGCTACGTCGAGTCCCTGAACGCCGCGCTGAAGCCGCTCGGCGCGGAAGCCGAGGCCGCCGGGCCGGGCAAGTCGAGCGTGATCCGCGCGATGCAGGCCCTGATCGGGATGCTCACGCTGATGCTGGTGGCCGTGGCCTGCCTGGGGGTGCTCAACACCGTGGTGCTGGACACCCGGGACCGGGTGCGCGACCTCGGGGTGTTCAAGGCGCTGGGGATGACGCCCCGGCAGACGGTCGTGCAGGTCCTCACCTCGGTGGGCGCGATCGGCCTCGCCGCAGGGGCGGTTGGCGTTCCGCTCGGGGTGGCCCTGCACGGCTGGGTGATGCCGGAGATGGGTCGGGCCGTCGGCACCACGATCCCGCCGGCGGACGTGGACGTCTACGGCCCCCTGCTGCTGGGGGCGTTGGCGCCGGCCGGGGCGCTGATCGCGGTGGCGGGAGCGCTGCTGCCGGCCGCGTGGGCGGCGCGGACGCGGACGGCGCGGGCGCTGCGGGCGGAGTGAGGTGCGGGCGGAGTGAGCCGGGCCGGCCGGGGGCGGCCCGGCCGGCCCGGCTCACTCCGGGCCGGGGGTCAGGACTTCGGCACGGTGTTGATGTGGTGGGTGCCGGCGCTGTAGAAACCGTCCACGGTGTTCTTGACATCGGCGTGGGAAACGGCCTCATCGGCCTTGTAATAGAACCAGTTGACCTTCATGTTCCACGTCCGTGAACCGCCGGTGAAGGGAAGGTCGATGAACCAGTTGCTGAAATGCATGTCCATCTTCTCGCGCGGGACGTATTTGCCGGAGCTGGTGAACAGATCCTTGCCGTCCAGCGAATAGGTGGCTTTCCCGTCCATGAAAGTGATCATCATGATGTGCCAGCCCTCAAGGCGCTGCTTCTTGAGCGCGCGGGTGACCCGGTCCGGCGGATCGGCCTTGAACCAACTCGTGGTGTCGAGTTGCGGACCCACCGAACCCCAGCCGCCGTTCGGCAGGTACTCGTAATCGAGCTCGCTGTAGTTCGGCGAGGAGTCCGAGGCGGAGATCGGGAAGAAGGTCTCGACGACGTGATCGCCGTTGCGGCCGCTGACGGGCTTGTCGCTCAGGTAGACCCGGGCGGCGAAGGTGCCGGTGAAGAGCGGGGTGCCGGTGGTCTGCACCTCGGCCTGCTTGGTGCCCTGCTTGGTGCCGTCGGTGGAGGACTGGAGCTGCAGTACCCGGCCGCCCTGAGCGGTCGGGTCGGTGGGGAAGCCGGCGCCGCCGCCGGACCAGGTGTCCTTGATCCCCGGGCCGCCCCCACCTGCACGGACCTCCCAGCCGTTGGCGGCGAGCGAGGGGTCTTCGGGACCGCTGTACCGGAAGTCGTCGAACAGGGTTCCGGGCGGTCCGGACGGGGTCGGCGAGGCGCTGGGGGTGCGCGACGCGGCGGCGTCACTGGTGGGACTGCCCGAACACGCCGCCAGTACGCACAGGAGGGCGGGCAGTGTGAGCGCGGTCCACGC
Source organism: Streptomyces sp. NBC_00335 (assembly GCF_036127095.1). Taxonomy (GTDB): domain Bacteria; phylum Actinomycetota; class Actinomycetes; order Streptomycetales; family Streptomycetaceae; genus Streptomyces. The sequence goes on from NZ_CP108006.1 coordinate 7,444,622, forward strand.
GCGGTGTCGAGAGGTGCGGCGGGGCTGACTCACACGGGCTCCTTGGGGGTGGGCGTAGAGGCGGTACCTGGACACGCCCTGTGCATGAGGATCAATGACTGATCACATGAGGGGGTCATCTTAAGGTTCGCGGCGACCCGCGGAACCCCGGCCACCGGGTCCCGGCAATGGGGCCTCGGTGAAATGGTCTAGACGAATTTGGTGCGGCCGATCATGCTCCGGTCGGCTATCGGGGACCGTGCGTGGGAATCTACTGACTGGTACTGCCAATTGGCATTTCAATCCGATTACGGAGCCTGGTCAGAACGCTCCAAAAGCAGACATCGAGCCCAAGTCGATTCCGCCCGGTGCACTAGCGTTCGCCCTGCCATCCCGCGGTCTACGTACCCTGCCCTGAAAGGCCTCGCAAGGTGCGCTCAGTCATACCTTCCATTGAACGCGGGTCGGCACGGCAGGCACAGCCTGAAATGTCAGAGCCGGGCTTTGACGAGCCCGCACCCGCACCGGTTTTCGTCGACCAGTCGGGTCTGCGCGGCCGTCTGCTCCGGGGCCTCGGCTGGCCGGTCTCCGTGGTCGGCGCGATCCTGGCGATCGCCATGGGCAGCAGCCTGATCGGCATGCAGGCGGAAGCCCCGGCGATGGGCATACCCGTGCAACCCTCGCGGTCGCCCGCCTCGCCGGGCTCATCCGGGACCGCGCCGTCGCCCACCCTGTCGACCGCGCGATCCGCGCCGTCGGCGCCGTCCGGGTCATCTTCACCCGGGACGGCCACGCGGTCCGCCTCACCCCGGACGAAGCCCTCGCCCACTCCGTCGAAGACTCCGGTCACCAAACCGAAGCCGTCGGCCGCTTCGTCGGAGCCCTCGGCCGCCACCTCGAAGCCCCCGGCCACCAAGCCGAAACCCCCGGCCGCCACTCCCCGTCCGGTGGCGATCACACCGAACCCCACGGCCACCGCCCCGCCCGGGGCAGGCTCTTCGGACCGGCCGTCCGAGAACCCCTGATCGTCCGCACCACCCATCTCCAGGAGCGTCATTGTCCCGCCATCAGCGCCGCCGGCAGTCCCTGCTGAGGCCGCGCCGACTGGCCGCGCCGCCGCTGCGCTTCGTCATGCCGCTGTCGCTGTTGGCCTGCCTGCTCGCGCTTCTCGTCCTGCGCGGCCTCGCCACCAACGAGGCGTTCCACGACGATCGGATCGCGATCTCGGTCGACAAGACCACCGTGCCGAACGACCTGCTCAAGGGCGGTCCGGTCATCGACGCGCGCGGCAGCAAGAACGCGAAGCCCGTGAGCTATCACATCCCCGACCGCACCGCGGTCCTGAGCTTCGACGACGGTCCCTCGCCGCAGTGGACTCCGAAGATCCTGGACGTGCTCGCGGCCCGTGACGTCCGTGCGGACTTCTTCGTGACCGGCGCCATGACCACGCGCAACCCGGAGCTGATCCGGCAGATCGTCGCGGGCGGCCACGAACTCGGCGTCCACACCTTCACCCACCCCGACCTGGTGTACCAGTCCAAGACCCGGATCAGCTGGGAGCTGGCGCAGACACAGCTCGCGCTGGCCGGCGTCGCGGGCGTCCACAGCGCGCTGTTCCGCCCGCCGTACTCCTCCGACGCCACGGCGATGGACGACTGGAACTATCCGGTGATCAAGTACGTGGGTGCGCGCGGCTACCTCACCGCGTTCATCGACCGGGACACCGACGACTGGAAGCGGCCCGGAGTCGAGGAGATCGTCAAGGCGGCCATGCCGGCCAAGCCCGGTGCGGGCGCGCTGATCCTGCTGCACGACGCGGGTGGCGACCGTACCCAGACCATCGCCGCGCTCGAGCAGATCATCGACAAGCTGCAGGCCCAGGGCTACCGCTTCACCACCATCTCCGACGCACTCGGCGCCTCCAGCGCCACCGTGCCGGTGACCGGATACCAACTGTGGGCGGGCAAGGGCTACATCTGGGCCACCCAGTTCGCCGTGCAGACCCTGCCGGTGCTGGTCGGGCTGCTGGCCCTCGTCGGCTTCCTCAACTTCGGCCGGTTCGGGCTGATGCTCGTGCTCGCACCGCTCCACGCCCGCCGCGCCAAGAAGCGGGACGCCTGGGGACCGCCCGTCACCGGGCCGGTCACCGTGCTGGTCCCGGCCTACAACGAGCGCGAGTGCATAGCCAACACCCTCAACTCCCTTGCCGTCAGCGACCATCCGATCGAGGTGATCGTCATCGATGACGGCTCCTCGGACGGCACCGCCGACATCGTCGAAGCGATGGGCCTCCCGTTCGTCCGGCTGATCCGCAAGGTCAACGGCGGCAAGTCCAGCGCGCTCAACACCGGTATCGCGGCCGCCTCGTACGACATCATCGTGATGATGGACGGCGACACCGTCTTCGAGCCGTCCACCGTGCGCGAGCTGGTCCAGCCCTTCGGCGACCCGGAGATCGGCGCCGTCGCGGGCAATGCCAAGGTCGGCAACCGCGACAGCCTGATCGGCGCCTGGCAGCACATCGAGTACGTCCTCGGCCACAACCTGGACCGCCGGATGTACGACATGCTGAACGTCATCCAGACCATCCCCGGCGCGGTCGGCTCCTTCCGCAAGGAGGCGCTGCGACGGGTCGGCGGGATGAGCGACGACACCCTCGCCGAGGACACCGACATCACCATCGCGGTCCTCTGCGACGGCTGGCGGATCGTCTACGCCGAGAACGCCCGCGCCTGGACCGAGGCTCCCGCCAGCCTCCAGCAGCTCTGGTCCCAGCGGTACCGCTGGAGCTACGGCAGCATGCAGGCGATGTGGAAGCACCGCGGCGCGGTGACCTCCCGCGGGCCGGCCGGGCGCTTCGGCCGGGTCGGACTGCCGCTCGTCGTGCTGTTCGGCGTGATCGCCCCGCTGCTGGCGCCGCTGGTCGACCTGTTCCTGCTGTACGGCGTGCTCTTCGGGGACGCCGGGATCACCCTCACCAGCTGGGGCGGCTTCATCCTGCTCCAGGCCGTGCTGTCCTGGTACGCCTTCCACCTCGACCACGAGAAGCCCTGGTACCTGATCAGCCTGCCGATCCAGCAACTGGTCTACCGGCAGCTGATGTACATCGTCCTGCTGCAGTCCGCGATCACGGCGATGACCGGCGGCCGGCTGCGCTGGCAGAAGCTCCGGCGCACCGGCGAGGTCGCAGTACCGGTGGAGGCCTGATCATGACCGCATACACAGACCTCGGGCGTCATCAGGACACCGTCCAGCTGAGGATCCCCGCCGTCCTGCGCCAGCGGCAGGAGCCCGATCCGGAGCCGGAGCCGCAGGCGCCGTCCCCGCGCAAGGGCGGCCGCGACCGCTACCTCGACCTGCTGCGCGCGCTGGCCCTGGTCCGCGTGATGATCTACCACAACTTCGGATGGTTCTGGCTGCCCCTCGTCTTTCCGTCGATGGGCGTGATGTTCGCGCTGGCCGGCTCCCTGATGGCCCGCTCGCTCAGCCGTCCCGCGCTCGGAGTGATCCGCGGCCGACTGCGCCGCCTGCTGCCGCCGATGTGGCTGTTCGGCGCCGTCCTGATCACCCTCCAGATCATCGACGGCTGGGGCCCCGACTCCGACGGCCACCCCACCTGGTGGTGGACCAAGCTGGCGTTCTGGATCCTCCCGCTGAGCACTCCGCCGTACGCGGACGCCCTGCCCGGTTTCGGCCTGGTGGAAGGCGGCTGGGCCCTGCAGATCACCGTCCCGCTCTGGTACCTGCGGGCCTACCTCTGGTACGTGCTGCTCTCACCGCTGATGCTCTGGGCGCTGCGACGGCTTCCGTGGGTGACGCTGTTCAGCCCCCTGGCGCTGCTCATCGTCATGAACTCCTTCTTCGCCGACCAGGAGTTCATCTACGGCCGGGTCTGGGAGACCGCCAACGACTTCACCATGTTCGGCTCCTGCTGGATCCTCGGCATGGCCCACCAGGAAGGGCTGCTCAAGAGGATCCCGCAGTACGTCCTGCCGTCCATCGCCCCGCTGGTCATGGTGGCCGCCCTCTGGTACCTGCAGACCCGCCCGGTCGACCCGACCGTGCACACCGACATCGAGGCCTGGCCGATCGCGCAGGCCCTGTGGTCCCTGGGCTTCGTCGCCATCCTGCTCCACGTCAGCCCTTCCTGGGACCAGTGGCCCAGGCTGCTGGAACGCTGGAACGGCCTGGTCAGCCTGCTCAACTCGCGCGCGGTCAGCGTCTACCTGTGGCACCAGGTGGCACTGGTGGCCGCGATCCCGCTGATCGACCCCCTCTGGAGCGTCCCCTTCTTCTACGACAACCTCCAGTGGCTGCTGGCCAGCCAGTGGTTCACCCTGCTGGTGGCGATCCCGCTGGTCGGCCTCCTGGTCCTGACCTTCGGCTGGGTCGAGGACGTGGCCGCCAAACGCTCACCACGGCTCCTGCCGTACCCGCGCCGCCAACGGGGCAGGCGCCGCTCCACCGAGTGACGGGGGCCGCACCGGCATCCAGGGGCCGCTCCGGAGCGATCCGAAGCGGCCCCTCGGCCGTTCCCGGGACAGGGAACGGGACCCTGCTGATCAGGCGTGGGCCGCTGCGCCCCGCGCACGCGGCAGCGGTGTGCCGACCAGCGGACCCGAACGGCCGGAACCGGCCCTCTTGACCGTGAAGTGCACCTGGAGAACTCCGGTCCAAACGAGCGCCGCGCCCAGCAGGTGGAGCATCACGAGGAGCGAGGGCAGGGCCGTCACCGACTGGACCAGTCCCACGAGCCCCTGGCCCAGGAGTACGGCCAGGAAGACGGCCGTCTTGCGGCGCGCGGCGCCGAAGCCGTCCTCGGGCAGTGCGCGGAGCAGGGCTACGGCCAGGACCAGGACCGCCCCGGCCAGCATGCCGTGGACGATGGTCACGGCCGTCCAGTCGAAGGGCATCCGCGCCACGTCGGAAGAGTCGCCCGCGTGCGGACCGGAGCCGGTGGCGAGCGTGCCCACCACGACCAGCAGGGCCGTCACCGCGACCAAGGCCGCCGACAGCGACCGGATCCGCGCGGCGGAACGCGGCGCGAGGGGGACCGGCACGCCGGTCGGACCCTGGTCATCGCCGCCCCGCGCGCCGAGCCCGGCACCGCCGGCGGCATCGGCATCGGCATCGGCATCGGCGTACGCCGCATGCCAGGTGTACACCGCGGCGGTGAGCAGCAGCGTGGCGGCGAGGAAGTGTGCGGCAACGATGTACGGGCTCAGCCGCATCCATACGGTCACTCCACCGACGACCGCGTTGAGCACGACGATCCAGAACTGCGCCCAGCCTCCGCGCAGCACCGCGGGCATCGGCTTCTCCTGGAGCCGTGCGGTGATGATGACCCAGCCCACCACCGCGCACAGCGCCCCGGTCAGGAGCCGGTTCCCGAATTCGATGGCGCCGTGCACCCCCATCTCCGCGGTGGGGGCCAGCGTCTCTCCCGTACACATGGGCCAGTCCGTGCAGCCGAGACCGGAGCCGGTGACGCGGACGATCCCGCCGGTCACGATGATCGCGATGCTCGCCACGACCGAACCCAGTGCGGCGACTCTGACGCTTCTCGCTCCGAGCGAGTACCTGCCGGCAAGCCATGAGAAGGGAGTGCGCACGATCAGCCTTCCTCGAAGTCGCCGGGACGCGGCGCGGTGCGGGACCTCAGGGTACGCCGCGGGTCCGCCCGGTCCGGAGGGGCGTGCTTCCTGCCCTGCCGCTGCCCGTCGGAGCGCTTTATCCTGATTTCACCTATATTCTGGGAAACGTGATCGAGTCTGGACGGCCCCGGCTCCTCAGGCGCCCCGGCCAGGGATGGCTTGTGCGGCTGTCACCGGTCATCCTGACCGTCGTCATCGCCAGCTTCGCTTACACGACCCCGCCGGAAATGGCCTTCAGCCGTCTCCTGCCCGCTGCGCCGGCCCTCGCCGCCGCCATGTGGCCGGTGCTCCCCACCGTCCTGCTCGGGACGGTCTGCCTCCTCCTGATGATCGGCCTCAGCCTCGTCTTCCCCGACCTGGGGACGTGGTGGACGGCCTCCGGGATCATCGCGGTGACCGTGGCCGCCGCGTACGGAAGCCACGTCCGGCTCCAGCGGGAGCGCACGCTCCTCCAGGTGCGGCTCGTCGCCGACGCGGCGCAGCAGGTGGTGCTGAGCCCCATGCCGCACCGCATCGGCGGCATCGAGATCGAGTCGCTGTATCTGGCGGCCGCGGCGGAGGCCCGTATCGGCGGGGACTTCTACGAAGGCGTCGACACGCCCTACGGGGTCCGGCTCCTCATCGGTGACGTGCGGGGCAAGGGCCTTCCGGCGGTGGGGGCGGCCGCGGCGATCGTCAACGCCTTCCGGGAGGCGGCCTTCGGAGAGCGCTCCCTGATGAGCGTCGCACGCAGGCTGGACGCCAGCAGCACGCGGTACAACGCCGCCTTTCCCCCCGAGGGGCCGATGGAGCGCTTCGCCACCGCGCTCCTCGTCGAGATCCCGCACGAGGGCGGACGCATCGACATCCTCAACTGCGGGCACCCACCGCCGCTGATCCTGAACCGAGGGAAACTCCGTGTCCTGGACCCGGGCGACCCGTCCCCGCTCCTCAGCCTCGCGGAGCTGATCGGCGATCGGTACAGCGTCGACACCTTCGACTTCGCCCTCGGCGACGTACTGCTCCTGTACACCGACGGGATCGCCGAAGCCCGCGCCCGCGACGGCGAGTTCTTCCCGCTGACGACCTGGATGCGCCGGCAGCCGGCGGCCCCGCCCCGCGATCTGCTCACGGCTCTGCACCGTGATCTGCTCCGCTACAGCAGAGGGCGCCTCGACGACGACATCGCCGCCCTCGCCGTACGCCTGTGCGCGCCCTGAGGGCAGGCGCTGCCCCGGGGCGGTCAGCCGGCAGGCTGCCCCGCGCCTTGACCCGTACCGCCCGTACCGCCCGTCCAGCCCGGATCGCGTCCGCTCAGCCCGACCGCCCGGTCCAGCAGCGGTGCGTCGTCCGGTACGGGGACCACGGGGCCGAAGATGTCCCCGCCGTCGCCCTCTTCCCCCGCCGATTCCAGGAGGAACGCGTACGAGGTGTCCAGCGCGGCCCGATCGGGTGCGTACTCCTGGCCGGTGGCCCGGGCCAGGTCCCAGCCGTGGATCACCAGTTCGTCGACGGCCACCACACCCGCGATCTCGGCCGGCAGGTCCACGCCGCCCGCGCGGGTCATGCCGGTCCAGGCGGCCGGATCCCGCCAGGCCTCGGCCAGTTCGCCGAGGACCCGGGGCAGTTCCTCGCGCCAGCCGGCGGGGAGGGAGGGCACGGCCGTGTCGGGGGCCGTGTCCGTGGTGGAGCCCAGGTCCTTGCGGGCGGCGTCACGGAAGGCGGTGGCGAGGCCGGCGAGGTGGCCCAGCAGGTTGCCGACCGCGTACTCGGGGCAGGGCGTCGGGTCGGTGAGCCGGGCGTCCGGGACGCCCGCCGCGAGACGGGCCACGATCCGGGCTTGCGGTCCGAGGTCGAGAAGTGTCCTACCGGTCATCTGCCGCTCCTTCGGGGCCATGGGTCTGGAGGGTAGACCGGCGGCGGTGCCCGAACTCATCGCGACGCGAGCGGAAATCTCCCCCGGAGGGACGACTCGGCTCGGGAGGGGAACGAACCCCTCCCGAGCATCATGTGAGCCGGGGGGCGCCCAGGGGCCCTAGGTGCGCAGCGACACGCTCAGGGGCAGCTGATGCGGGTGTCGCCCGGGTCGGTGGTGCAGGTGTCGGAGCCCATGCCGCCGTCGGCGGTGTCGTTGGCGCCGACGCCGTCGGTGGTGGTCAGGCGGTCGTTGCCGTAGTAGCCCGTGAGGGTGTCGTTGCCCGGGCCTCCACTCAGCGTGTCGTCGCCGAAGCCCCCGTCGATGTTGTCGTTGCCGGGCCCGCCGTGGACGGTGTCGTTGCCGTAGCTCGCGCGGACGGTGTCGTTGCCGCTGAGGGCGCAGATGATGTCGTTGAAGTAGCCGCCGTTCAGGGTGTCCGTACCGCTGGTGCCGATGATCGTGCAGCCGCGGGAGTTGTTCACCGAGGTCGAGGCGCCGGCGCTGTTGTTGGCCGGGTTCGGGTCCTGGGGCGTGGCGGTGGCGGAGGCGGTGTTCGTCAGGGTGCCGGTGGCACGCGGTTCGGCCGTCACCGTGACCGTGGCGCTCGCGCCCGGTGCGAGGCTGCCGAGGACGCAGTTCGCGCTGGTCGCCGTGGTCGTGCAGGTGCCCTGGGAGGGGACGGCCGACAGGAGAGTGCCGCCGGCTCCCGAGAGGGTGTCGGTGAGCGTCACGCCCGTCGCGGTCGCGGTGGACGTCGAGGCGTTGGTGACCCGGACCGTGTACGAGGCCTGGTCACCGATGCTCACGGTCGTCGTGCCGGTCTTCGTCACCGACAGGTCGGCGGCCGGCGGGGGCGGGGTGCTGCCGCCGCCTTCGTAGCGGGCGATGCCGAAGGCGCCCAGCCCGGCCAGGCCCGCGGCCACGATCTTCCCGTCGGGCTGTACGAGCAGCCCCCGGATCTCCTCCCCGCCCAGCATGCCGGTGTACACCCGGCCGTCACCGCCGCCGAAGCCGGTGTCCAGGGTGCCGTTCGGCAGGTAGCGGGCGAGGGCGAAGTCGGAGGCCTCCTGGCTGTCCGGGTCGTCGGCCGTGCCGCCGACGAGGATCTTCCCGTCCTGCTGGAGCGTCATGTCGTACGCCACCGCCGTGCTGAGGGGCCAGACGGTGGTGACCCGGCCGCCGGTGCCGAAGGCGGGGTCGGGACTGCCGTCCGCGGTGAACCGGGCCAGTGCGAAGCCGGTGTTGGTCGTCCCGGCGGCGACGACCGCACCGTCGGACCGGACCGCCACGGCCCGGCCGAAGTCCGTACCGCCGAAGTCGGCGGTGGCCATGCCGTCGCCGCTGAAGGAGGTGTCGAGGCTGCCGTTGGACAGGTAGCGGGCCACTCCGAAGTCGAAGGCCGTGCTGCCCACGGAGCCCACCGCGACGAACCTGCCGTCCGGCTGGAGCGCCAAGCCGGTGGCCTGGCCGCCCGCGTCACCGGGGAAGGCAGGAGCGAAGCCCGCCACCACCGTGCCGTCCCCGCCGAAGGAAGGGTCGGGACTGCCGTCCGCGTTCAGGCGGGCGAGCGCGAAGCCCGCCCCGCCGCTGAGGCCCACCGCGAGGATCTTTCCGTCCGGCTGGACGACCAGGTCGGCGGCCCCCGAGGCATTCCCGAACGATTCGACGCGCACGAGGCCGGCGGTGCCGAAGTTCTGGTCGGGGGAGCCGTCGGTGTTGTAGCGGGCGAGGGAGAAGAAGCAGCAGCCGCCGCCCTCGTCCGCGACCTCCGTCCGGCCGGCGACCACGATCTTCCCGTCGGAGGGCTGTACCGCCACCGCCTCGGCCTGGTCGTCACCCCCGAAATCGCTGGTCACCCGGCCGTCACCGCCACCGAAGCCGGTATCGACGCTGCCGTTGGCGTTGTACCGGATCAGCGCCATGTCGAACGGGACGCCCGGCCCCGTGACGCGGCCGGCCACGACCAGCTTGCCGTCGCCCTGCCGGGCGACGTCCAGACCCTCGGCGTAGTCCCACGGGCCGCCGTCGTCGGGGAAGTACGTCTGGACCCTGCCGGAGTCGGCGAAGGAGGGGTCCAGGTCCCCAGGGGCCGCCAGCGCCGTACCGGGTAGTGCGAGGAGCAGCGTCAGGGCGGCTGCCGCCACCGTGGCCGCCCTTCCACCGGCGCGGGCGGGGCGGCGGCGCCCCTCGGGTGGCATGGGGTGTGCGTGGGTCATGGGCGTACGGACCTCCGAGTCGCGCCGGGCAGTGAGCAGGCAGCAGCTTCGTGCCGGACGCGCGCCCGACGGCCGAGGCGGGGGCCGGGCTAAGCCGCCTGAGGGAGGGGATCCACTCCCGTGGGCGAACTGGGCGAACTGGGAGAACCGGGCGAACCGGGAGGCAGGGGCGGCCGGGGTGAGCGGGGAGGGGCCGGCCTCCCCCGGACTCCGGCCCTCCTCAGACCACGGAGAGCAGGTCCACCACGAAGACGAGCGTCGAACCCGCCGGAATCAGCGGCGAGGGGGACTGGTTGCCGTAGCCGAGGCGCGGGGGAACGATGATCTCGCGCCGGCCGCCGACCTTCATCCCCCTGATTCCCCGGTCCCAGCCCTTGATGGCCCGTCCGCCACCCACGGCGAACTTGAACGGCTCCCCCCGGTCCCACGAGGCGTCGAACTCCTTTCCGGACGCGAAGGTGACCCCGACGTAGTGAACCCGGACGACCCTGCCCGGCTTCGCCTCGGGCCCGTCCCCGACGACGAGGTCGCGGACGGTCAGCTCCTGGGGAGCATCACCCTCCGGACGTTCGATCTCGGGCTTCGTCAGTTCGCTCATCGCAGCCTCATCGCTTCGTCGCCGCAGTCCCTCGTACGGACCGGCCGGGCGCATGGTCGGTCCATGCAGCAGACGATCACGCTACTCCGCATCACCGTCCGCGGCGGCACGGCATGGGCCGCGCTCGCCCCGGCCGGCTACGCCTCTTGTTCGGTCTCGACCTGCGCGTGCCAGTCCCGTTTGACGGCGCTCCACGCCTCGTCGCTCTGGCCCTGGCGCCAGTAGCCGGAGAGGGAAAGGTGTTCGCGCGGGACCTGCCGCTCCTGGCGGAGGTGGCGGCGAAGTTCCTTGACGAAGCCGGCCTCGCCGTGGACGAAGACGTCCGGGGTGCCGTCGGGGAAGGCGAACGAGGTGACCGCCTCCAGGAGCGCTTCGCCGATCGGGCGCTCGCCCCGGTGGAGCCATACCGGGACGACACCGTCCGGGGTCACGACCTTCTGTTCCTCCGCCGGGCCGGACACCTCGATGAAGGCGTGCACGGTGGCCCCCCGCGGCATCCGTTCCATGGCCACGGCGATGGCCGGAAGCGCGCTCTCGTCCCCGGCCAACAGGTGCCAGTCGGCCGTCGGTTCGGGTGCGTAGGAGCCACCGGGGCCGATGAAGTACACCCGCTCGCCCGGCTGGACCCGGGCCGCCCACGGACCGGCGAGGCCTTCCTCGCCGTGGACGACGAAGTCCACCGACAGCTCCAGCAGCTCCGGATCCCAAGCGCGCACGGTGTAGACCCGGTTGCGCGGCCACTCCTCGCGCGGGAACGCCGCTCGGATGTGCCCCATGTCCCAGGGCTCCGGGTAGGTGACGCCCTCGGCCGCGAAGAGGAGTTTGATGTAGTGGTCGGTGAAGCGGTCGGCCGCGAACCCGGCCAGTTCCTCACCGCCCAGGACCACCCGCACCATGTGCGGGGTCAGCTGCTCGGTGCGCACGACGCGTGCGGTCCCGGTCTTGCGCGCGGGCCGTTCGGCCACGACGCCTCCTCCACGTGAGAGTTCGGGTGATGAGGGCCTGGGGCCCCGGGAAGGCGCAGCCTACTGGGCGAGGGATTCCGGGGCCGTGACGCCCAGCTCCCGAGCGCGCTCCAGCAGGTCCTGCCGCACCTTCGGTGCCACCGGGATCCCCTGGCGCCGGCCGTCTTTACGATCGCTGGTCACGGCAGCCGTCTCGGCCGTCCGGTGGTGTTCTACGGGGCGCGGTGGACGCGGGCGAGGACGAGGACCGTGTCGTCGGTCGGCGGGGTGGGCAGCAGGCTCGCGAGGATGCCGTCCGCCGCCTGTTCCAACGGCCTTGGAGCTCCTTGCAGTTCGCTGCGCAGTGCTTCCAGACCGGCCTCGATGTCCCGGCCGCGTGCCTCGATGAGGCCGTCGGTGTACAGGGCGAGGGTCGCGTTCGCGGGGAGTTCGATCTCGGTCGTCCGGAAGGGGAAGCCGCCGACGCCGAGCGGAACTCCGAGGACTTCGTCGATGGTCTCCACCGTGCCGTCCGGTCGGAGCACCAGGGGCGGGGGATGGCCGGCGCTGGCGATGCGGGCGCGGCCGGTCTTCGGGTCGTAGACGATGTGCAGGCACGTCGCCAGCTCGATGCCGGCCTCCCGGGCGCACGCGTCGAGCTCGGTGAGCAGCTCGGCGGGCTCGCTGTCGTGCCTGGCCAGGGCCTTGGTGGTGATGCGCAGGCGCCCCATGGCCGCGGCGGCCGACACTCCGTGCCCCATCACGTCGCCCACCACGAGGACGACCCGGCCGTCGGGCAGGCTGATCACGTCGTACCAGTCGCCACCGACCTCGGTGATCCGGCTGCCGGGCACGTACCGGTGGGCCACGTCCACGTACGGGCTGGTCGCCAGCGCGCTGGGCAGCAGGGCCCGCTGCAGCGTGAGGGCGATGTCCTGGACGCGGCTGTACAGGCGGGCGTTGTCCAGGCAGATCGCGGCGCGTGAGGCGAGCTCGCCCGCAAGGCTGACGTCGTCCCGGGTGAAGGGCGGCCGGTCCCCGGACCGGCCGAACATGGCGATTCCCTGGACGGTGCCCCTGGCGATGAGCGGGGCGACGAGGACGCAGGCCAACCCGCTCTCGGCGAAGAGCCGCGCGCGTGACTCGATCAGGACGGTCCGGGCCAGGAACTCCTCGTTCACCACGGCGGAGATCGCCCGACCGGTGCGCAGCATGTCGTGGATGACGGAGCCGGGCGGATACCGCACCGTCTCCACCCCGCTCACGAGTTCGGTGGCCGGAGGGGGCAGGATCGTCCCGGAGGCGATCCTGCGGGTGATCAGCAATCTCGCCGGGTCGAAGACCTCGTCCTCGTCCATCCACTCCACGACCTCGACCACGGCGCCGTCGCAGAAGTCCGGCATCGACGCGTCGACCAGCTCCTGGGCGGTGATGTTCACGTCCAGGGTCGTCCCGATACGCGTGGAGGCCCCGTCCAGCAGGGCGAGGCGCCGACGGCTTGCGGTGGCTTCCAGGATGGCCTGTTCCCGGTCCGTCACGTCCACCATCAGCCCGCCCACTCCGGGGCGCGAGCCGACCGCCTGACTCAGGGGGAAGAAGCTCACCGACCGCACCTGGTCACGGTCCGGATGTCCGCGCGGGCGCAGACCGACCAGCGTCCCCACGACCGGCGCTCCGCCCAGCGCGACGTCCCGGAGCATGCGCTGGTACTCGCCGCCGTCGGACATGATCATGAACTCGTCCATGCGCCGCCCGAGGTGCGCCTCGATCGGCAGGCCGTCCATGTCGGCGAGCGCTTGGTTGAGGTGGACGTACCGCAGGTCCGGGTCGAGCATGACCAGACCGATGGGGCAGGTCTCGAAGAGTGCGTCGAGGAAGGCGAGGTTGGTCTTGACCCGGTCGAGCTCGTCACTGCGGCTCGCCAGGACCATCACCACCGAACGCCCTGCGGCTCCGGTCACGGAGAAGGCCCGGAAGCCGCACTCGAAGACGGTGGCGTCACGATGCCGCGCCGCCAGCCGCCCCCTCCAGTACCCGAGGGTCCGGCCCCGCTCCGTCAGCCGCGTACAGGATTCGGATCCGCTGCGAGACCCGTCGGCGAAGAGGACGGCGCCGGGCCCGGACAGGACCGAGGCGGAGTCGTACCCGAAGAGGTCCCGCGCGCCGGGCCCCCAGTAACAGACGCGGTCGCCGTCATCGATGCCGAGGACGGCCACGGGCACGTGCTCCAGCAGTGTCCCGGGCTCGGACCAGAACGGGCCGTGAGCCTCCTCGCCCCCCGGCAGAGCCGATGGCACGAGACGTCCCCTTCCACCCGCCGTTCCCTCCATTATGCGGGCCCCACGCGACGGTGCGCGGCGGGAAGCGTGCCGCGGCGGGCGCCGTGGTGGCCGCCCGAGGTCAGCCGGAAGCGGCAGCCATCGCCATCTGGCTCCGAGACCTCACCAAGGAGCCGTCAGGCACTGCCTAGTGCCACATTTCGCGGTCCTTCACGGTGAGCTCGACGACGGCCGCGTCCCGGACGTTCTCGATGTCCCGGATGTAGGGCGCCGCATTCGGGTCGTGCGTGCAGAAGGTGACGGTGGCAGTAAGGAGATCGTCGTCGACTCCGCCCATGGAGAGGATGAAGTAGGACCGGACTTCCTGGTCCCCGAATTTCCGCTCCGCCTCGCCGAGACATCCGAACGCATAGGCGAGGCACCTCCTGAGGAGGGGGCCCGTCCGCTCGGATTCCGCCGGCGGCAGATCGTAGTCGGTCATTCCCCGGCCGTTGATCGACGTTTCTTCCTGGAGCACGTCGAAGTACGAGGTGGTGATGTCCGGGATCAGTCCGGTCAGCACGCGTGCGCCGTTGGGGGTGTAGGACCAGCCTTCATCCTTGACCTCGAGGAACATGGGTGGGATGTCCGCGTCGGTGAGCCTCGTCGGGGGGTGTTCCGCCAGAAGCCGGGTCATCTTCTCGTTGATTTTCATGACTATCCCTCGCCGAGAGCGGAGAGGCCCTTTCTGATGGCTCCGATGAATCCTGGAGTATTGCCCACGGCCTTCTCGATGGAGCGTGGCAGCCCCTCGAATTTCCCCGTTTTGAAATCGTACTGGTACTTGGCGCCCTTGTTGCCCTGGTCCTGGAAGTGCAGCTGGCCTGCGCGCCCACCGGGATCCGGGTTCTCCACGTCGATGCGATACTGCCCGTGATTCCAGAGGGTCTTACTGGTGATCTGGGTCGCGCACACCGTCGTGGTCCCAGGTGATGGCCACCGGGTGGGGAAAGTCGGGCGTGGAAGTGACCTGTTCGCACAGGGTGGATCCGTCCCAGGTGAAGGTGACCTGCTCCCGGACCGTGGACCCGTCACCACTGAGCCGCTGCTTGGCGACGCGACGGCCGAGCGGGTCGTAGAGATATCGCCACACCGTGCCGTCCGGTCCGCGTCCACACCCCCGCTCCACGCGTCCGCGGTACGAGCCACCCCTGCTGAAAGGCCGTCACATCGGCCCGCCGGGTGTGCTCGTCGCCCGGATCCGTTCGGTGGCGAGGGCGGGATCGATGAGGATCTTGGCATGGGCTTCGGGGTTGCTCAAGGTGGTGAAAGCAGCCGGGACGCCCGCCAGTCCCACGTGCCCGGTGACGAGGTGGGCGGCGTCGAGGGTGCCGTTGGCGAGTGCGTGCAGAGTGTCCCGGAATTCCAGCGGTGTGTACCCGACGGCGAACCGAAGGTCGAGTTCCTTGTTCACCGCGAGCGAGGGGCGCAGGGTGTCGGGGCCCATGCAGACGCCGACGACCACGATGCGCGTGTGCAGGGGAGCGGCGGCAAGAATCCCGTCGATCATGCCCGGCGTTCCGACGCACTCGAACACCACGGGCCTGTCCGGTCGGGTCGCACCGGCCTTGTCCAACGCGCGCCAGGCGGTCCACCAGGGGACGGGCAGCCGGGTCAGGCTCTCGATGGCGTCGATGCCCGCGTTGTACTGGTCGGGCATCGACGTCATGAAGCGGCGCCCGGTGCCGGCCTGCGCCCACGGGGAGTCGACGGCCGGGTCGACCGCGAGGTCAGCGCCGCACCGCAGGGCGAGCGAGCGGCGGCCGGCGGAGTAGTCGCTGGCCACGACGGTGGCGACGCCACGGGCCTTGAGCACGGAGATGACCGCGAGGCCCACTGGGCCGCACCCGAGGACGATCGCGACGTCCTTCCGGGACACGCCTGCGCGGTTCACCGCGTGCCAGGCCACCGCCATGGGCTCGGTGAGCGCGGCGAGGTCCGCGGGGAGACCGTTCGGAACCGGCAAGGTCAGTGCCTCTTGGACGACGACGTACTCGGCGTACCCTCCCGGGGCGTGCGCGGACAGCCCGACACCGTCGACCTGCCGGCCGCGGCGCACCAGCGGGATGCTGACGACCGGTGTACCGGGCTTGATCCTCGCCGCGTTCCACGGGCCGTGCTCGACGACCCTGCCGAAGATCTCGTGGCCCAGCACCACGTTCTCGTCGGAGCGCAGGTAGCGGGGGT
This sequence comes from Streptomyces sp. NBC_00335, assembly GCF_036127095.1. Lineage (GTDB taxonomy): Bacteria > Actinomycetota > Actinomycetes > Streptomycetales > Streptomycetaceae > Streptomyces. Next base: position 7,460,415 of record NZ_CP108006.1, read on the forward strand.
AGCCGCACAGCTCCAGGGACTGCGCCAACTCGTCGGCGTGCAGGCGGCAGTGCAGGTCGGAGCCGCAGATCCCGCAGCGCTCCACCTTGATCAGCAGCTGTCCCGCCGCGGGACGCGGGGTGGGCAGGTCGACGACTTTCAGCTGCCCCCGGGACAGGCTCACGGCCTTCACGAGGCGTCCCCGGTCGTGACCGGCTGCTCGGCCGCGGCGGGTTCGCGCACGGCCAGGTGGTAGGCCTCCGGCTTCCAGCGGGCCGCGTGCCGGCGGAAGGTGAAGGTCCAGTCCGGGTAGATGGTGGCGTTGCGGCCGTTGGCGTCCCGGTAGAAGGTGCGGCATCCGCCGAGCTCCCACACCGACTTCGCCAGTTTGCGGTCGAGGCCGGCGTTGTAGGCGTCGTGTGCCTGCGGGGTCACCTCGATGGATGTCGAGCCGGAGAGGTCGAGCGCGCGGATGGCCTTCTTCACGTGCTGCGCCTGGGCCTCGGCCATGTAGACCATGGAGCTGTGGCCCAGGCCGGAGTTGGGTCCGAGGAACATGAAGAAGTTCGGGAAGCCCGGAACGGACACGCCGAGGTACGCGCGCGGGGATCCCGCCCACACCACGTTCAGCGGCTTGCCCGCGCGGCCGCGCACCTTGTCCGCGAAGGGGATGTCGGTGACGTGGAACCCCGTGCCGAAGATGATCGTGTCGACCTCGCGTTCGACGCCGTCCGCGTCGATCACGCTGTGCTCGCGGATCTCGCTCAGCGCTCGGGGAACGAGTTCGACGTTCGGCTTCTGCAGGGCGGGGTACCACGCGTTCGACGGGAGGACGCGTTTGCAGCCGAGGGTGAAGTCCGGTGTCAGAGCCCGGCGCAAGGCCGGGTCCTTGACCTGGCCTTGCAGGTGTCGCAGGGCAACCCGCTCGATCAGGCGCATGAGCTGAGGACGCTTGGCGAAGCCCAGGACCAGCAGTTCCTTGGCGAGGTAGGTCTTGGCGCGCTCGACCCGCTGGAGCCCGGGGCGGGCCCGGAAGCGCTCGCGCTCCGCCTCGGTGATCGCCCGCTTGTCGTGGGGGGTGATCCACGGGGCGCTGCGCTGGAAGACGTGGAGCGAGCGGACGTGGTCGGCTATCTCCGGGACGTACTGGATCGCGGAGGCGCCGGTGCCGATCGACGCGACGCGTTCACCGGCGAGTTCGTGGCCGTGGTCCCAGCGCGCGGAGTGCATGATCTTCCCGCCGAAGCGGTCGATGCCCGGTACGTCGGGGAGCTTGGGTTCGGTCAGCGGGCCGACGGCGCTGACGAGCACCTGCGCCCTCCAGTCCCCGCTGTCCGTCGAGACGTGCCAGAGCTGCTCGTCCTCGTCCCACCGGGCGCCTTGTACCTCGACTCCCGTGCGCAGGTGCGGGCGCAGCCCGAACCGATCGAGGCAGCGGTTCAGGTAGGCCTGGATCTCCGGCTGCGGGGAGTACGTCGAGGTCCAGTCCGGGTTCGGGGCGAAGGAGAACGAGTAGAGGTGAGAGGGGACGTCGCACCGGCAGCCGGGATAGGTGTTCGAGTGCCAGACGCCTCCGGCCGCGGGTGCCCGCTCGAGGATGACGAAGTCGGTGAACCGGTCCTCTCTCAGGGCCCGCCCCAGCGCGATGCCGGAGAAGCCGCTGCCGACGATCAGGACCCGTACGTGCTGGATCATTCGGGACGCCCCTTCTTCGTTCGTGGATTCGGCGTGGTCCGGCCGTGTCATGTCGTCGTCCTTTGCGCGAGCATCGAGTCGCGGTCCGAGCGGAGGTATCGCGAGGCCAGGAGCATGCCGATCGCGGCGACCGCGAAAGCGAGGGGAACAGTGACCATCAGGGCTGTGCGCAGGCCGTGGGCCGATGCCCCGACGGCCGACGCGGAGCCTGCGGCCAGGGTGTCGGACAGGGCGCCGACGAAGACGGGTCCGCCCGCCCCGCCGATCAGGTAGCCGACGGCGAACAGGAGGCCCAGCGCACCGGAGCGCTGCTCGGGGCGGATGACGTCGGAGACCACCGGCACGGCCGCGGCCAGGTAGACGATGCCCAGCATGTAGCCCAGGCTCAGGAACACCACCAGCTGCCACGCCGCGCCACGGCCTGCGGCCAGGCCCGCGAAGGCGAACAGGGCGGCAAGGCCCAGGCACAGGGCCGCCACCCGCACCCTGGCCTCGGGGGATCTCCTCGCCGCGCGGTCGAGCACCCGACCGCCGGCGAGCAGGCCGATGAGGCCGGTGACCCCGACGACGACCCCGCCCACCAGGCCCGCGGTGACGAGGGACAGGCCGTAGTAGCGCTGCAGGACGGGAGTGAGGAAGGTCCCGATCGCGTACGCGGCGAAGTTGTACCCGGCGAACGCGAGGAGCATCCCGTACATCGAGCGGACCTTCATCAGCTGCAGGAGGGAGGTGCGCCGGTTCTCCCCGCTGGGGACGTGGTCGGGTTCGGCGGCGCCGCGCTCGGGTTCGCGCAGGCGCAGTACGAGGAAGGCCACGACGACCCCGGGTACGGCCGCGATCAGGAACGGAGCCCGCCAGCTGTCGAAAGCGACGGCCAGTGCGCCGGCGGTGACGAAGGCGAGCAGGGTGCCGATCGGGAAGCCGAGCATGAACAGGGACTGGGCACGCGAGCGGCGTTCGCTCGGGTAGAGGTCCGCCAGCAGGGATCCGGTGGCCGGTGCGTAGCTGGACTCTCCGACGCCCACTCCCACTCGTGTGGCGAAGAACCCCCAGAAGGAGGTCAGGACCCCGCCGGCCGCCGTGAAGGCGCTCCACACGAACAGCCCCCATCCGGCGACCGCCGTACGCGGGATCCGGTCCGCCAGACGCCCCAGCGGCACGCCGGCGAGCGCCGCGACGAGCACGAAGGCCGACGCGAGCATCCCGACTTGTGTGTCGTCGAGAGCGAACTCCTCCTTGATCGGCTCCAGAACGACGGAGGGCAACGCCCGGTCGTAGTAGTTGAGCAGATTGCCGACGAACAGCAGCCCGAGTACGTAGCCGGCCGACGACCGCGGCGCGGACGCACCGCTGGGCGACTTCGGGAATGAACGTGCCACAGGAGAGATCCCTTCGACGTGGAAGAGTGCTCGGCATGGCAGCCGGAACGAGGTCACCCGCGAGCTCCGCCACAGTGTTGCCGCGCCTGTCCCGGCAAGCTACGGAATCTCCGATAACCTCATCGCGCGAATTTTGTTCCCCGGAACAAACTCTGTGGCTAGGGTGCCGCCATGGACCACGAGAGCCCCACGGCCTGGCCCGCACGCCGGCGGATGCCGGACCTCAACACCCTGGACCCCTCGACCCACGCCACGGTCGCCGCCGTCGTCGCCCGCCTGCGCACGCGGCGCGAGGTCTTCGCGGACCGCTTCCTGAGCCTGGCGCGCAGGCACGTACCGGGCTACGCGGTGCTCTCGGACGAGGAGATCCAGACGTCCGCCCGCAGGTTCATGGACGTCCTCGTCTCGGAGCTCTCGTCCCTGCGCGTGCCCGACGCCGCCCTGCGCGAGATGCTCGGTGGCTACGCGGCTGAGCGCACCGCCCGGGGGATCTCCCTCGACGCGCTCACCATCGGCTACCGGCTCGGTTCCCGGGAGATGCTCGCCCTGCTGGACGAGATCGCCGCCGAGGTGAACCTGCCCCCTGACCTTCTTCTTGCGGTGCACGACAGCACCTGGGAGTTCTCCAACGAGGCATCGGCGGTGTTCGCCCGCGTCCAGCACGATCTCGCCCTGGAGCGCGCGCACTTCGACGCCGAACGCCGATCGGCCTTCGCGGCCGGCGTGCTCAGCGGGGCCTTTCCGGCCGAGCGGATCCACCAGGACGCCCACCTCTTCGGGCTCCGGCCGCAGGCACATCACGTGGCCCTCGCCGCACGGGCCACGAGCGCCGACGATGCCGACGCGCTGCGTCGTGCCATCGCCACGGCCCTGCGCGTTCCCGCCGACCGGTTGCCCCTCGCCGAGATCGGGGAAGTCCTCGGCTTCATCGCGCCGAGTGCACCCGAGGCCGTCGTCGGGCACTTGGTGGCGGTCGGTCCGCCGATGCCGCTCGATGAGCTCCACACCGGGTTCGGCGAGGCGGTGCTGGCGTTGGAGACCGCACGGTGCTTCGCCATGTCGGGCATCGTGCGCCTGCCCGACCTCGGTCCGCGGCCACTCGTCCTCGCCGAATCCCGCACCGCCGAATCCCTCACCGCACGCCACCTGGCGGCGCTCGACGCCGCTGGTCGTTCGAACAGGGAGATCGAGCGCACGGCGCGCGTCTACCTCGAATGCGACCAGGACGTGAGCAGGGTGGCGCGGGAACTCGCCGTGCACCCCAACACCGTGCGCTACCGGGTCAACCGGTTCCAGGAACTCACGGAACTGGACCTGCGTCGAACCGACGATCTGGTGACCACGTGGTGGCTGCTCAACCGTCGGCGAACCTGAGGTTCGCCGCCAGGCAAACGAACCCTGGAATCACGCGGCTTCGGTAGCCATCATGCCTTGGCGGTCGACGGCAGTGCTGGACCGTTCCGCGCCGCTAATGCCGTGCAGGAGGGGCGTCGTTGCTACCAGTTCACGTCGAGGCGTTGCGGTCTGCGGAGGGCGGTGTTGAAGTGCTAGTTCTCTGGTCTGGTGGCTGTCGGCGTCGGGCAGGACGTCACACAGCAGCCGCATCCGCGTCCGGTCCGTGGCACGCAGCCGTCCCGGATAGCCGGTGGTGTCGTTCAGCACGGCGACCGCGGCGTGTTGGATCGCTGCGAACGCCCCTGGGTCGGTATGGGTCTTGGCTGTCGGCGTGGCCAGCCGCGAAGCCCACCCGCCAGCCCGGCATGTTGTATGCCTTCGACAGCGAGTGGAACTCGATCCCGCACTCCACACCCCGGCGGCCCGGCGCGGCGGCTGGCATCGCATTCCCCATGGGAGTCGGTGGTGCCCAGTTGCCGCTGCAGCCGGTGCGTCCGATGGCACATGGCATCCACCCCGCGCAGTGCCGCCCGCACCGCCTTGGCGTCCCGGACGTCTCCCCGTAGGAACTCCGCGTCCGGCAGTTCAGGCTCTCCGGGGTGTGCCGCGGGCAGCAACGCGTACAGCACCAGTGGCTCGCGGCCCCGCTCGGCCAGCGCGCTCACGCCGTGCGAGCCGATGAAGCACGCTCCTCCTGTGGCAAGTACTCGCCTGCCGCGGGCGTCTGCGGAAGGCCGGGCGTCTGCGGGCGCTCCCATGCCCGGCCGTAAGACTTCGGTCGTCCACGGAAGGAGGGTGGCATGCGTCCAAGCCGCTCCGGTGCCATGCTGAAGCAGGAGGCGGAGGATGCGATGGGGCTCTATGCCGATCACGTGGTGCCGCGGATCGTGAACGTTGCCTGCGGGGCGAAGGCGGCGCAGCCGCTGCGGCGCCGGGTCTGCGAGGGCCTGAAGGGCGAAGTCGTCGAGATCGGCTTCGGTACGGGACACAACGTCCCCTTTTACCCGCCCGCCGTTACCGGCGTGGCCGCGGTCGAGCCCGCCGACGTCGGCTGGGAGCTGGCCGGCGACCGCGTCAGGGCGGCCCGCGTCCCCGTACGGCGGGCCGGCCTGGACGGTCAGTCGCTGCCCTTCGAGGACGACACCTTCGACTGCGCCCTGTCGACCTGGACGCTGTGCACCATCCCGGACGCCGAAGCCGCTCTGCACGAACTGCGCCGCGTTCTCAAACCCGGCGCGACGCTGCACTTCCTCGAACACGGTCTGGCCCCGGAAGGGGACGAGAAGGTACGCCGCTGGCAACGACGGCTCGAGCCGGTCACCAAGAGCATCTGCGGAGGGTGTCACCTCACCCGGCCGACCGTCGAAATGCTGAAGGCCGCAGGTTTCACGATCACGTCACTCGACGTCTTCTACGAGAAGAGCGCCCCGAAACCCATGGGTGCCGAGTCCCTCGGCACCGCTCTCTCCCTAGCGTAGGGATTTCGCCGGCAGCTTGGGATTTTGAGAGAAGGGTAAAATTACCCCATAGGTGTATTGGTTGCCTGAGGTGCCTTCGTCATGCCGTCGCGGCCAGGAGGGCGCAATGGATCCGTGGCTGATGTGGCTGATCGCCGCAGCGGTGTTGGCTGGAGCGGAGATCTTCACTCTCACTGCTGCGCTCGGAATGCTGGCTGGTGCCGCGCTGGTCACGGCGGGCTTCGCAGCAGCCGGAGTACCCCCGCTTGTGCAGTTCCTGGTGTTCACCGTCGTCGCTTCGCTCAGTGTGCTGTTCGTGCGCCCTATTGCGGTGCGCCATCTGCTCCAGCCTCAAGCGGAGCGGTTCGGCACGGACGCACTGGTCGGCAAGGCTGCCTATGTCGTCTCGGAGGTGACCGGGCTGGGCGGCCGGGTCCGCATCGGCGGCGAGGAATGGACGGCTCGCGCCTATGACGAGACGCTGGTGATTCCCCCCGGAACGACCGTCGACGTCGTGGAGATCAGCGGCGCCACCGCCCTCGTCTACCCCCGGGAGTGAGCCATGGAAGTCTCGGCGTTGCTGGTGGCCGGCGTGATCGTCGCGCTGATCGCAGTCTTCACCGTGGTGCGGGCGGTGCGCATCGTGCCCCAAGCGCGCGCACGCAACGTCGAACGTCTCGGCCGCTACCGCCGCACGCTGAAGCCCGGTCTCAGCCTTGTCATTCCGTACATCGACCGGGTCTATCCGGTGATCGACCTACGGGAGCAGGTCGTTTCGTTCAAGCCGCAGCCCGTCATCACCGAGGACAATCTCGTCGTCGAGATCGACACCGTCCTTTACTTCCAGGTCACGGATCCACGAGCGGCCGCCTATGAGATCGCGGATTTCCTCCAGGGCGTCGAACAGCTCACCGTCACCACCTTGCGCAACGTCGTGGGATCCATGGACCTGGAAAAGACGCTCACCTCGCGCGACACCATCAACAACCAGCTCAGGGGCGTACTGGACGAGGCCACCGGCAAGTGGGGCCTGAGAGTGAACCGGGTGGAGATCAAGGCCATCGACCCTCCGCAGTCCATCAAGGACGCGATGGAGAAGCAGATGCGTGCCGAGCGCGACAAGCGGGCGGCGATTCTCGGGGCGGAGGGGCAACGGCAGTCGCAGATTCTCACCGCCGAAGGCGACAAGCAGTCCGCAGTTCTGCGGGCGGAGGGCAGCCGTACCGCTGAGATCCTCAAGGCTGAGGGCCAGTCCCGGGCCATCGACGAGGTGTTCCAGGCCGTGCACCGCAACGACCCCGACCCCAAGCTGCTCGCCTACCAGTACCTGCAGATGCTGCCTCAGCTCGCCCAGGGACCCGGCAGTACCTTCTGGGTGATTCCCAGCGAGGTCACTGCCGCACTTCAGGGTGTGTCCCGCGCCTTCAGCGAGGTGCTGCCCCCGTCGCCGGCCACCCGTGAGACGTCCTCGGACGTGAGGGCCGCCCAGGCCGCCAGCGATGCGGTGCAGGCCGCGGAAGCAGCAGCCGAGGCCCTCGCTGACGCGGCCGAGGCCGACACCCACCCACCAGGTCCGGGCACGAAGTGAGGCGCGTCGTTGCTGCTGTGGTCCGGTTGCATCGAGGAGTTCTCGCCGGAGCTCGGTGGAGCCGGGGCGGTGCGGCGCATGCCGCTTCCAGGGTGTGCGCGTACTTCCTGAAGTACCGTTCGATGGCCTCCGGGGAGTTGGACGCGGGCATCAGAACGCCGGGGAGGAAAGCCGGTCGCCCCATCAGGAAGACCTCGCACGCAGAGCGCGCGTGGGCGGGCGGGCGGGCGGGCGGGCGACCCCCGCCTGGGCCGGACTGCGCGGAGGCACCGGACCCGCGTGATCCATGCGGGTCCGCAGGCGGTGCACTCGAAGGTCGCTTGGTTCTCGCGTGACTTCGGGCCCAAGTGCCCCCACAGGGCTCACCGATGACGCCTGGCGGGACAGGTGGCGTTCGTCGAGTTCGGCGCCTCCCACGCCGCGGGCCTCGGCCGCACCAACGAGGAATCGAGGTCGCTGCGGCCGCGTCGGCCGCCACCTGCCGCACCAGGCGAGTACAAGGGATGACAAACCGCCAACCCTCAGCGTTTTGAGACGAGGAGCAGCGCATGTTGCACGCCCGGCCCGCTCTGCGCCGCCCGGAAGCCAGGCTCGCTCTCGCACTGGCGTTCGCGGCTGCCGCCGCGGTCTTCGTCGCCGTCTTCCTGTTCGGCCGGGCGATCACACCGGACTACACCGCGACACTGTTCGGCCAGGCGGACGCCGATGCCGTGCGTCTCAAGGCACAGCTCGCCACCGGCGTCCTGGGGCTGGCCGCTCTCCAGCTGCTGCTTGCGCTGTGGATGTACCACCGGCTGCCCGGGGTGCGCCGGGTGCCGGGCCCGGTGCCGATCACCCACCGGATCGTCGGTGTGGTCCTGTTTGCCCTCACCGTCCCGATCACGGTGCACTGCGTCCGGGCGTATGGCGTGCAGCTGACCGGCTCGCGTGTGGCAGTGCACTCGATCGCGGGCTGCTTCTTCTACGGGGCGTTCGCCGCCAAGGTCCTGCTGGTGCGAAGCCGTCGCCTGCCGGGCTGGGCCCTGCCACTGGCCGGGGGTGCGCTGGTGGTCGTGGTGGTGGTCCTCTGGTACACGAGTGCGCTGTGGCACTTCAACGGAGACACCGTGCCGGCGCTGTCCTTCGGACACCATCACCTGCCACTGGGGTAGTTGTGACGAGCGGACGAGCACCGAAGACCAGGGCCCATCGGATGACGGCCCTCGGCAGCGGCTCCTCGGCGCGGTGGAGACCGCACGCAGCCGGTGGCCTGGGCGGCGCTGTTCGTGAAGGCGGGTGCGCGGTACGCGGTGCTGACCGCCAAGCACCACGACGGGGTGGCGCTCTGCGACACCCGGGCCACCGACCTCTCGGCGGCCCGGTCCACTCCGGCGGGTCGGGACCTGGTGGGTCCGTTCGCCGAGGCGATGCGACGTCAAGCCCGGTGGAGAACTTCCGGCCCGATCTGCTCCGGTTCGACGGCGCCTGGGAGCGCGACGAGCAGCAGTGGCGGATGGGCGAACTGCGCGAGCCGATCCTCGCGCTCAGTCCCGACACAATCCTCAACGGACGGATGGCGGATCACGGCGACTACGGGCCCCGGGGCTCGGCGTGCCGATCGGACCGCCCGAGGGGCCGTGGGAGCTCTGCTACACGATCGGCGACACCTGGTGCTACCAGCCCGGCGACAACCAGCACAAGTCGGTGCGCGAGCTGGTGCGCGTCTTCGCCGAGACCATCGGGCACGGCGGAAACCTGCTGCTGAACGCCGGGCCGAAGCAGGACGGCACGATCGTTCCCGAACACGTCCAACGCCTCGAAGGTCTGGGGCGGTGGATCCACTTCCGGAACCGCCTGACGCCCTCGCACCGGGAACGCGCCTGGCCACTCTGGTCCGTGCGTGGTCCGGAACTTCCTGTGAATTGGGTTACCGGAGAGAAACGACACTGGAATCGATCGGTTTCAATTGCCTCCCTGCTGCCGGAGGACGGTGCCCGACGGGGGTGTTTGTGCAGGTCAGGCACCGTTCTCAACTTCTTAGAAGAAGCCGAGCTTCTTCGGGGAGTAACTGACCAGGAGGTTCTTCGTCTGCTGGTAGTGCTCCAGCATCATCTTGTGGGTCTCGCGGCCGATGCCCGACTGCTTGTAGCCGCCGAAGGCCGCGTGGGCGGGGTAGGCGTGGTAGCAGTTCGTCCAGATCCGGCCCGCCTGGATCGCGCGGCCCGCGCGGTAGGCCGTGTTGATGTCGCGGGTCCAGACGCCGGCGCCCAGGCCGTACGCCGTGTCGTTCGCGATGCGCACGGCGTCGTCGAAGTCCTGGAACGAGGTCACCGACACCACCGGGCCGAAGATCTCCTCCTGGAAGATCCGCATGCGGTTGTCGCCCTCGAAGATGGTCGGCTGGACGTAGAAGCCGCCCGCCAGTTCACCGCCGTGCTCCACCCGCTGCCCGCCGGTCAGGATCTTCGCGCCCTCCTGCTGTCCGATCTCCACGTACGACAGCACCTTCTTCAGCTGCTCCGCCGAGGCCTGTGCGCCGATCATGGTGTCCGTGTCCAACGGGTGCCCCGGCACGATCAGTTCGGTGCGGGCCACGGCAGCGTCGAGGAAGTCGCCGTAGCGGCCGCGCTCGATCAGGGCGCGGGAGGGGCTGGTACAGACCTCGCCCTGGTTGAGGGCGAACATCGTGAAGCCTTCGAGGGCCTTGTCCCGCAGGTCGTCGTCGGCGGTCCAGATGTCGTCGAAGAAGAGGTTGGGGCTCTTGCCGCCCAACTCCAGCGTGACCGGCTTGAGGTGCTCCGCCGCGTACTGCATGATCAGCCGCCCGGTGGAGGTCTCCCCGGTGAAGGCCACCTTCGCCACGCGCGGGCTGGACGCGAGCGGCTTGCCCGCCTCCTCGCCGAAGCCGTTGACGATGTTCACCACGCCCGGCGGCAGCAGGTCGCCGATCAGGCTCATCAGGTAGTGCACCGACACCGGGGTCTGCTCGGCCGGTTTCAGCACCACCGTGTTGCCGGCGGCCAGGGCCGGAGCCAGTTTCCACACGGCCATCAGGATCGGGAAGTTCCACGGGATGATCTGGGCGACCACGCCCAGCGGCTCGTGGAAGTGATAGGCCACCGTGTCCTCGTCGATCTGGCTGAGGGCCCCCTCCTGGGCCCGCAACGCGCCCGCGAAGTAGCGGAACTGGTCGATGGCGAGCGGCATGTCGGCGGCCAGGGTCTCGCGGATCGGCTTGCCGTTCTCCCAGGTCTCCGCGACCGCGAGCGCCTCCAGGTGCTGCTCCATCCGGTCCGCGATGCGCAGCAGGATCGTGGAACGCTCGGTGATCGAGGTGCGTCCCCACGCGGGCGCGGCGGCGTGTGCCGCGTCCAGAGCGCGCTCGACGTCCTCGGCCGTACCGCGCGCGACCTCGGTGAAGGTCTCGCCGGTCACGGGGGAGGGGTTGGCGAAGTACCGTCCGAGGGCGGGCTCGACGTGCTCGCCCCCGATGAAGTGGCCGTAGCGGGACTCGTACGACATGAGCGCGCCTTCGGTACCGGGCGCAGCGTAACGGGCCATGGTTGGTCCTCCCCTTGCCGGGCGCCGGCCGCCGTTGGCCGGTGCTCGCCGTGAGGCTAGGGGCGGGCAGGTTGCCGGTACGTTGCACGGCCGCGCGGTGAACGGGCCGCGGGAGGTGGTGTGGTGGTTCGCTTCGGCCCCTCCGGCCCCTCCGGCCCCTCCGGCGGGGTGCGGCGCCGCGGTGCACCCGGTAAGTCGTCCGACTTCACGCCGAGTTCCGCGTCGAGGGCCCGTACGCGGGCCAGCGCGGCCGTCCGGCCGGCAGCCGGGAGCGCGGTCGCCAGGGCCCGCCAGACGTCGGCGTCCTCCGCGCCCCACGGGCTGCACACCCAGTCGGTGAGCAGCCCCGGGTCGGCCCGCGCGATCACGGCGGCCCGCGCCTGTTCCTCGATGCGGCGCCGGAGCCGGACGATGCCGGGCGCCGTGGAGGCGGGTAATAGCGGTCCCGGGTAGCGGGCCAGCGCCGCCGAGACGGCGCCCGAGGCCAGGTGGCGGGTGACGGCGGTGAAATCGGCCTCCAGCGGCGCGGCCGTGCGGTAGGGGCGGGAGAGCGGGGCCCGGGGCCCCAACAGGCCGCGCAGCCGTGACATTTCGGCGCGCAGGGTCACCGGTGACACCGACTCGTCCTCGTACAGGGCGATCGCCAGTTCCTCCCCCGACAGCCCCTCCGGGTGGTGCGCGAGCAGCGCCATGATCTCGCTGTGCCGCCGCCCGAGCCGGACCTCGCGGCCACCGCCCGTCAGCAGCGCCTCGTCGCGGCCGAGCGCGGTGAGGCAGTCCCCGGGGGCCGGGGGCGCCGGATCCAGCAACGCGAGCCGGGCCTCCGCCGCGCACGCCACCGCCCGCACGAAGGCCAGGGAGTGCGGATGGGCCAGCCAGTCGCCCCCGGTGACATCGATGGCGCCGAGCAGCCTTCCGGTGTGCGGATCGCGGACCGGAGCCGCCGCGCAGGTCCACGGGTGCACCCGACGGCTGAAGTGCTCGGCGCCGAAGACCTGGACCGGCTCGCCGACCGCCACCGCCGTGCCGGGGGCGTTGGTGCCCATCGCCGTCTCCGCCCAGCGGGCGCCGGGCACGAAGCCGAGGCCCTCCGCGCGCCGCATCGTGGCCGGTTCGCCCTCCACCCAGAGCAGGCTGCCCCGCGCGTCGCACACCGCCAGCAGATGGGCCCCGTCCGAGGCGAAGGCCCCCACGAGGTCCCGGAACAGCGGGAGCACCCGGGCCAGTGGGTGCTGCTCCCGGTACGACCGCAGTTCCGCCCCGGCCAGCTCCATCCGGGGCGCGCACTCAGGGCTGACCCGGGCCCGGGCGCAGCGGCGCCAGGACCTCGCGATGACCGCCCGCACCGGGGCCTCGACCCGCCCGTCCTGGGTGAACGCGGCGTGGGCCCGCCGTAGTTCCCGCGTCCGCTCGGCGGGGTCGGCCCCGCCCGGCAGAGCCACCGATGGATCGTCCATGTCGCCCTTTCGCGGTGCCTTGGTACCCGGAGCGCCCCATCGTCGTACCGGCCCGCCGCCCCGACAAGCGGTACGTCGGCCAGTGCGGGACGCGGGTCGGCCGGTCCCCGCCGGTGTGCCGCCCCCGGGCGGGTCCTCCTAGCCCTCCGGCTCCTCCGGCTCCAGCGCGGCCAGCGCCGCCGCCGGGTCCGGCGACGAGGGGCCCGCCGGGAGCCAGTGGTCCGCCGCGCGGCGGTACGGCCACCAGCGGCCGTCGCGGCCCAGGCGGAGCTGGCGGTCGCCGCCCGGCTGCGTCCAGCGGGCGCGGATCCGGCGCAGCACCGGGGCGGGGGCGTCAGCGTCGCCGTCGGTGTCGGCCTCCGCCCCGTCGGGCCGGGCCGCCGCCAGCGCGGCCCGGGCCCGGGCGAGCGACGCCCGGTCCGGGGTCCAGTCCTCCTCCAGCACCGCGACGGCCTGTGCCCCGCCGAAGCCCCAGGCGAGTACGGCCCGGTCCATGGCGGCCCGGTCCCTGTCGGAAGCCGCCGACAGGCGGGAGCGGACCCGAAGGTCGTGGGCCTGCGCCGTGAGCCGTACGGCGTCCTGCGCCGCCGTGAGCCCCGGCTGCGGGGCGCGCTCCGCGTGGGCCGGAGCGAGCGCTTCCGCGAGCAGCCGGTACGCCTGCGTCGCCGCCGCCTGCGCCAGGAACTCCACCCCGTCCACATCCAGGCCCGGCGGCTCCGTCCCCGACTCCGTGTCCAGCGTCGGAGGCTGGCCCGGCGCGTCCGGCAGCCGCGCCGGCGCGGGCAGCGGGGGCAGCGCGGCAGCCGCCGCGTAGACCTCGGAGGCGGCGACCCCGGCGTCATCGGGGCCCGACGGAGCCTCCGCTTCCGCCGTGCTGCGCTCTTCCAGCTCGGCCACCAGACCGGCCTCCGCGCGGCCGCGCAGCAGCAACAGCACGAAGGGGTCCTGGTCCAGCAGCCGCGCCACCTGGTAGCAGAGCGCCGCCGTGTGCGGGCAGTGGTCCCACTCGCCGCAGTCGCAGCGCGGGTCGAGATCGCCTATCCCGGGCAGCAGGTCCACCCCGGCCGCCGCCGCGTCCTCCACGAGCTCCGTCGGCACCTCCCGGTCGAGCAGCGCCGCGATGTGGCCGGACTCGGCGGCCGCCAGCCCGAGCAGCCGGTCCCATTGGGCTTCCGTGAACTCCTGCACCAGCACGTCGGTCCGGTGCGCCGTCCCGTCCGGGTCGCGCACCACGGCCGTCAGCCCGCCCGGCCGTACGGACACGGCCCCGACCGCGCCCGAACGCGCGTACCGCCGCCCCTGCTTGACCTGCTGCCCGTCCATCGCGCTGTCCTCCAGGGCGCGCAGCCAGGCATGGCCCCACCAGGTCTGGGCGAAGGCGCGGCCGGGGGCGGGCGGGAGCGGCGGGAAGGTCTTCTCGTACGGGTCCTTGTCGTTCATCCGTGTCGCTCCCCGGAGGTGGTCGGGCGCAGCGCGACGAGCTCGGCAAGCTCCGCGTCGCTCAGTTCGGTCAGCGCGGCCTCGCCGCCCGCGAGCACGGCATCGGCCAGCGCCCTTTTGCGTTGCAGGAGTTCGGCGATCCGGTCTTCGACGGTGCCTTCCGCGATGATGCGGTGGACCTGGACGGGCTGGGTCTGGCCGATGCGGTAGGCGCGGTCGGTGGCCTGTTCCTCGACGGCCGGGTTCCACCAGCGGTCGTAGTGGATGACGTGGCCGGCGCGGGTGAGGTTGAGGCCGGTGCCCGCGGCCTTGAGGGAGAGCAGGAACACCGGGAACTCGCCCGCCTGGAAGCGGTCCACGAGCTCTTCGCGGCGCGGAACGGGCGTGCCCCCGTGCAGCAGTTGAGAAGGGATGCCGCGCGCGAGGAGGTGGCGTTCGATGATGCGGGCCATCGCCACGTACTGGGTGAAGACCAGAGCCGAGCCGCCCTCGGCCAGGATCGTGTCGAGCAGCTCGTCGAGGAGTTCCAGCTTTCCGGACGCCGCCCCTGCGGCCTCCTTCGGGCCGTGGTGCTCCTTCGTGTACTGCGCGGGGTGGTTGCAGATCTGCTTGAGCGAGGTCAGCAGTTTCACGACGAGCCCGCGGCGCTCCATCCCGTCCGCTCCGGCGATCGCGGCGAGGGTCTCGCGGACGACCGCCTCGTACAGCCCGGCCTGTTCGCGGGTCAGGGACACGGCGTGGTCGGTCTCGGTCTTGGGCGGCAGTTCGGGTGCGATTCCGGGGTCGGACTTCTTGCGGCGGAGCAGGAACGGCCTGACGAGCGCCCCCAGCCGGGCCGCCGCACGCGGGTCGCGGCCGCTTTCGACCGGCTCGGCGTAGCGCGTGCGGAAGGTGCCGAGGCGGCCGAGGAGGCCCGGCGTGGTCCAGTCGAGGACGGCCCACAGCTCGGACAGGTTGTTCTCGACCGGGGTGCCGGTGAGGGCCACGCGGGCGGCCGAGGGGATGGTGCGCAGGGCCTTCGCGGTCGAGGAACGCGGGTTCTTGATGTGCTGGGCCTCGTCCGCGACGACCAGGCCCCAGTGCACGGCGGCGAGCCGGGGTGCGTCCAGGCGCATGGTTCCGTAGGTGGTGAGGACGAATCCGCCGGAGGGTTGGCCGGCCGGGCCTTCGAGGCTGCGGCCGGCGCCGTGGAAGCGGCGCACCGGAGTGCCGGGGGCGAACTTCTCGATCTCCCGCTGCCAGTTGCCCAGCAGCGAGGCCGGGCAGACCACCAGCGTCGGGCCCTCGTGCCCGTGCTCCTGGCGGTGCAGGTGGAGCGCGATCAGCGTGACGGTCTTGCCCAGGCCCATGTCGTCGGCGAGGCAGGCTCCGAAGCCGAGCCCGGTCAGGCGGGCGAGCCAGCGCAGGCCGCGGAGCTGGTAGTCGCGCAGGGTGGCGCGGAGGGCGGCCGGGGCCTGCACGTCGGCCGTCGCGGCGGCCCGCTCCGGGGCGGCGCGGCCGGGTTCCGCGGGCACGGGTTCTGCGTGCCCCGTATCCCTGTGCCGGGGATCCGCGTGCCCCGGATCCGTGCGCCCGGGACCTGCGGTCTCCGGGGCCGCGCGCTCGGGGTCGGTGGTGAGGATCGCGCGGAGCCGTTCCAGCGCCCCGGTGGCCTCTACGTCGTACCGCGTGCCGTCGAGCTCCGTCGAGCCGGTCAGTACGGCGGCCAGCGCGTCGGCGGCCGTCACCTCGCGGTCCTTGCGGGCGAGGGCACGGGCCCGGCGGGCCGCGGCCGGATCGATCAGGACCCACTGGTCGCGCAGCCGGACCAGGGGCCGCTTGGCCTCGGCGAGCCGGTCCAGCTCGTCGGCCGTCAGATCGCCCTGGCCGCCCAGGGCGTAACGCCAGCCGACGGGGTGCGCGGAGGTGGCGGAGAGCGGGCCGGACAGGCCCGGCAGGTCGGAGCCGGTGGCGGCCCGGCCCACGACGGCCCGCGCCGTGAGCGTACGGGCGAGCCCGCGCGGCCAGTGCACCTGCACCCCCTCGGCCGCCAGGGCGCCGGCGGCGTCCCCGAGCAGCTCCGCGACCTCCTCGTCGGCGAGGTCCACCGCGTCGGGGACGGCCGCGCCGAGCAGCGGGGCAAGCGGAGGCCACAGACGGGCGGCGCGGCGCACGGCGCGGAGCGCGTCCAGGCGGGCGCGGGGCGGGAAGGCGGCCGCGGCGGGCCCGGAGCCGGCCCAGACGTCGGCGGCGTCGGCGACGAGGGCGGCGTCCGCGAGGCCGTGCATCTGCAGCACGGCACGGAAGGCGGGGGGTTCGGCGTCCGGGTCCACCTCGATGCGGATCGAGACCCGCACTCCGGCGTCGTGCCCGGCCGCGACCTCCGCGGCCCAGTCGCGCAGCTCGGGGTGGAGCCGGGCCGGGCGGGCGGCGAAGGCGGGGCCGCCGGCGGCGGCGGGTGCGGCGGGGGAGCGGGGCAGGGTGTCGGCGACGGCGTCGAGGAAGGCGCGCAGCAGCGGCTCCGGGGCGGGCAGCCGTGGTGGGGCGCCGGGGTCGGGGTCTTCGCCGGGGCCTGCGGGGACGGCGGGGCCTGCGGGGCCTGTGGGGTCGACGGGTACGCAGTGCGCGTCGGGCGGCATGGCCGCCGCCAGCTCCCGGACCTCCTCCAGGTCGGCGGCGTCCAGCGGCCCGAGCCGCCAGGCGTCGTACCCGGCGGGGCTCAGTCCGGGCAACAGGAGCCCGCGGGCGGCGAAGCGCAGGGCCAGCAGGGTGGCGGCGCCCCAGAAGGGCGCGGCACCGGCCGAGGCGGTGGCCCGGACCCGGGTGAGCAGGGGCAGGGCTTCGGCGAGGGGCAGGACGAGGGCCGTCACCGTGGTGCGCCGTAGGTCGGGCGTGACCACGGTGAGCTGTTCGGAGGCGCCCTGGCCGTCCAGGTGGAGGCTGCCCTCGGCCGACTCCGCCCGCCAGAAGGCGATCCGGCCGTGGCGGGCCGGTTCGGCGGGGAGGAAGACGGCGGAGCAGGGGATGAGGCCGGAGATCGTCGGGAGCACGCATTCCTCAAACTTGACTACCGAATACAGGGTGGCCGAGACTAACCCACCCTCGGATGTGCCCGCCCATGGCGGCGCCGTGACCCGGGTCACTTCCCGGGACTTTCGCGGGGCTCTCCCGGGGCTCTCCCGGGGCTATCCCGGGGGCTTTCGCGCCACCGATCAGGCACGGACCCGGGCGCGCGAGCGGAAATGCGGGGGCGGGAACGCGGGGGCGGGAACGCGCGTTGTGTGGGGTAGTGGCCGACGGAGAAAGAGGGTGCCGCAGATGTCCACGAGCGGAAAGATCGCGGTTGCCGGTGTGGGGGCAGCCATCGTGCTGTTCTGGGCGGTCGGATTCTGGGCCGGACTGCTGGTTCTGATCGGTGTTCCCGTGGCCGCCTACCTGCTGTTGGACTCCTCCCAGCGTCGTAGGCTGCGGGGTATATCCAGGAAGCAGATCGGCCGCTGAAGGCGGCAGGGGGGTCAACCATGAGCACGGCGAGTCCGGCGAACCGGGCAGGTGTGGCGCAGGTCGCGGCGGTCAGCAGCAACGAGGTCTATTCGTTCACCAAGCCCACGCGCGAGAGCATCACGCTCCTCGAAGGGCTCGGAGTCGAGGGAGACGTCCACGCGGGGGTCACGGTCAAGCACCGTTCCCGCGTGGCCCAGGACCCCACGCAGCCGAACCTCCGGCAGGTGCACCTGATTCACCGGGAGCTCTTCGAGGAGGTGGCCGAGGCCGGCCACCAGGTCGAGCCGGGCCAGCTCGGGGAGAACGTCACCACCGCAGGCATAGACCTGCTCGCCCTGCCGACCGGCACCTTGCTGCGCCTCGGCGCGGATGCGGTGGTCGAGGTGACCGGCCTGCGCAATCCCTGCCTGCAGATCGACAACTTCCAGCACGGGCTGCTCAAGCGGGTGGTGAGCCGGGACGACGAGGGCAACCTGCTCCGCAAGGCCGGAATCATGGGCGTGGTCCACCGGGGCGGCACGATCCATCCCGGCGACACCATCGAGGTCACCCTCCCCCCGACCCCGCACGTCCCCCTCGACCGGGTCTGACCCGCCGAGCCGGCCACCTCCGCGCTCCGGTGCCTCGGCGCGCGGGCGCGGGGGCGGCCCCGGCTCGAACACCGGGTGGCGATCGGTGCGCTGACCGACGGTGCTGACCAGCAGCACTGACCGCCGACGCTGACCGGCCGGTCGCTCTCTCAGCCGATCCACGCACGGAGGCGCTCGCTGAGCACCACGTCATGGGGCAGCCGCTCCAGGTCGTGCGCGGGCACGTCCACCCCGTGTTGCCGGAGGATGCCGGCCAGGTAGCCCCAGTGCCCGGCCGCCATCTCTTCCCGCGTCATGCCGTCGAAAGGCTCGTCCGGACCGACCACCGACCGGGCCGTCTCCTCGATGTCCTCGGTGGAGGTCAGCTCGGCCATGCCCGACGGGCCCGAGGTGCTCCAGCCGCGATCGTCGAGCAGCACCACACTGCGGCCGTCCGCGAGTACGGCCTCCAGCCGTGCCGATACCGACAACTGCCGAGCGTTCGTAGCGCTGACGTGCAGATCGGTGTACGTGACCAAACGGGTCACCACGGTCATGCCGCACTCCTGTCGGCTCGCCCAACGCCCGGTCCTGTTCCCCGGCCCTCTACCCGGCCCTGTTCCCCGGCCCTGCTCCCCGGGCTTCCCGCCACGGCCTGCCGCAGGTGCTCGCGGAACCCCGGAGCCTACCCTCGGCGCCCCCGCCCCACCCCGCGCGACTCAGTAGTAGTCGCGCATCAGCTCCGTCGCCCACTCCGGCTGGCGGTGCTCGCCGCGCGGGCCGAACTCCGTCATGTACGGCTTGAGGTCGAGCACCGGAGTCCCCGCGACCGCGTCCAGCCCCTCCACGTGCAACTCGGGTCCGTCCGCCGCCAGCACGTCCACCTTCAGGACGCGACAGCGCGAGAGGCCCAGCCGGTTGGGGCGGTTCTTGCCGCGCTGGGCGAAGATGCCGACGAGCGGCCAGTCAGGATTGCCACGGGGGTGCCGTGCACCCGTCTCGATCTTGTCCTCCGGCACCCGGTCGAAGTGGAAGACCACTTCCACGTGCGAGAAGTCCTCCAGTCCGTACAGGGCTTGCGGACCGAACCGCTCCGGGGCCAGGCGGATCACCGCCGTCTCCCGCCCCCAGTCGTCGTCCACGACCGCCGAGCGGCCGCCCACCACCACGCCCACCGGGACCACTTCCACCGGATCCATCAGCGCATCCTCCCCCTCACGCCCGACTCGGGCACCGTACGCGCCTCGCACGTGCACCCTTTCCCGCCCCGGCAATCGCCGGCCCCGCTCAGGCCGGCCGTACAGCGACCCGGTCCAGCGCCGCGAGCAGCTCGGACAGTTCGGGAAGCTCCCCGTGCGCCTCGTGCGGTACGGCCAGCACCTCGCTCGGCTCATCGTCCAGCAGGACGAAGGCGGCCCCGCCGGTGCGGGCCACCAGCGACCACCCCGGCCCGTCGACGCGCAGCGTCCGCGCCTCGTCGCCCGCGAAGGACGACCGCACCCTGCCGGGCGGCGGCGGGCTCTGCGTGTACCCCAGCGCCTCCTCCAAGGCCCGCGCCAGCCCCGGGTGCGCGGCTGCGGCGGCCCCGCCGTCCGTGGCCACGCGCTCGCTCCAGTCGGCCCATTCCCGGGCTATCTGGTCG
Organism: Streptomyces sp. NBC_00335; assembly: GCF_036127095.1. GTDB lineage: Bacteria > Actinomycetota > Actinomycetes > Streptomycetales > Streptomycetaceae > Streptomyces. The sequence continues at coordinate 7,480,039 of NZ_CP108006.1, forward strand.
GCGCCCATCCGCCGCTGCACCGGACCCCAGGCCTCGGCCGACGGTGGGGTCAGCGGTACCCGCCCGGTGCCGTCCGCGCCCTGCTCGGGATCGTGCGGATCGGGGATTCCGGCCGTGGCCACCGAGAGGTCCAGCGGCCAGCCCGCCAGCGAGACCACGATGGACCGTTCGTCGGGGGACAGGTCGTACTCCATCCCGCAGTCCCACGAGGCGATGGCCATGGCTACGAGCGAGACGTCGTCGACCACGACCGTCCAGCGCGCGCCCTCCTCGTCCTGCCCCAGCACCAGGCCGTACCCGGCGGCCGCAGGCGGCACGCCCAGCAGCGAGCAGGCCTCGGGGTAGTCGTCACCCAGGATGCTCGGGAACTGTGCGGGGGTCAGCAGCACGGCTGTCAGCACGTACAGCGAACCGCCGTCCTCCTCGTCGGACACGTGGCCTCCCGGTCGTTCTCTCGTCGGCGCACCCTAACCAGCGAGTAACCACCGCGTCGAGAGCTGACGGGAGCGGATTTCCAAGCCCACCACCTGCAGGGAGGGCCGGATGCCCGCCACGGAACCGGCTCGCCGCCGGCGCCGCCGCGCCCGGGGTGACCCACGGGAGGCGCGTGCGGGGTCGTCAGGGGGTGCGGACCGCCAGCGCGAGGAAGCGGGTGTCCTCGTCGGCGTACGAAGTCAGCTGCCAGCCCGAACCGGCAAGGAGCGGGCCGAGGTTGTGCTCCGCGCGCATGTCGTCGGGGGTCAGCTCCCGGCCGTGGCGCGCCGCGAGGGCCGCCCTGCCGATGGGGTGGAACAGCGCGAGCCGGCCGCCCGGGCGGACCACGCGGGCGAGCTCGCGCAAGTTGGCCCCGGGGTCGGGCAGATGGGCGATGAGGCCGGCGGCGAACACGGCGTCCAGTACCCCGTCGCGCAGCGGCAGCGCGGCCACGTCCGCCAGCAGCAGGGCGCCCTGGGCATCCCGGCCCGCCTCGTGTGCGGCGGTCAGCATCTGCGGAGTGACATCGGCGCCGAGCACCGTTCCCGACGGGCCGACGGCCGCGCGGAGCGCGGTCAGCGCCCGCCCGGTGCCGCAGCCCGCGTCGAGCACCCGGTCCCCGGGCCGCAGTCCGAACTCGCCCACGGCGGTCGCGAAGGCGGGCTCGTCCCCGGGGAACTTGCGGTCCCAGCCGGCCGCGCGCGCCCCGAAGAACTCCTGGACGTGGCCGCGGTCCCGCGTCTGGTCCCGGGGCCGGCCCCGAGCGGGGTCCTGAGCCTGCTCCCGAGCCCGGTCCAGCGACCGGTTCCGGGTGTGGTCCTGTGTGCGGTCTTCGCTCATGTGCCCATGATCCCTCACCGGGGCTCCGGCACATGCCTGCGGAACGTGTGCAAGGTGGTACGCGGCGTGATCGAAGATGAACGTATCTCTGTCATATTCCAGCAGTTCCAGTGGCTTTCGAAATGCGGCCCGTGTTCGCTCCCTCACCCGGACTAGCTTCCGTGGCCATGGGACACCTGGACCACGCCGCCTACGGCTGGCTTACCCCCGCGCTGTCATACGTGATGGCTTCGATCGGCGCCGCCCTCGGCCTGCGCTGCACCGTTCGCGCGCTCGCCGCGACGACCGGAGCCTCCCGCCGCAACTGGCTCCTCACAGCGGCCTCGGCCATCGGCACCGGGATCTGGACGATGCACTTCGTCGCCATGCTCGGTTTCCACGTCACCGGGACCGAGATCCGCTACAACGTGCCGCTGACCATCCTCAGCCTGCTCGTCGCGATGATCGTCGTCGGCGCCGGAGTCTTCGCCGTCGGCTACGGGAAGGACCGCGGCCGGGCCCTCGTCCTCGGCGGCCTCACCACCGGCCTCGGCGTCGCCAGCATGCACTACCTCGGCATGGCGGCCCTGCGCCTGCACGGCTCGGTCTCCTACGAGCCGCTGACGGTCGGACTCTCCGTCGCCATCGCGGTCGTCGCGGCCACGGCCGCCCTGTGGGCGGCCCTCAACATCAAGTCCCCCGTGGCCGTCGCCGTCGCCTCGCTCGTCATGGGCGCCGCCGTCAGCAGCATGCACTACACCGGCATGCTCGCCGTCGCCGTCGAGGTCACCCCCTCGGACACGGCCCTGCCGGGCGCCACCGCCATGCAGTTCATCTTCCCGCTCGCCGTCGGCCTCGGCTCCTACCTCTTCATCACCTCCGCGTTCGTCGCCCTCTCGCCGACCGCCGACGAGCGGGAGGCCTCCGCGATGGCCTCCGCCGACCTCCGCCTGGGAGAGCGGGGCGCCACCGCCCCCGCGGGCTGAGGCGGCGCACGACGCAGGCCCCCGCCCAGGTCACCACCCCCACCAACACCACGCCACCGCCCCCGCGACCGTCACGTACACCTACGCACCGCCCGGAACGAGGAGCCCATGCGCAGACCCCGCAGAACACCGGAAGCAGCGGCGTCGCGGCCGCCCGCGCCCGCGCCGGCGGGTGGCCGCGGCAAGGGGCCGGGACGCCGGGCGCACGCCGGACCGCCCGCCGAGGAGCCGGCGGAGCGCGCTGCCTCCGACGTGTTCGCGGCGATACCCGGCGCGGCCGGGGGCGGTGCCCGCGGTCCGCGCCTGCGACTGCGCCCCGCCACCGTCCGGGCGAAGATCGTCTCGCTGCTGATGGTGCCGGTGGTCTCCCTGCTCGCCCTCTGGGCCTTCGCGACCGTCGACGCGGCCCAGGACGTCGCCCGCCTCAGCCGCGTTCAGCGCGTAGACCGGGAACTGCGGGCCCCGGTGGAGAACGCCATCGCCGCGCTGCAGGCCGAACGGCGCACGGCCGTACGGCTGCTGGCCGACCCCACTGCCGGCCAGGCGGCCGCCGCCCAGGCCCCCGGCCAGGCCGCAGCCCTGGACGAGCAGGCACGCCGCACCGACGGAGCCCTACGGTCGCTGCGGCTCGGCGACCGCAACACCGTGGCCGACTCCGGCGACTACCGCACCGACATCGTCGTCCGGCTGCGTGCCTTCGTCGCCGCCGCCGAGGGGCTGGGTCCGGCGCGCGAGGACGTCGCCGAGCACCGGGCGACCCCGGAAGCGGCGTACGAGACGTACACCCGGGTGATCGACACGGCGCTGGATGTGGGTGGCGCCCTCTCCGGAGGCGGCCAGGACGCCGAGCTGGGCGTCGACGCCCGGGTCCTGCTGGAGTTCGCGCGGGCCGGGGAGCAGCTGTCCCGGGAGGACGCCCTGCTGACGGCGTCGCGGCCGCGCACCGCCGAAACGCTTCGCCGCCTGACCGGAGCGATCGAGACCCGACGCGCCCTGACCGCCTCCGCCGCCCCGGACCTGCCCGCCGCCCAGCAGGACGCCTGGCAGTCCGTGGCCAAGAGCGCCGCCTACGCCGACCTCACCGGGGCCGAGGACCGGGCGCTCGCCGCCGCGGCCGGTGCCGGGGCGGCCGGCCCGCCCTCCGGCTGGGAGGCGGCCTACACCTCGGTCGCCGGCTCGATGCGGGAGATCGGGGACGCCGCCCACGCGGCCGCCGCGGACCGCGCCGACCCCTTCGGCGCGGGCGCGCTGAGTCCCGCCGGAGCCGCCGTCGCCCTGGGCCTGGCCGCGGTGGCCGCCTCGCTCGTCATCTCGGTCCGCATCGGCCGGGCCCTCGTGGTCGAGCTGGTCTCGCTGCGCAACACCGCGCTGGAGATCGCGCACCGCAAACTCCCGCAGGCCATGGACCGGTTGCGGGCCGGGCAGGACATCGACGTGGCCGCCGAAACCCCGCGGGGACCGGCCGCCGACGACGAGATCGCCCAGGTCGGCGAGGCACTGGCCACGGTCCACCGGGCCGCGCTCAGCGCCGCCGTCGAACGCGCGGAACTGGCCAGCGGCGTGAGCGGGGTCTTCGTCAACCTCGCCCGGCGCAGCCAGGTCCTGGTCCACAAGCAGCTCACCCTCCTCGACTCGATGGAGCGGCGCGCCGACGACCCGAACGAGCTCGGCGACCTCTTCCGCCTCGACCACCTCACCACCCGGATGCGGCGGCACGCCGAAAGCCTGATCATCCTCTCGGGCGCCGCCCCCGGCCGCGCCTGGCGGATGCCGATCCCGCTGACGAACGTCGTGCGGGCCGCCGTCTCCGAGATCGAGGACTACCCGCGCGTCGAGGTCCGCCAGCTCGCGGAGGCGGCCGTGGTCGGCGGAGCCGTCGCCGACCTCACCCATCTGCTCGCGGAACTCATCGAGAACGCCACCCAGTTCTCCCCGCCCCACACCAAGGTCAGGGTCAGCGGAGAACCCGTCGGCGCCGGCTACGTCCTGGAGGTCGAGGACCGGGGTCTCGGCATGGGCCGCGAATCCCTCCAGGAGGCCAACCGGCGCATCGAGCAGTCCGAGGCGCTCGACCTCTTCGACAGCGACCGGCTCGGGCTCTTCGTGGTCAGCCGTCTCTCGGCCCGCCACGGTGTGAAGGTACACCTGCGCATGTCACCGTACGGCGGCACCACCGCGGTGGTGCTGCTCCCGAACTCCCTGCTCCAGGGCGCCCTCACGGCCGCCGCACCGCAGCCCGAGGAGCAGGCGCGCGCGACCCCGGCTCCGGAGCCGGTCACCGAACCGGTCCGGGAGCGGGAGCGGCTGCGGGAGCCGTCCCAGGCCATCAGCGTCGTACGCGACGACGTGCGCGGGGTGCCGGTCCCGGACCGGAGCCCCGTACGGGAGGAGCCCCGGCCCTCCCCGGTGGCCCCGCTGCGGCCGCGCGGCTCCGCGGGCGCGGTTCCCCGTACGCCCGCCCCGGCTGTCACGGCGGCCCCCTCGGGCCCATCCGCCCCCTCGGGTCCGGCGGCCTCCGTCACCGAACTGCCGCGCCGGGTCCGGCAGGCGAGCCTCGTCCCGCAGCTGCGCGAGGCCCCCGCTCCGAAGGCCCCGGCCGGTGTCCGGGGGGCCGATGAACCGCGCGGCCGCAGCCCCGAGCAGGCGCGCGAGCGGATGGCGGCGTACCGGGCGGGCTGGGTGCGGGGCACGCAGGCGACCGGCGAGGCCGGCGCGGACGGCCCGGGCGGCGCGGGCAGTGCGGGGCCCACGGGTGGCACGGGCGGCACAGGCAGTACTGGCGAAGGCGAAGGAGCACGATGATGATCGAACATCAGAGGATCGACCTCGACGGCGTCCGCAGGTCGGGCGAGCTCGACTGGCTCCTGGACGACCTCGTGGTCCGGGTGCGCGAGGTCCGGCACGCCGTGGTCCTGTCCAACGACGGCCTGGCGGTGGGCGCTTCCAGCGCGCTCAGCCGGGAGGACGCCGAACACCTGGCGGCCGTGGCCTCCGGCTTCCACAGCCTGGCCAAGGGCGCAGGCCGGCACTTCCACGCCGGGGGCGTGCGCCAGACGATGGTGGAGATGGACGAGGGCTTCCTCTTCGTGGCGGCCGCCGGAGACGGCTCCTGCCTGGCCGTGCTCAGCGGCGCCGGCGCCGACATGGGGCTGATCGCCTACGAGATGGCCCGGCTGGTCAAGCGGGTCGGCGAGCACCTGTACACCCCGGCCCGGTTCGCGGCGCGGCCGCCGGCCGCCGGTTGAGGGCGGCGGCCTTGAGCACGAACGGCCGGTGGTACGACGCCGACGCGGGCCCGCTCGTCCGTCCGTACGCCATGACCGGCGGACGCACGAAGCCGGGACCCCACGGGGTCCGGTTCGACCTGATCGCACTGGTCGTCGTGGACCCGGCGGGGACCGACGAGGCGGCCGAGTCGCTGCTGGGGCCGGAGCACCGTGCGCTGCTCGGCCTGTGCCGGGACGAGACCCAGTCGGTGGCGGAGCTCGCGGCGGACGCGGACCTTCCCGTGGGCGTCGTGCGCGTACTGCTCGGGGACCTGCTGGAGGCCGGGCACGTCAAGGTCAGCAGACCGGTGCCACCCGCACAGCTGCCTGACGAGCGGATTCTGCGTGAAGTCATCGAGGGATTGCGAGCGCTGTGATGGGACTGCACGACAACGGGCCGGCGCCGTCCGCCGAGGGCGGAGAGGAACTGGCCTCGCTCGCGCTGAAGATACTCGTGGCGGGCGGCTTCGGCGTGGGGAAGACGACCCTGGTCGGCTCCGTCAGCGAGATCCGGCCGCTGCGGACGGAGGAACTCCTCAGCGAGGCCGGGGAACTGGTCGACGACACGGGCGGGGTCGACCAGAAGACGACGACCACCGTGGCCATGGACTTCGGGCGGATCACGATCAGGTCGGGGCTGTCCCTCTACCTGTTCGGAACCCCGGGGCAGGACCGCTTCTGGTTCCTGTGGGACGAGCTGTCGCAGGGGGCTCTGGGCGCGGTGGTCCTCGCCGACACGCGGCGGCTGGAGGACTGCTTCCCGGCGGTGGACTACTTCGAGCACCGCAAGATCCCGTTCGTGGTGGCCGTCAACTGCTTCGCGAACGCACGGCGGTACGCCTCGAACGAGGTCGCGCGGGCGCTGGACCTGGATCAGGGGACGCCGGTGGTGCTGTGCGACGCGCGGGACAAGGACTCGGGGAAGGAAGTGCTGATCCGGCTGGTGGAGTACGCGGGGCGGGTGCACACGGCGCGGCTGCTGGAGTCGGTGGAACCGCGGGCCGATTCGGTGTGAACCGGCCCGCGGTGAAGGGGTGTTGGGGTGGTGGTCCCGTCACGCGGACGGGGACGCCGTCAGTCGGCCACGCCTGCTGCCGAGATCACCTTGTCGATGTGGACGCGCACGAGCAGCTCGCCGGGGACGGCGTTGCGGCGCCCGAAGGCCTCGCCCTGGTCCGCTCCCATGTAGCGGGCGCCGATCCTGGTCGACCAGGGGAGCATCGCGTCCAGGTCCTCGCTGATCTCCGCCCGGCCCTGGAGGACGACGTAGGAGAAGGGCGGCCGGTCGTCGTCCACGCAGAGCGCGACGCGGCCGTCGCGGGCCAGATTGCGCCCCTTGACGGTGTCCTTCCCGGTGTTGAACACGAAGGAATCGCCGTCGAGAACGAACCAGATGGGAGCGATGTGAGGGCTTCCGTCCTCACGGACGGTGGACAGTTTCCCGGTGCGGGTGGAGCGGGAGACGAACTCCCGCCATTCCTCTTGAGTCATCTTCTTCACCATGGGTCCATCCTCCTTGCCGGAAAGGCCCTGGTGGGGAAGGCTGGCGGCACGAGTACGCGGGGTGGGGCGCGGCCGGTGCGGCCGCGTCGACGGGGAGGGACTGTATATGGCGCTGGACAAGCAGCTTGACTGGCTGCTGGACGACTTGACGCGGCGCGTGCAGCAGGTGCGGCACGCGGTGGTGCTGTCCAACGACGGCCTGGTGACGGGCGCGAGCGCGGGGCTGGCACGGGAGGACGCGGAGCACCTGGCGGCCGTCGCGGCGGGGCTGCAGAGCCTTGCGAAGGGCTCGGGGCGGCACTTCAGGGCGGGTGAGGTCCGACAGACCATGGTCGAGTACGACGACGGGGTCCTCTTCGTCATGGCCGCGGGTGCGGGCAGCTGCCTGTGCGTGCTGAGCGCCTCCGAGGCGGATATCGGGCACGTGGCGTACGAGATGACGCTGCTGGTCAACCGGGTGGGGGAGCACCTGGGTGTCGCGGAGCGGCGGATCACCGGCGGCTGAGAGCGGCGGGCGGCGCGGTTCGCCCTTTCGGAGTTGTCCACAGGCCCGGCGAGGTGCTGTCGCTCTGAGTTACGTTCTTCACACACAGTAATCACTCTGGTGGGGAGAGCGTGATGACACAGACGGTTCAGGCGCCGCGGGCACAGCGGACGCCGCAGGCGCTGCAGGCACTGCAAACACCGCAGGCACTACGGACGCCGCAGACACCGCAAGCGCCACAGACGACGGACATGCCGCACGTGGCGCAGGCCGCCGGGCTGATGGGCGGCGGGCGCGCCGCGGGGGAACTGGGCCTGAGCCGAAGCGAGTTCGCCCGCGCCGTCCAGCTGGGCATCGTGCGGACCGGCCCCCAAGGGGCCGCCGGGGCCGCGCGGTACACCCGGACCGAGCTCGACCGGGTCCGGTCGGCCGAGGGATTCCCGGACGCGCTGCGCGAGCGCGTGGAGACGGTCGCGGGAGCGGAGGCCGCGGCCGCCGTCCTCGGGGTCGGCCCGAGCCGGTTCACCCGGCTCGCACGCTGCGGACACCTCACTCCGGTCGGATACCGGATCAACCGCTACCGGGCGGTGGTGTGGCTCTATCTGACCGCGGAGCTACGGGACTTCGCGGCTCGGGAGCCCGGGATGCTCCGCGGGAGCGCGCCGCCGGGCGATCGGGAACTGATCGAGACCAGGGCCGACCTGCGGCCCCGCAGGTGGCGCGAGCGGCATGTCGGGCTGCTGCTGAGACGGACCGCCGACCCCTGGGAGCGGGCTGCCGTACTGGCCTCCGTGCTCCCGGAAGACGATGTGCGCGCGACCGTGCCCGACGAGGCGGAGCGGATCCTGCTCGGCGCACTCGCCCCGCCCCCGCCCTACGGGCACCCGCAGGTTCCGGCGGCCGCCGAGGTGGCGGCCCGGCTGCTGCGGGCCGGGCCACCGGACGAGATCGGCTGGTACCGCACCAGCCTCGACTTCGCCCTGACCGGAGCGAGGGGTCAGTCGAAGTCGACGGGGGAGAGGGGGCCGACGTAGACCCAGGCCCCGTTCTCCCGGGCGAAGGAACTGTGCTCGTGCAGCGAGCCGGTGTGCCGGCCCTCGCGGTAGTGCGCCCGGAACTCCACCGAGCCCTCCGTCTCGAACATCCCGCCGCGCTCGGTGGCCAGGATCTCCAGCCGTTCCCAGCGCTGCCCGGGATCCAGGTCGAGCGCGCCCGGCCGGGTCGAGGGGTGCCAGGAGCGCAGGAGGTAGGCGGTGTCGCCGACGGCGAAGGCGCTGAAGCGGGAGCGCATCAACAGCTCGGCGGTGGGCGCCTGCCGCCCGCCGGAGTGGAAGCGGCCGCAGCACTCCGGGTAGGCGGCGGGCAGCCCGCAGGGACAGGGCAGGGCTGGAGTGGCGGGCGTGGGCATGGGACTCGCTCAGTTCTTCGGGGACGGAGGTGACTACTGGGGCGATACGGCCGGCTTGGAGGCCTTGGCGCCGTAGGGACGGAAGAGCCCCTCCTGGACCACCGATACCAGCAGCCTGCCTTCGAGGTCGTAGATGCGGCCGCGGGCCAGGCCCCGGCCGCCGTGCGCGATGGGCGATTCCTGGTCGTACAGGAACCACTCGTCGGTCCGGAAAGGCCGGTGGAACCACATGGCGTGGTCGAGGGAGGCCATGTCGAAACCGCGCATGCCCCACAGCGGTTCCACGGGGATGCGCACGGCATCGAGGAGGGTCATGTCACTGGCGTAGGTGAGGGCGCAGGTGTGCACGAGCGGGTCGTCGCCCAGCGGGCCGACGGCGCGCATCCACACCGCGCTGCGCGGATCGGCGTCCTTGAGCTCCTCGGGGGTCCAGCGGAGCCGGTCCACGTAGCGGATGTCGAAGGGCTGGCGGCGGGCCATCCGCTCCAGCGCCTCCGGCAGCGTGCCCAGGTGCTCGCGGATCTCGTCCACGACCTTCGGGAGGGTGTCCGGGTGCGGGAAGTCGAGGCGGGGAGGCAGCTGGTGCTCGATGCTGCCCTCCTCCGGCTGATGGAAGGAGGCGGTCAGATTGAAGATGGTCTTGCCCTGCTGGACCGCGGTGACCCGGCGGGTGGTGAAGGAGCGCCCGTCGCGCACCCGCTCCACCTGGTACACGATCGGCACTCCGGGGATGCCAGGGCGCAGGAAGTACGAGTGGAGGGAATGGACGGGCCGGTCGCCCTCCGTGGTGCGGCCGGCCGCCACCAGCGCCTGGCCGGCGACCTGGCCGCCGAAGACGCGCTGGAGGGACTCCTGGGGGCTGGCGCCCCGGAAGATGTTGACCTCGATCTGCTCCAGGTCGAGCAGATCGACCAGCCTCTCGGCGGGGTTCGTCATCAGAGGATCTCCACTGTCGGGCCCGGCGGCCGTGACGGCGCCGGTCGGTTGCGGGTCGGGGGTCGGTTGCCGGGCGGGTGCCCGCCCGGGCGGAGCCGGGAGGAGGTCAGAGCTGGCCGAGTTCGCCGACCGAGGTGACGCGCAGGACCGCACGGCCCTCCTCGTCGGAGGCGGCGAGGTCCACCTCGGCGCTGATGCCCCAGCCATGGTCCCCGTTGGGGTCGGCGAAGGTCTGCCGGACGCGCCACAGGCCGTGCGCCGCGTCCTCCTCGATCTGGAGCAGCTTGGGGCCGCGCGCGTCGGGGCCCGTACCCAGGTCGTCGTACTCGTCCCAGTAGCCGTCCATGGCCTCGCCCCAGGCGTCGGCGTCCCAGCCGGAGTCGCCGTCGAGCTCGCCCAGCACGTTGACGTGGTCCAGGGCCGCCAGCTCCACCCGGCGGAACATGGCGTTGCGGACCAGGACGCGGAAGGCGCGGGCGTTCGCGGTGACCGGCTTGACCTGGTCGGCCTTCTCCTGGGCCTGCTCCGCCGTCTCCACCTCGGGGTTCGCCAGCTGCTCCCACTCGTCGAGCAGGCTGGAGTCGACCTGGCGGACCAGCTCGCCGAGCCACTCGATCAGGTCCTGGAGGTCCTCGGACTTGAGGTCGTCGGGGATGGTGTGGTCCAGAGCCTTGAAGGCGCTCGCCAGGTAGCGCAGCACGATGCCCTCGGTGCGCGCCAGTTCGTAGTACGAGGTGAACTCGGTGAAGGTCATCGCGCGTTCGTACATGTCGCGGATGATCGACTTCGGGGAGACGGGGTGGTCGCGGACCCACGGGTGGCTCTTGCTGTACACGTCGTAGGCGTGCAGGAGCAGCTCTTCGAGGGGCTTGGGATAGGTGATCTCCTGGAGCCGCTCCATCCGCTCCTCGTACTCGACCCCGTCGGCCTTCATCGCGCCCACGGCCATGCCGCGTTCCTTGTTCTGCTGGGCGGCGAGGATCTGGCGCGGGTCGTCCAGCGTGGACTCCACCACCGAGACCATGTCCAGCGCGTAGGAAGGGGACTCCGGGTCCAGCAGGTCGAAGGAGGCCAGTGCGAAGGTGGACAGCGGCTGGTTCAGCGCGAAGTCCTGCTGGAGGTCGACGGTCAGCCGGATCGTGCGGCCCTCGGCGTCCGGGGTGTCGAGCTTCTCGACGACACCGCCGTCCAGCAGGGAGCGGTAGATGGCGATGGCCCGGCGGATGTGGCGCAGCTGGGCCTTGCGCGGCTCGTGGTTGTCCTCCAGCAGGTGGCGCATCGCCTTGAAGGCGTCGCCGGGCCGGGCGATGACCGACAGGAGCATGATGTTGGTGACCTTGAAGCGCGAGGTCAGCGCCTCCGGGTCGGCGCCGATGAGCTTTTCGAAGGTGATGTCCGACCAGGCCACGAAGCCTTCGGGGGCCTTCTTGCGGACCACCTTGCGGCGCTTCTTCGGGTCGTCGCCCGCCTTGGCGAGGGCCTTCTCGTTCTCGATGACGTGCTCGGGCGCCTGGGCCACCACATAGCCGGCGGTGTCGAAGCCGGCCCGGCCGGCGCGGCCGGCGATCTGGTGGAACTCGCGGGCGCGCAGCGTGCGGACCCGGGTGCCGTCGTACTTCGTCAGTGCCGTGAACAGCACGGTGCGGATCGGGACGTTGACGCCGACGCCGAGGGTGTCGGTGCCGCAGATGACCTTCAGCAGACCGGCCTGGGCCAGCTTCTCCACCAGGCGCCGGTACTTGGGCAGCATGCCCGCGTGGTGCACGCCGATGCCGTGGCGGACGTAGCGCGAGAGGTTCTGGCCGAACTTGGTGGTGAAGCGGAAGTTGCCGATCAGCTCGGCGATCTTGTCCTTCTCCTCGCGGGTGCACATGTTGATGCTCATCAGCGACTGTGCCCGCTCGACCGCCTGGGCCTGGGTGAAGTGCACGATGTAGACCGGCGCCTGCCGGGTCTCCAGCAGCTCGGTGATGGTGTCGGTGATCGGCGTCGTGACGTACTCGTACGACAGCGGGACGGGCCGGGTCGCGGAGCGGACCACCGAGGTGGGCCGGCCGGTGCGCCGGGTCAGGTCCTCCTCGAACCGCTTCATGTCGCCGAGCGTCGCCGACATCAGGATGAACTGCGCCTGCGGCAGCTCCAGGATCGGGATCTGCCAGGCCCAGCCGCGGTCCGGTTCCGCGTAGAAGTGGAACTCGTCCATCACGACCTGGCCGATGTCGGCGTACTTGCCGTCGCGCAGGGCGATCGAGGCCAGCACCTCGGCGGTGCAGCAGATCACCGGCGCGTCCGAGTTCACGGAGGCGTCGCCGGTCAGCATGCCGACGTTCTCGGTGCCGAAGAGCTTGCACAGGTCGAAGAACTTCTCCGAGACCAGCGCCTTGATCGGCGCGGTGTAGAAGGTGACCTTGTCCTGGGCCAGGGCCGTGAAGTGCGCGCCGGCCGCCACCAGGCTCTTGCCGGAGCCGGTCGGGGTGGACAGGACGACGTTCGCGCCGGTGACCACCTCCATCAGCGCCTCCTCCTGAGCCGGGTACAGGGTGATGCCCTGGTCCTCCGCCCACGAGGAGAAAGCCTCGAAGAGTGCGTCGGGGTCGGCGTTCGGCGGGAGCTGATCAATGAGGGTCACACCCCCCATCTTGCCTGGCTTCCCCCCGGATCAGGGAACCGGCGGACAGAAGGAAGATCATCGACGGTACGCTGTGCCGTCGATGCGGCCCGAACGACACCGTCAACAGGGCCCGACCAGCACACCACCGGGGCGGGGAACGACCATGATGGGTCCGGCGCACTCACTGTCCGGGGCAGCGGCCTGGCTGGGGGTGGGCGCCGCGGCGGCCGCTTACGGACACCCGATGCCCTGGCCCGTCCTCGTCGTCGGCGCGCTCATCTGCGCCGGAGCCGCCCTCGCCCCCGACCTGGACCACAAGTCGGCGACGATCTCCCGCGCCTTCGGCCCGCTCTCCCGGGTCCTGTGCGAGGTGGTCGACAAGATCTCCTACGGGGTCTACAAGGCCACCCGGTCCCCGCGCGACGCCCGCCGCACCGGAGGCCACCGCACCCTGACCCACACGTGGGTCTGGGCCGTCCTGATCGGCGCCGGCTCCTCCGCGATCGCCGTCACCACGGACCGGTGGGGCGTCCTCGCCCTCCTCTTCATCCACCTGGTCCTCGCCGTCGAAGGCCTGCTGTGGCGGGCCGCCCGCATGTCCAGCGACGTCCTGGTCTGGCTGCTCGGCGCAACCAGCGCCTGGATACTGGCCGGCGTCCTCGACCAGCCCGGCAACGGCTCCGACTGGCTCTTCACCGCCCCCGGCCAGGAATACCTGTGGCTCGGCATCCCGATCGTGCTGGGCGCCCTGGTCCACGACATCGGCGACGCCCTGACCGTCTCCGGCTGCCCGGTCCTGTGGCCCCTGCCCATCGCGGGCAAGCGCTGGTACCCGATCGGCCCGCCGAAGATGATGCGCTTCCGTGCCGGCAGCTGGGTGGAGCTGAAGGTCCTGATGCCCGTCTTCATGCTCCTCGGCGGAGTCGGCGGAGCCTCGGCCCTCGGCTTCTTCTGAGGCCGGCCGAAGGCGGCCATCGCCATCGGCGCCGTCACCCCAGTCCGGTTCCGCGACTTCGACAACCTCCACGTCCGCGCGGGCCGGCTCGGGGACGCGCACGCCCTCTAGGCCTGGTCGAAGCGCTGCTCCGTGACTCCGAGATCGAGGCCGTCCGCCTGCCCTGGACCACGTAGACGGGTCCAGGGCCAGGCGGCGCGGCGCCGGTCAGCCGTGCCAGGAGCGCCACAGGGCGGCGTACGCGCCGTCGGCCTCGACCAGGGCGTCGTGCGAGCCGAGCTCCGTGATGCGGCCTGCCTCGACCACGGCGATCACGTCAGCGTCGTGCGCGGTGTGCAACCGGTGCGCGATCGCGATCACCGTGCGGCCGTCCAGCACCCGGGCCAGCGAGCGCTCCAAGTGCCGGGCCGCGCGCGGGTCCAGCAACGAGGTGGCCTCGTCCAGGACGAGCGTGTGCGGATCGGCCAGCACCAGCCGGGCCAGCGCGATCTGCTGCGCCTGCGCCGGAGTCAGCGCCGCGGCGCCCGAGCCGACCTCGGTGTCCAGACCGGCGTCCAGCGCCCGCGCCCAGTCCTCCGCGTCGACCGCGCCGAGCGCCGCCCACAGCTCGGCGTCAGCGGCCTCCGTGCGCGCCAGGCGCAGGTTGTCACGCAGGGAGCCCACGAACACGTGGTGTTCCTGGTTGACCAGGGCCACGTGCTCGCGCACCCGCTCCGCCGGCATCTGCGACAGCCGCGCCCCGCCGAGGGTGATCTCACCGGTTCGCGGCGCGTAGATGCCCGCCAGGAGCCGGCCCAGCGTGGACTTGCCGGCGCCCGAGGGCCCGACCAGGGCCATCCGGGTGCCCGGCGGCACCGACATCGACACCTGGTGCAGTACGTCGACGCCCTCGCGGTACCCGAAGTGCACCTGGTCCGCCCGGACGGCCCTGCCGTCCGGGGCGACGCCCGCGTCGCCCGCGTCCGGCTCGATCTCCCGTACGCCGACCAGCCGGGCCAGCGAGACCTGCGCGATCTGCAGTTCGTCGTACCAGCGCAGGATCAGGCCGATCGGATCGACCATCATCTGCGCGAGCAGGGCGCCCGTGGTCAGCTGCCCCACCGACATCCAGCCCTGGATCACGCAGTACCCGCCGATCATCAGCACCGAGCCGAGGATCGTCACGTAGGTGACGTTGACGACGGGGAAGAGGACCGTCCGCAGGAACAGCGTGTACCGCTCCCACGCCGTCCACTCCTTGATCCGCCGCTCCGACAGCTCGATCCGGCGCCCGCCGAGGCGGTGCGCCTCGACGGTGCGGCCCGCGTCCACCGTCTCGGTGAGCACGGCGGCGACCGCCGCGTACCCGGCCGCTTCGGAACGGTAGGCCCGGGGCGCCCGCTTGAAGTACCAGCGGCAGCCGATCACCAGCACCGGCAGCGCCACCAGCGCGGCCAGCGCCAGCGGCGGCGCGGTCACGGCGAGCGCCCCGTAGAGCAGTCCCGCCCAGACCACGCCGATGGCCAGCTGCGGCACGGCCTCGCGCATCGCGTTGGCCAGCCGGTCGATGTCGGTGGTGATCCGCGACAGCAGGTCACCGGTTCCGGCGCGCTCCAGCACGCCCGGCGGCAGGCCGACCGACCGGACGAGGAAGTCCTCGCGCAGATCGGCCAGCATCTCCTCGCCGAGCATCGCCCCGCGCAGCCGGACGAGCCGCACGAACACGGTCTGGATGCCGAGCGCCAGGGCGAACAGCAGGCCCACCCGGCCCAGATGGAGTTCGCGGGCCCCTTCCGAGAGCCGGTCCACGACCTGGCCCAGCAGGTACGGGCCGACCATGGAGGCGATCACCGCGACCGTGTTGACCCCCACCAGGACCAGGAAGGCCCGCCGGTGGCGGCGGAACAGGCCGCGCACGTAGCCCCGTACGGTCGCGGAGCTGCCCACGGGCAGGGTCGCGGCCGTTTCCGGGGCGGCCGGATCGTATTGCGGCGGTGCCACGCCGATCATGCGGATTCCTCGATCTCGGTCAGTACGGATTCCAGCCGCGGGAGCCGCTGTTCTTCCTCGGTCTCGCGGGTGACGACCGCCCGGTAGCGCGGGTCGCCGTGCAGCAGCTCCCGGTGCGTGCCGCTCGCCACCGCCTTGCCCTCGTGGATCAGGACGACCCGGTCGGCGCGGTCCAGCAGCAGCGGCGAGGACGCCAGTACCACCGTCGTGCGACCGGCGCGCAGGGCCGAGATCCCGTCCGCGATCCGGGCTTCGGTGTGTGAGTCCACCGCCGAGGTCGGCTCGTCCAGCACCAGCACCTCGGGATCGGTGACCAGGGACCGCGCCAGCGCCAGCCGCTGGCGCTGCCCGCCGGACAGAGAGCGGCCGCGTTCGGTGATCCTGGCGTCCATCGGGTCGTCCACGCCGTCCGGGGCGGACTGCAGCAGGGCGTCCAGTACGTCCGTGCACTGGGCCGCGGCGAGCGCCGCCGGCGCCTGGACCGCCCCGGACGCCGGTACGTCGAACAGCTCCCGCAGCGTCCCCGAGAGCAGGACCGGATCCTTGTCCTGTACGAGGACCAGCGTGCGCGCGGTGTCCAGCGCGAGCTCGTCCAGCGCGACCCCGCCCAGCAGGACGGAGGGCCCGGCCGCGGCGTCCATCGGATGCCCGCCCAGGCGCTCCGCGAGCCGGCCCGCCAGGTCGGGGTCCCCGCACACCACGGCGGTGAGCCGGCCCGCCGGGACCAGCAGCCCGGTCTCCGGGTCGTACAGGTCCGCGCCGGGGGCCGGGGGACGGGGGACTCCGGTGGAGACCACGGTCTCCGCGGCCTGCGCACCGGCATCCGCCTCCGGCTTCGCGTCGGTCCGCGTCAGCGACAGCACCCGCGCCGCCCGCTTGGCGGAGGGGCGCGAGAAGGAGTACGCCATCGCGATCTCCTCGAAGTGCCGTAGCGGGTAGAGCATGGTCGCCACCGCGCTGAAGGCGGCGACGAGTTCGCCGACGTCCAGCCGGCCGTCCAGTACGAGCGCGGCCCCGTACCAGACCACCGTGACCAGCAGCGCTCCCGGCAGCAGCACCTGGATCGCGGAGATCAGGGCCCACATTCGGGCACTGTGCACGGCCGCTTCGCGGACCTGCTGCGAGGCCTCGCGGTAGCGGCCGAGGAAGAGTTCCTCGCCGCCGATGCCGCGCAGGACCCGCAGCCCCGCCACGGTGTCGGAGGCCAGTTCGGTGGCCTTGCCCGCCTTCTCCCGCTGGAGGTCGGCGCGCTGGGTGGCGCGCGGCAGCAGCGGCAGGACGGCCAGGGCCAGCACCGGCATGCCGAGGGCCACGACCACGCCGATGGTGGGCGCGTAGAACAGCAGGACGACACAGCCGATGACCAGGGTCAGGGCTGCGGCCAGGAAGCGGGAGACCGCCTCGACGAACCAGCCGATCTTCTCCACATCGCCCGTGGAGACGGCCACCACCTCACCCGCCGCGACCCGCCGGGTCAGGGCGGAGCCCAGCTCGGCGGTCTTGCGGGCGAGCAGCTGCTGGACCCGCGCGGCGGCGGTGATCCAGTTGGTGACGGCCGTGCGGTGCAGCATCGCGTCGCCGAGCGAGATCGCGATGCCGAGCAGCGCGATCAGACCGCCGACCCACAGGAGCCGGTCGCCGTCGCGGTCCACGACCGCGTCGATGCCCAGCCCCACGGTGTACGGCAGGCCCGCGATGCCGCCGAAGTGGAGCAGCCCCCAGCCCAGGCTTTTGGCCTGGCCGCCGAGCTGGCCCCGACCCAGCCACCAGAGGAACCGGGGGCCGGAGCGAGCGTCGGGTACCCCTGGATCCGGATACGGAAGATCGCTGATCTGCATGACGCCCCATGACTGGTCGAGTGTTCCAAACCGTGCAAGGTTCGCGTTCTGGACCGGTCCGGGGCAATCGATTTTCCGTTGGCCGCAGCTCTTCGCAGCAGGGTCTGCTCACCCGCGAGCGAGCCGGAACCCGACGTCCTCCTCCCCCCGGGCCCGGCCCGGAGGCGCCGGATCGGCGGCCGGGCGCGTCGAAGCGGGTTCGGTATCCGCTGTCAAGGCACGAATTCCCGAGACATGACGTCCGGTCCTTCGATCATGCCTAGTGGAAAGCGACCTTCACTCCGCATGACGGCTTGGGAGAGACGAATGGCGACGAACCCCGAGATCGAGCGCTGGGCGGCCGCTGACCGAATGCCGCAGGAACACGACGGCATCTCCCTTGCCCGGTCCGTGACGGAACACGTGCGGCGGACAGGGAAGCATTTCATTTCGAATGAGACGCTCCTCCGGTTGAGTGACATCAGGCGGCGGCACGGGGCGAACCGCCCGTTCCTCGGCGCCTTTCTCGACTGCGCCCTCGACAAGCACGAGGGACGTTTCCAGAACCGCACCTACCTCGCGCTGCCGCTCCTGGAGCTCTTCATGGACGACCGGCACGCCGCGCTGAGCGCGGACCGGATGTCGACCCTGCTGATGGCCGACGTGGTGCGTTTCGAGAGCGAGGCGGCGGCCGGGTCGCCCGAGGAGCCCGGGCGGGACCGGCCGGACGCGGCGACGCTGAACACCCGGTTGAGGCACGCCTTGCGGCTCGTGACGACGGGGCTCGGTCGATCGGAGGCCGACGACCTTCCGTCGCGGCTGGCCGACACTCCCCGGTCCCGCCTCGAAGGCCTGGTCGATCGCCTGCCCCGGCCGCCGGAGACGGATTGCGCCCGGTGGTTCGACGTCACCGTCCAGCCTGTCTACGTCGTCCATGACGAATACTTCTTCATCCGCGCCCTCCAGACCCACGAAATGCATTTCACCGCAATAGCGGCAGCGATGAAGAAGGCGATCGGGGAGCTGCGCGCAGGGAATCCGGAAGGGGCCGCGGAACCGATGGACCACGCGGTCGTGATGTTCGAGCGGGCCGCGACGCTCTTCCGCGTGGTGGCCACGATGAGGGCGGAGCAGTTCTCCGCCTTCCGGCAGTACACCCAGGGTGCCAGCGCCATTCAGTCCGAACAGTACAAACGGTTCGAGAGCCTGTGCGGTGTTCCGCCCGCACCGCGCCTGCAGTCGTCCGCATTCACGAGCGTGCCCGCCGTACGGGCCGAGGTCGAAGATCCCGGACACGACACCATCACCCGGGCCTATCTCGACCTCCGCGACGAGGGGCATGTCGACCGGACGCGGTGGAACCGCCTCGACATGGCGATCAGCCGGCTGGAGGGCGTGCACCAGCGGTGGAAGTCGGCGCATCGCGGGCTCGCCGCGCGCATGCTCGGCGACGCCCATGGATCGGGCTACACCGACGGCGTCCCCTACCTGACGCAATGCCTGGGGAACCGGCTGTTCTGGGAACTGGACACCAGCCCCTGACGGGTGAACCGTCCGTCATTGCGGGCGTGTTGCAGGTTCGTGGCCATCGGGACGAGGAGGTTCCCGCAGGTGGGGCCGGGCTTCTACGGTCCGTCGGGAATCACGACCAAGGAGTGTCCCGCCATGCCCCTCGACCTGTCGGACGAGAGCCAGTACGACCGCACGCGCCTGCGGCAGTGGGCGCGCGGCCGCGCCCGCTCCCGCGGGGTGGACCGCCGCGACCTGCTCAAACTGTTCGCGGCGGGGACCGCGGCCGGCTCTCTGGGCCTGGGCGCCGCCGGAACCGCCGGAGCCTCCGCAACGGGCGCGGCCGGGACCGGAGCCGCCGGAGCCGTCGCCGCTGCGGCGCCCGGGACCGTGAAGCCGCTGCCGCCCGAGCTGTTCACCATCCGGGGAACCAACGCGGAGACGAACTTCGCCGCCCTGCGGGGCACGGGCCCCCTGACCCCCCTCGACCGGTTCTTCGTACGCAACCACACCGTCACCCCGCGCCTCGACGCGCACGACTGGCGGCTGAAGGTGTGGGGCGACGCCCTGACCGGCGGACCGGTCGAGTTCTCCTACGACCGGCTGCGCGCGCTGCCGGCGGTCGAGCGGACCCTGTTCATCGAGTGCGCGGGCAACGGCCGGAGCTTCTACACCACCCAGCAGGGCCAGCAAGTGACCGGCACCGCGTGGACCCTCGGCGCGATCGGTGTGGCACGCTGGCGCGGCGCCCGGCTGTCCGACGTCCTGAGGCTGGCGGGCCTGACCCGCGGGGCCGTGGACGTACTGCCCCGCGGGCTGGACGACGAGGTCGTCACGAACGGGGTGAACCTGGGCCGGGTGCGGCGCCCGCTGCCCGTCTCCAAGGCCCTCGACGACGTGATCCTCGCGTACGAGATGAACGGCGAGCCGCTGCCGCCCGACCACGGCGGGCCGGTCCGCGTGGTCGTACCGAACTGGATCGGGATCTCCTCGATCAAGTGGGTCGGGGACATCGAGGTGAGCGGGCAGCCCCTCTACACACCGTGGAACACCGACCTGTACCGGCTGTTCGGGCCCGACCAGCCACCGCAGGGCAGCGCCCCGCTGACCCGCCAGACCCTCAAGAGCGCTTTCGAGCTGGAGCACGGTGCCACCGTGTCCGCCCACCGGCCGCGGCTGCTGACCGGGCGCTCGTGGTCGGGAGCGGCACCCGTGCACCGGGTGGAGGTCAGCACCGACGGCGGGGTCCGCTGGCAGCGGGCCCGGCTGCACGACGCCCCGCGCCGGGGCAGCTGGGTGCGCTGGTCCCTGCCGTGGACCCCGCGGGCCACCGGTCCGACCGCGCTGCTGGCCCGGGCCACCGACGCCACCGGACGGACCCAGCCGACGACCACGCCCCACAACACGCAGGGCTACCTGTTCGACGCGGTGGTACACCACCAGGTGACCGTGGTCTGACCGGAGCGGCCTGGCGGGATTCGACGGACACGCCCTAGGGGCGGGTGGCGCGCTCCAGTTCCAGCAGGGCCGAGTAGTAGCTGCGGCCCGTGGCACGGTCCATGCCCACCTCGCACATCCGGTTCGCCGACAGGTGTGCGTCGAACTCCCGCGATGTCACCTCGGCCGCCTCGCGCGCCGTCGCCGACTCCGTCAGCTCCGGGTGCAGCATGCCGCGGTCGCCCGCGAAGGCGCAGCACCCCGCGTCGTACGGGACCACCACCTCGTCGGCGCAGGCCTCGGCCACCGCCCGCAGCTGCGCCTCGTCGTCCAGGTGCCGCATCGAACAGGTGGGGTGGAGCACCGCCGAGCCCACCGTCCGGCGGACCTCCAGGTGTGGCAGCAGCTCCTCGGCCGCCCAGACGACGGAGTCGACGATCCGCAGCTCGGCGTGGAGTGCGCGATTGTCGTCGGTCAGGTACGGGACCACCTCGTGCGCGATGCCCAGGGTGCAGGAGGACGCGTCCACCACCAGCGGCAGCCGCCCGCCGGCCGTCCAGCCCCAGGCGGCCTCCACGATCCGGTTGGCCATCACGCGGTTGCCGGCGTCGTACCCCTTGGAGTGCCAGATCGTCGCGCAGCAGGTTCCCCTGACGTCCCCGGGGATCCACACCGGTCTTCCGGCGCGCTCCGACACCGCCACCACGGCCTCCGGAAGGGAGGGACCGGGCCGGCCTTCGGGGCCGCCGAAGATCCGGTTGACGCAGGCCGGGTAGTACACCGCGGCGGCGCCCACACGCCGGGTGGCGGGCAGCTTGCCGGCCGCGGCGCCGGGGACCTGCGGCAGCCACTCCGGAACCAGGTCGGGCCGTACGGCCTTGCGCGCGGCCCCCGTCACGGCCTGCAGGATCCGGTCCCCGACGACGTCGGTGATCTTGTCGGCGGCGGCCACGGCCAGCCGCGCGGCCACCTCGACGGCGCCGAACCGAAGGGCGGCCAGCTCGGCCGCGCGCTCCTCGCGCGGGCTGTGCCGGCGGTGGCGGAAGTCCTTCATCAGGGCGCCGGTGTCGATGCCGACGGGGCAGGCGAGCTTGCAGGTGGAGTCGCCGGCGCAGGTGTCCACGGCGTCGTACCCGTAGGCGTCGAGCAGACCGTCGAGCACGGGGGAGCCGGGCTGCTGGCGCATCATCTCCCGGCGCAGCACGATCCGCTGGCGCGGGGTGGTCGTCAGGTCCTCGCTGGGGCAGGTCGGTTCGCAGAACCCGCACTCGATGCAGGGGTCGGCGACGGCCTCCACCTGCGGGATCGTCTTGAGGCCGCGCAGGTGCGCCTTCGGGTCGCGGTCCAGCAGGATCCGCGGGGCGAGGACCAGGTCGGGGTCGATGACCCGTTTGGTGCGCCACATCATCTCGGTGGCCCGGGGCCCCCACTCCAGCTCCAGGAAGGGGGCCATGTTGCGGCCGGTGGAGTGCTCGGCCTTCAGCGAGCCGTCGAAGCGCTCCACGGTGAGCCGGCAGAAGGCCTCCATGAACGCGGCGTACCGCTCCACGTCCGCGGGCCGGGCGGCGTCGAAGGCGAGCAGGAAGTGCAGGTTGCCGTGGGCGGCGTGGCCCGCGACGGCGGCGTCGAAGCCGTGCTCCGCCTGGAGTTCGAGCAGGGCCTCGCAGGCCTCGGCCAGCCGGGACGGGGGGACCGCGAAGTCCTCGGTGATCAGGGTGGTGCCGGAGGCGCGGGCGCCGCCGACGGCGGTGACGAAGGCCTTGCGGGCCTTCCAGTAGCCCGAGATGATCTTGGCGTCGCGGGTGAAGGCATTGGTCACCGAGGCCACCGGGGCCACCAGGTCCAGCCCGGCCAGCACCCCGGCGGCCCGCCGCTCGTACTCCGCGCGGCCGGCCTCGTCGGGGGCCCGGAACTCCACCAGCAGCGCGGTGGTGTCCTTGGGCAGTCCGGCCCAGTCGGCGGGGACGCCCGCGACGCTCACCGAGGCACGCAGGGTGTTGCCGTCCATCAGCTCGACGGCCAGCGCCCCCGCCTCGTTGAAGAGCGGTACGGCGGCGGCCGCGGCGGGCAGCGAGGGGAAGAAGAGCAGGGCGCTGGTGAGCTCGCGGTCCAGCGGCAGGGTGTCGAAGACGACCTCGGCGATGAAGCCGAGGGTGCCCTCGGAGCCGACCATCAGCCCGCGCAGGATCTCCACGGGGGTGGCGCCGTCGAGGTAGGCGTCGAGGCGGTAACCGGTGGTGTTCTTGATCTCGTACTTGGCCCGGATGCGGGCGACGAGCTCCGGATCGGCCTCGATCTCCTTCTTGATCTCCATCAGGCCGTGGCACAGGGCGGGCTCGGCGTGCGCCAGCTCCTCGTCGGCGAGCGGGTCGGCGGTGTCCACGACGGTGCCGCTCGGCAGGACGAAGGTGAGGGAGGACAGGGTGCGGTACGAGTTCCTCGTGGTGCCCGCGGTCATGCCGGAGGCGTTGTTCGCGACGACTCCGCCGAGGGTGCAGGCGATGGCGCTGGCCGGGTCCGGGCCCAGGACGCGGCCGTGGCGGGCGAGCGCGGCGTTGGCGCGCACGACGGTGGTGCCGGGCTGGATCCGCGCCCGCAGGCCCTCCTCCAGCACCTCGACCCCGGCCCAGTGGCGGCGGACGTCGACGAGGATGTCCTCGCCCTGGGCCTGGCCGTTGAGCGAGGTCCCGGCGGCCCGGAAGACCACCTCGCGCTGCTTGCCGTGGGCGTAGGACAGGACGGCGGAGACGTCGTCGATGTCCTCCGCGATCACGACGACCTGCGGCAGGAATCGGTACGGGGAGGCGTCGGAGGCGTAGCGGACGAGGTCGGAGACACCCGAGAGCACCTTGTCGGCGCCCAGCAGCTCGGCCAGCTCGCTGCGCAGCGGCTCGGGGGTGCCCGTCGAGGCGCGGTCGGGCACCCGGTCGGGGGCGGGGCCACTGATGGTGCGCGGGCGCAGGGCCCCCGGCTTCGGTTCCAGCAGTGGCATCTGCAGCCCCTCAACTCGCGCCGTGTCGGTCGTTCTCACTCGTTCGGCGCAGCTCCGGCCCTGTCCCGGCCGGACCGTCGCCCATCAGCAGCCGTGCTCCGCCGGAGCGTCCGCCAGAGCGTTCAGCAGGCCGCCGAGCACCTCGCGCTGATCGGCGGTCAATGGAGCCAGGATCTCCTCTGCGGCGCCGGTTCGCGCGTTGCGCAGGCGGCGCAGCGTGGCGCGGCCGGTGTCGGTGAGCTCGATCCTTATGACACGGCGGTTCTCCGGGTCGGGCACGCGGCGGACGCAGTCGGCGCTCTCCAGGCCGTCGACCAGCGTGGTCACGGCGCGGGGCACCACTTCCAGGCGGGCGGCGAGGTCCGCCATCCGGGGCGGGCGCACCGTGGAGAGGTGGGCGACGGTGCGCAGCAGCCGGGACTGGGCCGGGGTGATGCCGAGCGGCTCCAGATGGCGCTTCTGGATGCGGTGGAGCCGCCGGGTCAGGCGGAGCAGCTGCTCGGCGAGCACGCCGTCGGTGGTGTCGGTGGTGCCGGCGGAGTCGGTGCCGTCGGTGCTCTCGGCCGTCCGGACGCTGTCGGTCTCGGAAGCGGTGCTCATGCTGCGGTCCTCATAATGGGAACGATATCAGGACCAGATTCATTGTGAGTATAGGTAACAATGAGCTATGCTCATTCGAGTCTCGTCACCTGTCATGAAGGAGGCCCATGCGCCCCAAAGAACCCGAGTGGGAACCCTCGAAAGAATCCCTCGACCCCAGCGGCCCCGCCCCGGACGAGCGGCCGCGTGAGCTGCGCCGCATCGTCGGCCTCTTCCGGCCCTACCGGGGCCGTCTCGCCGTCGTCGGCGTGCTGGTCGCCGCCTCCTCGCTGGTCGGAGTCGCCACTCCCTTCCTGCTCAAGGAGGTCCTCGACGTAGCGATCCCGCAGGGCCGTACCGGGCTGCTCAGCCTGCTCGCCCTCGGCATGATCGCGACCGCGGTCGTCACCAGCATCTTCGGCGTGCTCCAGACCCTGATATCCACCACCGTCGGCCAGCGCGTCATGCACGATCTGCGCACCGCCGTCTACGCCCAGCTCCAGCGGATGCCGCTGTCGTTCTTCACTCGCACGCGCACCGGCGAGGTGCAGTCCCGCATCGCCAACGACATCGGCGGCATGCAGGCCACGGTCACCTCCACGGCGACCTCCCTCGTCTCGAACGCGACGGCCGTCATCGCCTCCGTCGTCGCGATGCTCGCGCTCGACTGGCGGCTCACGCTCGTCTCGCTCGCCCTGCTGCCCGTCTTCGTGTGGATCAGCCGTCGGGTCGGCGGCGAGCGCAAGAAGATCACCGCGCAGCGCCAGAAGCAGATGGCCGCCATGGCCGCGACGGTCACCGAGTCCCTGTCGGTCAGCGGCATCCTGCTCGGCCGCACGATGGGCCGCGCCGATTCGCTCACCACCTCCTTCGCGGAGGAGTCCGAGAAGCTCGTCGACCTCGAAGTGCGCTCCAGCATGGCCGGGCGCTGGCGGATGTCCACCATCGGCATCGTCATGGCCGCCATGCCCGCGCTCATCTACTGGGCGGCCGGCATAGCCCTGCAGACCGGAGCCCCCTCGCTCTCGGTCGGCACCCTCGTCGCCTTCGTCACCCTCCAGCAGGGCCTGTTCCGGCCCGCCGTGAGCCTGTTGTCGACCGGCGTCCAGATCCAGACCTCGCTGGCGCTCTTCGCCCGCATCTTCGAGTACCTCGACCTGCCGGTGGACATCACCGAGCGCGAGGACCCCGTCCGCCTGGACCGCGCCAAGGGCGAAGTCCGACTGGAGGACGTCCACTTCGCCTACGACACCAAGAGCGGCCCCACGCTGACGGGCATCGACATCACGGTCCCGGCCGGCGGTTCCCTCGCGGTGGTCGGCCCGACGGGATCCGGCAAGAGCACGCTGAGCTACCTCGTGCCCCGGCTCTACGACGTCACCGGCGGCCGGGTCGCCCTCGACGGCGTGGACGTGCGCGACCTCGACTTCGACTCCCTGGCCCGCTCCATCGGCGTGGTCTCCCAGGAGACGTACCTCTTCCACGCCTCCGTCGCCGACAACCTGCGCTTCGCCAAGCCCGACGCCACCGACGAGGAGATAGCGCAGGCGGCGCGCGCGGCCCAGATCCACGATCACATCGAGTCCCTGCCGGACGGGTACGACACCCTGGTCGGGGAGCGCGGCTACCGGTTCTCCGGCGGAGAGAAGCAGCGTCTGGCCATCGCCCGCACCATCCTGCGCGACCCGCCGGTGCTCATCCTCGACGAGGCCACCAGCGCGCTGGACACCCGCACCGAGCACGCCGTGCAGCGCGCCATCGACAACCTCTCCCAGGGCCGCACCACCATCACCATCGCCCACCGCCTCTCCACCGTCCGTGACGCCGACCAGATCGTGGTGCTCGACGGAGGCCGGATCGCGGAGCGCGGCACCCACGAGGAACTGCTGAAGGCCGACGGCCGGTACGCCGCCCTCGTCCGGCGCGACCGGGAGAGTGCCCTCAAGCCGGAGACTCCGGCGTCCGAGGGGCTCCTTGCCGGGGCGCTCGGTTCCGAGATGCGCAAGGCGGATCTGCTCAAGCCCGGGACGTTCAAGCCGGACACCCTGCGCGGCACCGAGCCGACCCCGGTGAACGTGTGATCGTATGACCGGCACACGGGTCGGATGTCGGGAATCCGGTGGTTCGCGGGTTAGCGTGCCCGCATGCCTCATGAGAACCGGCCGCCGTCACCGCGCCGTTCCCGGCTCACCCGCCGGGGCAGGCTGGCGCTCTTCCTCGGAACCGCCCTGGGACTCGGGGCAGCCCTCCTGATCCCGCTGTTTCCCGGCGAGGAACCGCCCGAGAAGCCGCGCCAGTTGCTGATCCCCGAGGGCTGGCGGGCCCCGCAGGTCTACGCCGCCATCGACCGCGAACTGAAGCTCCCGGCCGGCTCCGCCAAGGCCGCGGCCGCCGCGGCCGTCCTGCCCCTGCCCGCCGAGGCGAAGGGCAATCCGGAGGGGTACCTCTTCCCGGCCACCTATCCGGTGACCTCGAAGTCCACCCCGGCCTCGCTGCTCACCTACATGGTCGAGACGGCCAACAAGAGCCTCGCCACCAAGGCCGTCGCGGACGGCGGCAAGGCCCACGGGATGACCCCGTACCAGACGGCCACCCTCGCGAGCATCATCGAGGCGGAGGCCGAGACCCGCGGGGACATGGGCAAGGTCGCCCGGGTGGTCCACAACCGGCTGGCGAAATCGATGCCGCTCCAGATGGACTCCACCATCAACTACGCGCTGAACCGCTCCACGGTGGACACCAAGCTGAGCGAGACGAAGATCGACAGCCCCTTCAACACGTACGAGCGCCAGGGACTGCCGCCCACTCCGATCGACAGCCCCGGCCTGCAGGCCATGGCGGCCGCGGTGGCCCCGACACCCGGGGACTGGCTGTTCTTCGTCACCGTGAAGCAGGGAGACACCCGCTTCTCGGCGACGTACGAGGAGCACAAGCGGCACGTGGCCGAGTTCAACCGGATCCGGGCGGCCTCGCGCGCCACCTGATCCGAAGGAGACGGTCTAGCGGATGCCCGCCCGGGTGCGGGTGAGCAGGCGGTGGATCTCCCGGGCCGCGGCGCCGCCGGCGCGGTTGGCGCCGATGGTCGATGCCGAAGGTCCGTAGCCGACCAAGTGGATCCGCTCGTCGCGCACCGCTCGGGTGCCGTCGAGCCGGATGCCGCCGCCCGGCTCGCGCAGGCGCAGCGGAGCCAGGTGGTCGATGGCCGGGCGGAAGCCGGTGGCCCACAGGATCACGTCCGCTTCGACCCCGCTGCCGTCCGGCCAGGCGGCTCCCGTCCTCGTGAGGTGGTCGAACATCGGCCGGCGGTCCAGGACCCCCGACTCCAGTCCGCCCCGGACGGCCTCGTTCAGCGGCAGCCCGGTGACGCTGACCACGCTCCGGGGCGGCAAGCCCTGCCGTACCCGGTCCTCCACCAGGGCCACCGCCGCGCGACCCTGCTCCTCGCCGAAGCTCCCGTCGCGGAACACCGGGGGCCGGCGGGTGACCCAGGTCGTCTCCGCAGCCACCTCGGCGATCTCCAGCAGGTGCTGCACCGCCGAGGTGCCGCCGCCCACCACGATGACCCGGGCTCCGGCGAACTCGGCCGGCCCCGGGTAGTTCGCCGTGTGCAGCTGGCGGCCCCGGAAGAGTTCCTGCCCGGGATAGCGCGGCCAGAACGGCCGGTCCCAGGTCCCGGTGGCGTTGATCAGCGCCCGCGCCGACCAGGTCCCGGTCGCGGATTCCACCAGCAGCCGGCGGTCCGCCCCGTCGCGTACGGCGGTGACGTCCACGGGGCGGCGTACGCGCAGGTCGAAGCGGTCCTCGTAGGCCGCGAAGTACTCCGCGATCACCTCGGAGGACGGACGCAGCGGATCGGCGCCGGTGAGTTCCATCCCGGGCAGCGCGTGCATGCCGTGGACCTTGCCGTAGGTGAGCGAGGGCCAGCGGAACTGCCAGGCGCCGCCCGGGCGCGGCGCGTGGTCCAGGACCACGTGGTCGATCCCCGCCCGCGCCAGGTGGTAGGCGCCGGACAGGCCGGCCTGCCCCGCGCCCACGACCACCACGTCCACGTCCTGCACCGCGAATTCGTTCACGGTTCTACCAACTGGGAGTCGCGCCGAGATCTTCCCGGAGCCGGAGCCGGAGCCGGAGCCGGAGCCGGGGAGATCTCGGCCCCCGGCCCCCGGCTCAGCGCGCGAGCAGCCCGCGTGCCGCGAGCTCCGGAGTGACCCCCTCGCCGAACCAGTACGCCTCCTCCAGGTGCGGGTAGCCCGACAGCACGAAGTTCTCGATCCCGAGCGCGTGGTACTCCTCGATCCGGTCCGCCACGTCCCCGTGGCTGCCGACCAGAGCGGTGCCGGCGCCGCCGCGCACCAGCCCGACCCCGGCCCACAGGTTCGGGGAGATCTCCAGCTTGTCGCGCGAGCCGCCGTGCAGGGCCAGCATCCGCTGCTGCCCGACCGACTCGCTCGCGCCCAGCGCCGCCTGCGCCGTGGCGATGGACGCGTCGTCCAGGTCGCCGAGCAGCCGGTCCGCAGCCGCCCAGGCCTCCTTCGCCGAGTCCCGGGAGATGGTGTGCAGCCGGATGCCGAACTTCACCGTCCGGCCCCGCTCCTCGGCCAGCGAACGGATCCAGTCGATCTTCTCCTTCACCTCCTGCGGCCGCTCGCCCCACGTCAGGTACACGTCCGCGTGTTCGGCGGCCACCGGGCCCGCCGCGGCCGAGGACCCGCCGAAGAAGATTTCCGGCAGCGGGTCGGGCGGCAGCGCCGTCAGCCCGCCGTCGATCCGGTAGTGCTCGCCGTGGAAGTCGAAGGGCTGACCGCCCCAGACGCCCCGTACGACCGAGAGGAACTCGGCCGTGCGCGCGTAGCGGAGATCGTGGCCCAGGTGGTCGCCGAACCGCCGCTGCTCCGCCGAGTCGCCGCCCGTCACCACGTTGAGCAGCAGCCGCCCGCGCGTGATCC
The DNA here is from genome assembly GCF_036127095.1 of Streptomyces sp. NBC_00335. Lineage (GTDB taxonomy): Bacteria > Actinomycetota > Actinomycetes > Streptomycetales > Streptomycetaceae > Streptomyces. The sequence goes on from NZ_CP108006.1 coordinate 7,508,750, forward strand.
GCTGGTAGGTGGCCGCCATCTGGGCGGCCAGCGTCGGCGAGATCACCCCCGGCCGGAAGGCCACCAGGAACTTCAGCCGCTCGGTGTGCTGCGCGAGTGCCACCGTCGTCAGCCAGGCGTCCTCGCACCAGGTGCCGGTCGGGGTCAGCACCGCCTCGAAGCCGAGCCGCTCGGCCGCCTTCGCGATCTGCGCGAGGTACTCGATGTCGGGCTCGCGCACCCCGGCGGCGGCATGGTTGTTGGCGTAGGCGTGCCGGTCGACCAGGGTGCGGCCGTCGCCGCCGGTCGGCAGGAACCAGTGCAGTCGTACCGTCATCAGGAGTCCTTCCCGTACGTGCGCGCGGGGGTGGTGGAGGGCGGCAGGTTCCCGTTGAAGCGGGTGTCCACGAAGTCCTTGAAGACGACCTTGCCCGGGATCAGCTTCAGCTCGGTGAAGGTGTCGGCGATCTTCTGCTCGGAGGCCACCGCCGCATCGTCCACGGCCACCGGGACCCGGGTGCCGTTGCTGCGCTTCACGGCGTCGAAGGCCACCTCGTACGGCAGCCCGGTCTCCTTCGACCAGACCTTGGCCCACTCCTCCGGGTGCTTGAACACCCACTCCTGGGCGCGCTGGAGGCGCAGCAGGTAGTCCCCGATGGCCTTGCTCTTGCCCTCGTCCGCCAGCGCGCCGGGCGCCGCCACCTGGAAGCCGAGCCCGTTGACGACCCCCTCGCCGGTGGTCAGCACGCGGGCGCCGGAGCGCAGCACCTGGGAGGTGTACGGGTCCCAGACCGCCCAGGCGTCGACCTTGCCGCTGTTGAAGGCGGCCAGTGCGTCGGCCGGCTGGAGCAGGCTGATCTGCACGTCGGCCGGGGTCAGGCCGGCCTGCTGGAGGCTCGCGATGAGCTGGAAGTGCGCCGAACTGCCCTGCGCCACCGCGATCTTCTTGCCGCGCAGCTCGGCGGGGGACTGGAGGGCGGAGCCCTTGGGCACGAGGATCGCCTCGCCGCTGGAGGAGCCGTGGGTGGCCGCGACCACCGTGATCTTCGACTTCGCCGCGGCGGCGAAGACGGGCGGGGTGTTGCCGACGCCGCCGATGTCGACGGCCTTGGCGTTGACGGCCTCCAGCAGCGGCGGACCCGAGGTGAAGGTGGACCACTTGATCGCGTAGTCCAGCTCGTCCAGTTCACCGGCGGCCCGCAGCAGCGACTCGTAACCGCCCTTCTGGTCACCCACGCTGAGGGTGACCTTGGCGCCGCTCTTGGCGCCGTCCTTCGAGCCGGAGCCGGTGTCCGCGGCCGAACTTCCACCGCAGGCGGTCAGGACCAGCGACAGCGGAATCAGCGTGGCGAGCAGGGGCAGGGTGTGACGTCTCATGTCGCTTCTCTTCGCTCTCTCGTACGGGAACCAGGGCAGGGGACGTGGAGGGGCCGGTCGGAGCTCAGCCGACGCCGAGCTCGGCCAGCAGCCGGGCGCGCAACGCGGCGAAACCGGGGTCGCCGACCGAGCGCGGCCGCTCCAGCGCCACCTCGGTGTCGTGGGCGATGCGGCCCTCGTCCATCACGAGCACGCGGTCGGCCAGCAGCACCGCCTCGTCGACGTCGTGCGTGACCAGCAGCACCGCGCAGCCGCGCCGCTGCCACAACTCGGCCACCAGCCGCTGGGCGTTGATCCGGGTCAGCGCGTCGAGCGCGCCGAACGGCTCGTCCAGCAGCAGCAGATCGGGCTCGCGGACCAGGGCGCGGGCCAGGGAAGCCCGCTGCGCCTCGCCGCCGGACAGGGTCTTCGGCCAGGCGTCGGTGCGGTGTTCCAGCCCGACCTCGGCCAGCGCCCGCTCCGCGCGGTCGCGTTCGGGGCGCCCGGGCAGGCCGAGCAGCACATTGCGCCAGACCCGCTTCCAGGGCATCAGCCGGGGCGCCTGGAAGGCCACCGCCCGGCGCTCGGGCACCAGGACCTCGCCCTCGATCTCCCGGTCCAGACCGGCGAGCACCCGCAGCAGGGTGGACTTCCCGCAGCCGCTGCGGCCGAGGAGCACCGTGAACTGACCTGCGCGCAAGGTCAGATCGAGTCCGTCGATGACGGGCCGGCCGTCGAAGGCCCGGGTCAGCCCCCGGACCCGTACGGCGGTATCGGCCGGATCCGCCGCGACGGTGGTGGCGGTGGCGGTGGCGGTCACTGGCCGGTGAAGGTCGGTCGCCATTGCAGCAGCAGCCTTTCGAGAGCGCGGACGATGAGGTCGGCGGTGAGGCCGAGGAAGGCGTAGACCACGAGGCAGACGACGATGACGTCGGTGCGGAAGAACTCGCGGGCCTGGTTCATCAGGAAGCCGATACCGGCGTCGGCGTTGATGGACTCCCCGAACACCAGGGCCAGCCAGCCGGTGGCCAGCGAGTACCGCAGCCCGGTCATGAAGCCGGGCAGCGCGCCCGGCAGCACCACGTGCCGTACCAGGCCCCAGCGGCCCAGCCCCAAGGCCCCGCCCGCTTCGATGAGTTGCTCATCGACCCCGCGGATTCCCGCGTACACGTTCAGGTACAGGTGGAAGGCCGTGCCGAGGGCGATGAGGGCAACCTTCGGCGCCTCGCCGATGCCCATCCAGATGATGAACAGCGGGATGAGACCCACCCAGGGCACCGTGCGCAGCATCTGCACGCTGGCGTCGATCAGGTCCTCGCCCAGCCGGGAGAGCCCCGAGAGCAGCGCCAGTACCGTCCCGACCGTCCCGCCCAGGACGAGACCGATCGCCACGCGCTGGAGCGACACCCCCATCGCGGCGGGCAGGGTGCCGTCCCCGATCAGGCCGGCCGCGGCGCTCGCGATGGTCGAGGGCGGAGCGAGCGTGTCGGCGGGCAACCAGCCCAATCTGCTGGCCAGTTGCCAGGCGGCGAGCAGCAGGAGCGGGCCGATGGTGCGCCGCGCCCAGCGGGGCGGGGAGCGTCGTTTCGCCGAGGCGGGTACGACCGGTACGAGCGCGGGGGCGACGCCGGCCGAGTGCGCGGATGGCGTTTTGGGGGATATATCCGGCCGCGCATGGCTGGTGAGGGTCATGGGTGCTCCACGGAAGGGGAGGGGGAGGGGAGGAGGGGGAGGGCGAGGCAGGGGGGAAGCGCACACCCGTCGACCCCCGCGCCCGTACGGAGGCGGAGTCCAGGAGTCGCGGAGCTCGGATAACCGGAGCCGCGGAAGGCCGGAACCACGGAGGACCGGAGCCGCGGAGGACCGGAGCCGCGGAGGACCGGAACCACGGAGGACCGGAACCACGGAGGACCGGAACCACGGAGGACCGGGGCTCAGGGGGATCGGCGGCTCAGGAGATCAGCGTCTCGGCAGACCAGGGGCTCAGGGCGCGCGAAAGGGGAGCGCGGAGCGCTCCTGCCACAGGTGAAAGGGCGTCAGCAGCCGCGGCAACACGCGGCGGAGGCCACCCGCAGCAGGTCGATGTGACCGCGCGTGGTGAGCATGACTGAACGCAACATGCGGCGAAACTTAGCCATTCGCCCGCCACGGGTCAATGGCGTCTCGCCCCCTGGGATGTCGATCTCTCCCGTCGGGACGCGATCCGTCAGGAGCGGTGCGCGCGGAGCGTTGCCAGGACCGGGTCCCTGGGTTGGAGGGTGAGTCCCGGGAGGACCCTCGCCCGGGTCGGACCGCTGTCCAGGTGGAAGCGCTGGGCCACGACGGCCAGCACGAGGGCCGCCTCGACCAGGGCGAAGCGGGCGCCCAGGCAGGCGCGCGGGCCGCCGCCGAAGGGGAACCAGGCGTGTTCCGGGATCTGGTGAGCGGCGTCCGCATCCCACCGCTCGGGGCGGAAGGCCTCCGGCTCCGGGAACCAGCGCTCGTCCCGGTGCATCGACCACGGGCTGGTCCACACCGACAGGCCGGCCGGGACCGGACGCCCGCCGAGGGTGGCGCCCTCCCGCGCCACCGCGGAGATCAGCCAGATCGGCGGATAGATCCGCAGCGCTTCCTTGACCACCTGCTGGGTCCAGGGCAGCCGCGCGTAGTCCTCGTACGCGGGCAGCCGGCCGCCGAGCACCCGGTCCAGCTCCTCCGTCAGTCGTGCGCGGGCCTCCGGCGCCCCCGAGAGCAGCTGCCAGGCCCAGGTCAGGGTGGTGGACGTGGTCTCGTGGCCGCCGATGTACAGGGTGATCGACTCGTCCCGCAGCTCCGTGCGCGACAACGGCCCGCCGTCCTCGTCGCGGGCCGCGAGGAGCCTGCTGAGCAGGTCGTCCCGCTCCTCGCCGGCCGCCGAGGCCGCCTCGTGCTCCCGGATGACGTGCTCGATCTCGCGGTCGAGTACGTCCACGGCCGCCCGCATCCGGCGCCGGCCCGGAGTCTGCACCCACGGCGGCAGGAACATGGTCACGCCCCGGAACTCGGCGCCGAGTTCGCGCTGCGCCGTGGCCATGGCGGCGCTGATGGGCGCCTCCCGGCCGGCGGCGTCGCTTCCGAACAGGGTGCGCACCGCGATCCGTTGGGTGAGGCCGGCCATCTCCCGGTGCACGTCGATCCGCGCGCCGTCGCTCCAGCCGGAGACCAGTGCGTCGGCGCACTCCACCATCGTGCCGGCGTACGCGCGGACTTGGCGCGGCCGCACCGAGGGCTGGACCAGCGCCCGCTTGCGCCGCCAGTCCTCGCCGGTGGCCACGACCACCCCGTTGCCGAGCAACTGGCGGAAGGCCCAGCCCAGTTCGGTCGGGCTGAAGGTGGACTCCACGGCGCCGAGCAGCTCACCGGCGTGTTCCGGCCGCGAGACCAGGACGTTGCGCTGCGGGCCGAGCGCCCAGGGCACCCAGTCCCCGTACTCGTCGCGCAGCGACTCGAAGAAGGCCAGCGGATCGCGGGCGAAGGCGGGGAGGTTCCCCAGCAGGGGCCAGCGGCGCGGTCCGCGCTCGGAGCCCGTGGGCAGCAGGGTGGCGGTCACCCCGGCATGGTGACAGCGCCGCCCCCAGGACGCCAGAGCATCCGGGAACCCCGGGCCGCCGGAGGAAGCGCCGGGGCCGGGGCGCCCGGTCGGCTCAGGCCGCCCGCGCCGCGGTGAGCCAGGTGTAGGCGCTCTCCGCGCTGAACTCCGTCTGCCCGGAGGGGAAGAGGAGCGCGGCCGCCGCGAAGGCCGGGTCGTCCGCGGTGGCCGCCACGTACGGGACCGCCACGCACCGCATGCCCGCGGCCTGCGCGGCCAGGGCGCCCGGCGCCGCGTCCTCGACGACCACGCAGTCGGCAGGCTCCGCGCCCAGCCGGCGCGCCGCCTCCAGGAACACGTCGGGGGCGGGCTTGCCCTGCGCGACCTCCTCGGCGGAGACCACCGTGCTCAGCAGCGTGTCCAGCCCGGTGCCCGCCAGGACCGCGTCGATCGCCTCGCGCGAGGAACCGGAGGCCACCGCCATCGGGACGCCCTCGGAGTGCAGCCGCCGCACGAAGGCGCGCATCTCGGGATAGGCCTCGGTGTGGGTCCGGGCGAGCTCCAGGTAGGCGGCGTTCTGCTCGGCGAGCAGCTGCTCCACCGGGGCCGGGATCCCGTACTCGTCCCGGAGGATCTCCAGGGTTTCCAGGGTGCCGATGCCGATGTACCGGGAGTGCTGCTCCCAGGTGAAATCGGGGACCCCGTGGCGCTCCAGCGTGCGCCGCCCGGACTCGTAGTAGTTCGGCTCGCTGTCCACGAGGGTGCCGTCGAGATCGAATATGACGGAGATCATCCGTAGTGCCCGTCCTGCCGGTGCCTGTCCTGTACCTGTCCCGACCATCTTGTCAGGGTTTGCGCGCTGCTCGTCCCACGGACTCGACGAGGGGGAGGAGCCGGTGCGGCACCCGCTCGCGCAGCGCGACCTCGGTCCGGGTGCGCACCACACCGGGCAGCCGGATCAGCCGCTGGATGACGTCTTCCAGATGTGCGTTGTCCCGCGCGGCCACCCGGGTCAGCAGGTCCCCGCCGCCGGTGATCGAGAAGGCCTCGATGATCTCCGGTACGGAGGCCAGCGCGTCGCCGACCTCGTCCAGGTGCCCCTGGGTGACCTCGATGTGCACGAAGGCCAGGACGGGATGACCGAGCGCTGCGGGGGAGAGCGCCGGCCCGGTCCCGGTGATCACCCCGGTGCGCTCCAGCCGGTCGAGCCGTGCCTGGAGGGTGCCGCGCGCGACGCCGAGGATCCGGGCGTACTCCCGGACGCTGGTGCGCGGCTGCTCGATCAGCAGGCGCAGGATCCGTGTGTCGAGCTCGTCCACCGCCATGCCGCGACTGTACCAACGCGTCCCCGATATCAGTACGTACCCGATCAAACCCCCCGTGACCCGCGGCGGCTCGGGCCGGGACGCCGGGGCGGCCGGGGCAGGAAACCGCTGGTGCGGGCCCGGTACGCGGCGTAGCCCGGGCGGTCCGCCATGTGCCGCTCCAGCAGCCGCTTCCCGCTGCCGCCGATCAGCAGGTACGACATCACGAGCGGGGAGACCACCGACACCGCCACCGCTCCGCCCGAGGTCCAGGCGGTCAGCGACAGCCCCCACCACACGCAGAAGTCGCCGAAGTAGTTCGGGTGCCGGGTCCAGGACCACAGGCCCCGGTCCATGATCCGCCCACGGTTCGCGGGATCGGCCTTGAAGCGGGCCAGCTGGTGGTCGCCGACCGCCTCGAAGAGCAGCCCGCACAGCCACAGCGCGGCGCCCGCCACCGCCAGGGCCCCGGGGCGCCCGGTCGCGTACGCCGCCGCCTGCACGGGCAGCGAGATCAGCCAGACCAGGGACGCCTGGAGCAGGTAGACCATGCGCAGCGCGTACAGGTTCCGGTTGCCCGGGGCCTTGGCGAGCATCCGCTCGTAGCGCGGGTCCTCGCCGTGCCCCCGGCCCCGCCACGCGATGTGCCCGGCCAGCCGCAGGCCCCACACCACCGCCAGGACCGCCGGCAGCGCATGACGGCCGCCCGACAGCGCGCAGGTGGCCACCGCGACGGCGACGAAGCCCAGGCCCCAGGCCACGTCCACCACGCGGTGCATGCGCAGCCGGACCCCGACGGCGAAGGCGGCCAGCATGACGGCGAGGGCCGCCCCCGCCGAGACCGCCAGGTTGAGTCCGAAGCCGCCCCAGTTCACCGGGAACCACCGCCCGCCGCGAGCCCCTCCGGGGCCGCGCGCGTCAGCAGGAACTGGTGCACGTCCAGGTAGCCCGAGGCGAAACCGGCCTCGCAGTACGCCAGGTAGAAGGTCCACATCCGCCGGAACGTCGCGTCGAAGCCCAGCTCCGCCACCCGGTCGGCCCGTTCGGCGAAGCGCTCCCGCCACAGCCGCAGCGTCTGCGCGTAGTGCGCTCCGTAGGCCTCGGCGCGGGTCACGCGCAGCCCGGTGTGCGAGCGCGCCGTCTCCTCCACCACCCGCACGGACGGCAGCATCCCGCCGGGGAAGATGTACTTGTGGATCCAGGTGTACGTGTCCCTGGTGGCGAGCATCCGCTCGTGCGGCATGGTGATCGCCTGGAGCGCGACCCGCCCGCCGGGCGCCAGCAGCCGGTCCAGCGTGGCGAAGTACACCGGCCAGTACTCGGCTCCGACCGCCTCGATCATCTCGACGCTCACGATGGCGTCGTAGCTCCCCTCGGCCTCCCGATAGTCGCACAGCCGCACCTCGACGCGGTCGGACAGTCCCGCGGCCGCGATCCGGCGCAGGGCCAGCTCCCGCTGCTCCCGCGACAGGGTCAGGGTGACCACGTGGGCACCGCGCCGGGCCGCCCGGACGGCCAGCTCGCCCCAGCCCGTGCCGATCTCCAGCAGCCGCGTGCCGGGACCGGCCTCCACCAGGTCCAGCAGCATGTCGATCTTGCGGTGCTGGGCGTCCGCGAGCTCCTCCCGGCCGGCGGGCAGGGCGCGGAACACCGCTGAGGAGTAGGTCATCGTCGGGTCGAGGAACTCGGCGAAGAGCTCGTTCGACAGGTCGTAGTGGCGCTGGATGTTCGTCCGCGAACCGTCCGGGGTGTTGCGGTCCGAGGCCGGGTGCCGGGAGGCCCACAGGCCGCGCAGCCGCTGGAGCGGAGCGGGGACCAGCCCGGTCACGTGCCCGGCCAGCACGGTCAGGACGGCGACCGGGTCGCGCGCGTCCCACTCCCCGGCCAGGTACGACTCGCCGAAGCCGATCAGCCCCTCGGCCGCGATCCGGCGCTCGAAGGCGTCCGGGTCGTACACCGCCATCGCGGGGCCGCCCCGCCCCAAGGTCCCGTCGGGGCCCATCCGGACCTGGAGCGGCAGCCGGTCCAGGGCCCGGCGGATCAGCAGCCGCCCGACGGCCGCCCGGGCCCGGGAACAGGGCGGCACGGCCGGGGCGGTGGCGGTGGTGGTGGTCGACGTGCTCACTTCAGACCCTCCTGGGGTACGTGTCGGGGACGCGGCCGCACGGGCAGCCCGCGCAGCCACAGCCGGATGCCGTGGAATCGGATGCCGACGCTGACGGCGGCGGTGGACCAGGGGCGGCGCACCGCGGCGCGCAGCAGTCCGCGGGCGCCGGCGGGGCGGCGCTCGCCCCGGACGGTCGCGGTCAGGCGGGCACCGTCCCCGCCGCCGGCCAGCCGGACGGTCAGGGAGAGGTGTTCGCCCGGCTCGGGCAATTGCATGCGGTAGGCGCCCTCCACCGCGAGGAAGGGGGAGACGTAGAACTCCTTGGGGACCGGGGCGACGTCGAGGTCACCGCGGGCCCCGCGGTCGCCCCGGGCGGTCTCCGGAGGGAGCAGGTAGCAGTGCCGTTCGCCGTACGTGTTGTGCACCTCGGCGACCACTTGGCGCAGGGAGCCGTCCGGGCCGTGACACCAGTACACGGTCAGCGGGTTGAAGACGTGGCCGAGCACCCGGGCGTGCGCCAGCATCGACACCCTCGATCCCGGCGGGAGTCCGGCGCCGCGCGCCGTGAGGAACGCGTCCAGTCCGGCCCGGATCGAGGGGGCGCCGCCGCCGAAGTGGTCACGCGCCTCGAACCGGGCGAGCGGCCGCAACGGCCGGGGCAGGCGCGGGAGCCGGTCGAGGTCCACCAGCCACAGGTACGTGCGGTGCCGCAGCCGGTAGTGGCTTCCGCCCGACCGGACGTGGCGGATGTCGGCCAGGTAGAGACAGGGCAGCGCCGGGCCGTGCCCAGGCGGGCCAGGGGCCGCCGAGCCTTGCTCGGTCGGGCGGGGCGCCGCCGGGCCGGGGCTCACCACGACACCCCCAGCGCGGCGGCGGCTTCCACGCCCGAGCGGCAGCCGTCCTCGTGGAACCCCCATCCGTGATAGGCGCCCGCGAAGGCCGTCACCGGACCCGAGAGCGCGGGCAGGAGCCGCTGGGCGGCCACCGACTCCGTGGTGTAGACGGGGTGTTCGTACTCCATCTCGGCCAGGACCAGCTCCGGCCGCACCGCCCCGCCCGCGTTCAGCGTGACCACGTACGGCTCCGGCCCGTCCAGCCCCTGGAGCCGGTTCATGTCGTAGCTGACCCGTACGTGCGCGTCGGCGGGCCGGCACCCCGACAGCCGGTAGTTCCAGCAGCCCCGGGCGCCGGGCGTGCGCGGCAGCACCGAGGTGTCGGTGTGCAGCACGGTCCGGTTGCGGGAATAGCGGAAGGCGCCGAGCGCGGTGCGTTCCGCGTCCGTCGGATCGGCCAGCAGGCGCAGCGCCTGATCGGCGTGGACGGCGACGACCACCGAGTCGTAGAGCGCGGTGGCCCCGCCGGCGGTGGTGACCGACACGCCCTGCGGGGTGCGCGCGAGGGACCGTACCGCGGTGGCGAGGTACACGGCGTCCAGCCGTTCGCGGACCCGCTCCACGTAGCGCGCCGAGCCGCCCTCGACCGTGCGCCAGCTCGGCGAGCCGCCCACCGACAGCATGCCGTGGTGCTCCAGGAACCGGAACAGGTACCGGGCCGGGTACCCGAGCGCCGTGTCCGGCGGGCAGGACCACACCGAGGCCACCAGCGGGATCGCGAAGTGCGCGGTGAAGTAGGGCCCGAAGCGGCCGCGTTCGAGGAACTCGGCGAGGGTGATCTCGGCGGCGTCGGCGGCGTCGTCCGTGTCGGCGTGGGCGTCCGTGTCGGCCAGCAGCTGCCTGGCCCGCCGGTGGAACGCCGGGATCCGCGTCAGCATCCGCAGGTACTCCGGGTTCACGGCGGACCGGCGACGGGCGAAGAGGCCGCGCGGCCCGCGCGCACCCGCGTACTCCAGCCCGCACCCCTCGCAGCGGACCGACAGGCTCATCGTCGTCGGCCGGGTGGCCACCCCCAACTCGCCGAAGAGTCGCAGCAGGTGCGGGTACGTGCGGTCGTTGTGGACGATGAAGCCCGAATCCACCGCCCGCACCACCCCGTCCGGCCCCTTCAGCTCGTGGGTGTGCGCGTGCCCGCCGAGCCGGTCGTCCGCCTCGTACAGGGTCACCTCGTGCGAGCGCGCCAGGACGTACGCCGCCGTCAGCCCCGACACGCCCCCGCCGATCACGGCCGTCCGCGGGCGCGGCGCCCCTCGCTCGGTCATCGTGTTCCTCTCTCCGCTCCGTCACCCGGGCACGCCGTCGCCCGGGACACCCCCGTCACCCCCTTCTTCGGAGCCGAGGGGGGTCTTGGATGTGCCGTACGGGGGAATCCCGCATCCGATCCGGTGCGCGACGGAGAATCGGAGGCAGAGGGCGGAGGTACCGAAGAACAGGGCTCAAGGAGCGGAGACAGCCATGACGGGCAAGAACTGCCTGGTCACAGGGGCCACCGGATACATCGGCGGACGCCTCGTACCCGAACTCCTGGACGCCGGCCACCGGGTCCGCTGCCTGGCCCGCACCCCGGAAAAACTGCGCGACCACCCCTGGGCCGGGCAAGCCGAGGTCGTCCGGGGAGACGTCACCGACCCCTCGTCCCTCGCCGGGGCGATGACCGGCATCGACGTCGCCTACTACCTCGTGCACTCCCTCGGCACCGGATCCGGCTTCGAGGAACGCGACCGGGACGCGGCCCGGGCCTTCGCGGACGCGGCCCGCGCCGCCGGGGTCCGCCGCATCGTCTACCTCGGCGGCCTCACCCCGGCCGACATGCCCGTCCGGTCCCTCTCGCCACACCTGCGCTCCCGCGCCGAAGTCGGGGAGATCTTCCTCGCCGGAGCCGTCCCGGCGACCGTGCTGCGCGCCGCCGTCGTCATCGGGTCCGGGTCCGCCTCCTTCGAGATGCTGCGCTACCTGACCGAACGGCTGCCCGTCATGGTCACCCCCAGCTGGGTCGGCACCCGCTGCCAGCCCATCGCCGTCCGCGACGTCCTGCGCTACCTCGTCGGCAGCGCCGGCATGCCCCCCGAGGTGAACCGGTCCTTCGACATCGGCGGGCCCGACGTGCTCACGTACGAGGAGATGATGCGCCGCTACGCCGCCGTCGCGGGGCTGCCCGCCCGCCTCATCCTGCGGGTCCCGATGCTCACCCCGAGGCTGTCCAGCCACTGGATCGGCCTGGTCACCCCCGTGCCGAGGGCGCTGGCCCGGCCGCTCGCCGAATCCCTGCGGCACGAGGTGGTGTGCGCGGAGCACGACATCGCCGACCACGTCCCGGACCCGCCGGGGGCGCCCATCGGCTTCGACGAGGCCCTCGCGCTGGCCCTGCGGCGGATCCGCGAGGCCCGGGTGACCACCCGCTGGTCCTCCGCCGCCGTCCCGGGAGCGCCGAGCGACCCGCTGCCGACCGACCCCGACTGGGCGGGCGGCAGCCTCTACACCGACCACCGGGAGCTGACCGTCGAGGCCCCGGCGGCGGCGCTGTGGCGGGTGGTGGAGGGCATCGGCGGGGAGAACGGCTGGTACTCCTTCCCGCTGGCCTGGGCCGTACGGGGCTGGCTGGACCGGCTCGTCGGCGGGGTCGGCATCCGGCGAGGCCGCCGGGACGCGGCCCGGCTGCGGGTGGGGGACTCCCTGGACTTCTGGAGGGTCGAGGAGATCGAACCGGGCCGGCTGCTGCGGCTGCGCGCCGAAATGCGGTTGCCGGGGCTGGCCTGGCTGGAACTGCACGCCGACCCGCCGTCCCCGGGGGAAACCGGATCCCGCTACCACCAGCGGGCCCTGTTCCACCCGCACGGCCTGCTGGGCCACCTGTACTGGTGGAGCGTCTCCCCGTTCCACGCCGTCGTCTTCGGCGGCATGGCCCGCAACATCGCCCGCGCGGCGGAACGCACGGCCGACGAAGGCGCGGACCCGACGTAGCCCCGTGCGCGGGCCGCGGACGGCGGCCCGCCGGCCCCCTCCTCATCGCCTCCCCATCGCTCCCCATCCCCTCCCCGGACCACGGGCGACCGTTCGATGGGAGAATCGGTTCCGTGACGACTGTCTCCGGGGACTTCGAACTGACCATGGACGAACTGCGCGTCGTCGCACGCTACGCCTTGGAGAGCGCCGAGGGCGTCCTTCACGTGTTCGAGGAAGCCACGCCCGGCGATCCCCGGCCTCGTGCGGCCATCAACGCCGCGGGGGACTTCGTGAGCGGCGCCAAGAGGACCAACCTGCAGCGCATCACCTCCATGGACGCCCACCGGGCGGCAAAGGAGGCGACCACGGAGGCCGCACGGCTCGCTGCGCGCGCCGCCGGAGATGCCGCCTCCGCGGCCTACCTCCATCCGATCGCGAAAGCCACCCAGGTGGGACACATCCTGCGCGCCGCCGCGAGCGCGGCACGCATCGGCGAACTGAGCGCGGGCGATGATTCCGCCGTCGGGCTCCGGCTGATCGAGGAGGCTCGCCGACGCGCCACACCCGTACTGATCGATGTGCTGAACAGGTACCCCGAGGCACCGGCCGGCAAGAGCCGTGCCGCACAGCTCATGACCCTCCTGGACGCGTCCCTGCGCACACCCCGCCAAACCGAGGGCCGGGCGGCGAGCGCGCCGCAGCCGACCCCATAGGCGGACCGCGGGGCGGAAGGCCCGACGGGAACGTGCCTGGAAACGCTCCGGGGAAACACCCGGGCACGGCGCGGCAGCGCCACCGCATCCGGGAGGGGGTCCGGCGGCGAAGTACTCACGACACCAGTCCCCACGTCCCCCACGCGGAGCGAACCCCATGAACGTCGCGGTGGTCCTCTACACCTCCGACCTCCGGCTGCACGACCATCCGCCGCTGCGGGCAGCCCTGTCCTCTTCCGAGCAGGTGGTACCGCTCTTCGTGCGCGACCCGGCGGTCCCCGCCCCGCCCAACCGGCTCGCCTTCCTCGCCGACTGCCTCGCCGACCTCGACGCCGGCCTGCGCGCCCGCGGCGGCCGCCTCGTCGTACGGTCCGGCGACCCGGTCGCCGCGACCATGGCCCTCGTACGGGAGACCGACGCCGACGAGGTGCACATGGCGGCCGGGGTCAGCGCGTACGCCCACGCCCGTGAGGAGCGGCTGCGGGTCGCCCTCGAAGCCGAGGGCCGGCGGTTCCACGTCCACGACGCGGTGATCACCGCGGTGGCCCCCGGCGCCGTCACCCCCACCGGGTCCACCGGGTCCGACCACTTCGCCGTCTTCACCCCGTACCACCGCCACTGGTCGCAGCACCCCCTGCGGGCCGCCGCCCCCGCGCCCCGCGCCGTCCCGGTGCCCGACGCGATCCGCTCCGAACCCCTGCCCGAGCGCGCCGCCGTCACCGGCACCTCTCCGGGCCTCGCCCCCGGCGGGGAATCCGAGGCGCGCCGGCTGCTGGCCCGGTGGCTGCGCTCCAGCATCGACCGCTACTGCGACACCCATGACGACCTGGCCGGCGACGCCACCTCCCGGCTCTCCCCGCACCTGCACTTCGGCACGCTCTCGCCCACCGAGGCCGTGCACCGGGCCCGCGCCGCCGGCGGCCCCGGCGCGGAGGCCTACGTACGGCAGCTGTGCTGGCGCGACTTCCACCACCAGGTGCTCGCGGCCAGGCCCGGGGCCGCCGCCGCGGACTACCGGGACCGCGGCGACCGCTGGCGCACCGGCCCCGCCGCCGAGGAGGAGACCCTGGCCTGGAAGGAGGGCCGCACCGGCTACCCGGTCGTCGACGCGGCCATGCGCCAACTGGCCCACGAGGGCTGGATGCACAACCGCGGCCGGCTGCTGGTCGCGAGCTTCCTCACCAAGACCCTGTACGTCGACTGGCGCGTCGGAGCCCGCCACTTCATGGAACTCCTCGTCGACGGGGACCTCGCCAACAACCAGCTCAACTGGCAGTGGGCCGCGGGCACGGGCACCGACACCCGCCCCAACCGGGTCCTCAACCCCGTCCGCCAGGGCCTGCGTTACGACCCCGACGGCGGCTACGTCCACCACTGGATCCCCGAACTGGCCGGACTCCCCGCACCGCGCGTGCACGAGCCCTGGCGGCTCCCCGGCCTGGAACGGGCCGAGTACGACTACCCCGACCCGGTGGTCGGCCTCGCCGACGGCCTCGACCGATTCCGCGAGGGCCGCGGGACGGGGCACGGACCGACGGGCGCACCGTGACCGGCGACCGGGCCCGTGACCCCGGCGGCCAGGGCCATGACCCCGACGTGCGCACCGTGACCGGCGGGCGGCCACGGGCCGAGGGCGCGTCCGGGGCCGAAGACCCGGCCGGGACCCGGGTGACGCTTCGGGGTCCTTCCGCGCCGTACGGTGGAGAGGTGGAGCCCGAACCCCCGCAGTCCACGCCGGTCGCCCTCGGCACCGGCGCGGTCGCCCGACGCCTCGGGGTGTCCCCGACGACGCTGCGCTCCTGGGAGCGCCGCTACGCCATCGGGCCGGACCGCCGAGAAGAGGGCAGGCACCGGCGGTGGACCCCTGCGGACATCGCCCGGCTGGAGCTGATGTGCCGCCTCACCGCCCAGGGCGCGCCCCCGTCCGAGGCGGCCCGGGTGGCCCGGGGAGCCCGCGACGCCCCGTCCGCCGATGCTCCCGCCGCCGCGACCCCCGGCGGGCCCCGCGCGCTGCGCCTCGGGGACGTCCGCCCGGAGTGCAGGGGGCTCGCGCGGGCCGCCGTACGGCTGGACGCGCCGGCCGTGGAGGACCTGCTGGCGGCCGTGCTCGCGGAGCTGGGCCCGGTCACCGCGTGGGAGGAGGTCATCGCGCCGACCCTGCACGCGGTGGGACGCAAGTGGGCCACGGCCGGGGAGCGTTACGTCGAGGTCGAACACCTCCTGTCCTGGTACGTCTCCGCGGCCCTGCACCGGATCCGGCCCGCCCCGGAGCCGCTCCGGGCCCCGCCCGTACTGCTGGCCTGCACGCCCGGGGAGCAGCACTGCCTCCCGATGGAGGCGCTGGCCGCAGCCCTCGGCGAACGGGGCCTGCCCGTAAGGATGTTCGGACCCGCCCTGCCCGCCGACGCCCTGTGCGAGGCCGTGCGGCGGACCGGTCCGCGGGCCGTGGTCCTGTGGGCGCAGTCCCGTACGACCGCCGACGCGGCTCTCGCCAGGTCGGTGGCGGGCATCGAGTGGGGCCCGCGCGGCGCCCGCGGCCACTCGGCGCTGCTGCTCGCGGGCCCCGGCTGGGGCGCCGGGGCCGCAGCCCAACCCGCGCGCGCCGAGCGGCTGTTCGGGCTCCGCTCGGGGCTGGCCGTCATCGAATCGGTTGTGGCAACCGGGGCTGCGGCGAAAGCTCCGGGGAGCGTTCCAGAGACTGTCGCATGACGTGCAGAGCCCGCCGCATGTGGCTCTTGACGGTGCCCAGCGGGAGCCCGGTGCGGTCCGCGATCTGCGACTGCGTCAGGTCCGCGTAGAAGGCGAGCCGCAGCACCCGCTGCTGCGCCGATGGCAGCCGGGCCAACTCGCCGAGCAGCAGCACCCGTTCCACGGCCCGCTCCGGACCGGGCTCCGGCTCCGGGCGGCCCTGTGCGCAGACGCGCGCGGCGGCCCGAACCACCCGGGCCCGCCGGGTGCGGGCCTCCAGGGCGTCGGCCACCTTGTGCCGGGTGATGCCGGTCAGCCAGGCCCCGAGACCGCCCGGCCCGGGCCGGTACCCGCCGCGGCCCCGCCACGCGGCGAGGAAGACCTGCTGGGTCACGTCCTCGGCCTCCCGCTCGTCGCCGAGCGAGCGCACGGCGAGTCCGTGCACCAGCGGCCGCCAGCGCCGGTAGACCGCCGCCACGCAGTCCTCGTCACCCGCCGCGAAATCCGCTGCCAGCCTGGTGTCGTCCTGGTCGTCCATGCCCCGAGCCTCGCGAAAACGGCATGCGCGGCCAACTTGCACCGTTTCCGCATCGTTTTCTGCCGGGGCCTCGACCCCTCGCCATCCGGGCCGGTCGGCAAGGCACCCCCTGGACCGATCAGACCGATGCTTCCCCGCCGGGGTGCATCAGCGGCTGGGTCAGGTACACCAGCGCCACCGCCAGGACCAGTACGGCGGCCGGCAGCAGCAGCCACCCCACCGACCAGCCGGTCCGTACGAGCAGCGCCCCGGCCAGTCCGCCCGCGAACATCGCGCCGACCGACGAGGCCCGCCGCACCCAGGCCACGGTCCCGTACCCGAAGGCCCGGTCCTGCCCGAAGACCGAGCCGCCGAGGAAGGAGGTCAGGGAGCGGGTCACCAGGGTGGTCGGCACCCCGGCCGGGTTCACCCGCAGGCTCGTCACGTTCCGGATCCCCATCGCCAGCGACAGGGCCGCCGAGACCAGCAGCTGCCGCGTGCCGGGAGCTCCGAAGCGGGGCGCCAACCCCCATCCGGCGGCCGCGGCCGTCAGGACCAGCACCGCCTCGGCCGACAGCCCGGTCACGAACCAGCGCCGGCCCCGCTTCTCCACGAAGGCCTCCAGCCGGGCCCCGCACGCCGCCCCCAGGGCGAACGCGGTCAGCGAGACGGCGGGTGCCAGCGCGGGCACCGGGCCCGCGTGGGCCGCGCCGAAGGCCAGGAACAGCACGTTGCCCGTCTGCATGGCCGTGAAGACGGGCCCGAGCGCCAGCAGGCTGACCGCCTCGGTCAGCCCGGTCACCGCGGTCAGCACCAGCAGCAGGAGGGTCAGCGGCGGTCGCGTCGTACGGGAACCCGGGCTCATGAGCCCCGACACCGACAGGTCCGGCCCGCTCGTCCGGCGCCGACATGCCGCAGGGACTAGGGTCCGAAGAGTGAGTGATCTGCTGCTGGTGAGGCACGGCGAGACCGCCTGGAGCGCGACCGGACGGCACACCGGGCGCACCGACATCCCGCTGACCGCGCGCGGGGTCGAGGAGGCCATCTCGCTCTTCCCGTACTTCCGCGACCGCAGCCCCGCCCTGGTCCTGACCAGCCCGCTGCGCCGGGCCGCCGCCACGGCCGAGCTCGCCGGCCTGACCGGCGCGGTCACCGACCCGGACCTCTACGAGTGGGACTACGGCGGCTACGAGGGCATCACCACCCCCGAGATCCTGCGCGAGCGCCCCGACTGGTCCCTGTGGACCGACGGGGTACCGCCCGGCGACGAGGAGCACCCCGGCGAGAACGCCGCCCAGGTCGGCGCCCGCGCGGACCGGGTGCTCGCCCGGGCGGCCGAGGTGCTGCGCGCCGACCGGGGCAATGTCGTCCTGGTGGCCCACGCGCACCTGCTGCGGGTGCTGACCGCCCGCTACCTGGGCCTGCCGCCCGAGGCCGGACGCCTCTTCCTGCTCCGCACGGGCACCTTCAGCATGCTGTCCACGGAGCACGGCCTGCCCGTCGTCGCGGGCTGGAACACCCGCCCCTAGCTCCCGCCTCGCGCGCCGGGCCCGTCTGCGTGACGATGCGTACATGGCCCACCTTGGCTCGGACGGTATGCCCCCTGAGCCCCCGGAACCGGTTCAGGCCGACATCGACGGCGCCGCGCAGCCGGGGCTCAAGGCCAATGCGATCGGCTTCCTCGACGCGCTCGTCATCGGCCTGAACTCGACCTCGCCCGCCTACTCCCTGGCCGCGGTCATCGGGCCGATCGTGGCGCTCGCCGGCATCTACGCCCCCGGCGTCATGCTGGCCTCCTTCGTGCCGATGCTGCTGATCGCGGCCGCCTTCTACTACCTCAACAAGGTCGACCAGGACTGCGGGACCACCTTCTCGTGGGTGACGCGCGCCATGGGCCCCTGGGCGGGCTGGCTCGGCGGCTGGGCCATCGCGATGACCGGCGTCCTCGTCATCGGCTCGCTGGCCGACGTGGCCGTCCACTTCGGACTGCTCGCCGCCGGACTCGACAGCTGGGCGGCGAACGAGGCACTGCGCCAGAGCCTGACCGTCGTCGTGATCCTGGCCATGACGGCCGTCTGCGTGATCGGCACCGAGATGTCGGCCCGGCTCCAGGACGTCCTGATCCTCGCCCAGGTCTTCTTCCTGCTGGTCTTCGCCGTCGTCGCCCTCTACCGCGTCTACGCCGGCACCAGCAGCCTCGACGGCACGAGACCCGCGATCGAGTGGCTCAACCCCTTCGGCGCGGGCGGCGCCGCCCTCACCGGCGGGCTGCTGCTCGGCGTGTTCATCTACTGGGGCTGGGAGTCGGCGGTCAACCTCACGGAGGAGGTCGAGAACTCGGCCACCGCACCGGGCAAGGCCGGCATCTGGTCCACCGTGGTCCTGCTGGTCACGTACCTGTCCGTCGGCTTCGCGGTCGTCGGCTACGCCGGGACGAAGTTCCTCTCCGAGAACGCGGGCGAGGAGGAGGCCGTCTTCGCGGTCCTCGCGCACGAGGTCATGGGCGGCTGGGACTGGGTCGTGCTGCTCGCCGTCTGCACCTCCGCGCTCGCCTCCACCCAGACCACGATCATCCCGGCCTCCCGTACCGCCCTGTCCATGGCCCGCCGGCACGCGCTGCCGCCGAACCTCTCGCACATCCACCCCCGGTTCCGGACCCCGGACGTCAGCACGTGGTGGGTGGCCGGCATCGCCATCGTCTGGTACCTCGCCGTCAACCAGATCAGCGAGAACGCCCTCCTGGACTCCCTGACCGCCCTCTCCCTGCTGATCTCCTTCTACTACGCCCTCACCGGCCTGGCCTGCGCCGTCTACTACCGGCGCCACCTGCTGGAGAGCGTGCACAACTTCCTGCTGATCGGCCTCGGCCCCGTGCTCGGCGCCGGGCTGCTGGCCTGGCTGCTCGTGCAGTCGGTCGCCGACATGTCCGACCCGGAGAACTCGGCGAGCGGCGTCTCCTGGTTCGGCCTCGGCCCGCCGCTGGTCATCGGGATCGGCATCGCCGTCGTCGGCGTGCTCGTCATGTGCTTCTGGCGGATCAGGGACGGCCGCTTCTGGCAGGAGCGGCGCGGCGTCGCCGACCCGGCCCTCGTCCACGCGGCCAGGAAACCCCGAAGCCCTGAGGTACCGAAGCCCTGAACTCAAGCCGAGCCGAGAGGAGACCCGATGTCCGTGGTCCTCGGGTACGACGAGTCGCCCGGAGCCGAGCGCGCCCTGCGCGTGGCCCTGGAGGTGGCCGCAGCCTTCGGCGAGCCGCTCGTCCTCGTCTACGGGGCCGCCGCCCCGGGTCCCACCGGCGAGGAGTCCCGCGCGCACCGGGAGGCCGTACGGGAGGCCGGCCGCAGCGCGCTCGCCCGGGCGGTGGAAGCCGCCGACGAGGCGGGCGTGCCGTCCACGGTCGAGGTGGCCGACGCGAAACCGGCCCAGGCCCTGCTCGACGCCGCCGAACGGCACGACGCCCGGGTGATCATCGTGGGGAGCTGGGGCGACAGCCCGATCCGCGGCGCCCTGCTCGGATCCACCCCGCACAAGCTCCTGCACCTCTCCCCGGTCCCGGTCCTGTGCGTCCCGACGGAGCACGCTTCCGGAGACTGACCCGCCGCCCGGGTCCGTTGGTCTTCCCCTGGCCGAAGATCACCGCTCACACCTGTGCCAATGGCCCATCCAGGGCGGGCCGAGTTGAGCCATTGCCCCTGCGGATGGTTATCTGTGTCCTATCCATGTATCTACGGCGCCACGCAGCGCCGGACGGCAACGAGGCCGATCCGGACCGTGGCGCCTTCGCCGTGCCCGTATGCCGCCCACCACCCCCGGGCGGATGCGGGTCCGGCGTGCTCCATCGCAAGGGGGGCGGCACACCGCCGTGAAGAGGATGTTCGTGGCTCCGGATCCGGGGCGCGCAAGACTCAGGAACGCCACGCGGGCCGTCATCGGCGTCGCTCTCGCGGTGGCCGTGGCCGAGCTCTGCGGGCTCTCGCTCGTGGCATCGATCACCGGGGGACTGGCGGCCCTGCTCGCCCTCTTCACCGTGACCGACTCGACCGTGCGCGCCCAGCGGGTGACCACCGCCCTGCTGCCCGTCGCCGGCTTCCCCGTACTGGCCCTGGCCACCACCCTGCACGGCGTACCTCTGGCCCGCGACGCGGTGTTCGTCGCCGTGGTGTTCGCCGGCGTCTACGCCCGCCGGTGGGGGGTGCGCGGCCACGCCCTCGGGATCTTCGCGTTCATGAACTTCTTCGTCACGCAGTTCCTGCACGCCCGGCCCGGGCAGCTGCCGGAGCTCTACGCGGCCGTCGGCCTGGCCCTCCTGTCGGCCGGCGCCGTGCGGTTCGTACTGTGGCCGATCGAGCGCCGGGTCCCGCCCCCCGCCGTACCGCCCGCGCCGCCCGGGACCGGTCTGGCCCGGCCGACCACCCGCCAGGCCTTCCAGGCCACCGCCGCCTGCGCGGTCGCGCTGGGCATCGGCCAGGCCCTGTCCGAGGACCGCTGGTACTGGGCCGTCGGCACCGCCTGGTGGATCTTCGTCAACACCGCCTCGCGCGGCGAGACCCTGGTCCGCGGCTTCCGCCGGGTCCTCGGCACGGTGTTCGGCATCGGCGCGGGACTGCTGGTCGCCATCCCGCTGAACGGCGCACCGGCGCCCACGGCCGTCCTGGTGGCGGTCTGCGTCTTCGGGATCTTCTACACCGCAGCCGTGTCCTACAGCTGGATGATGCTGGCCGTGACGGTGATGGCGGGCCTGCTCTACGGGCTGCTGGGCGTACTCGACCCCGGGCTGCTCGTGCTGCGCCTGGAGCAGACGGCCGTCGGCGCGGTGTGCGCCGGGCTGGCCGTGATCCTGGTGCTCCCGGTGACCACCCACGCGACCAACGACATGTGGATCCAGCGCGCGCTGCGCTGCGTGCGCAGCTGCACGGCCGAGGCGGCGGCCCGGCTCGCCGGCTCTCCGGTGGCCGACCCCGCGCCGCACGCCGCCGAGCTGGAGCTGTTCCTGGGCCGGGTACGGCTCTCCCTGGCTCCGCTCGTCCACCCGCTGAGCCCCTACCGCGGCCGCAAGGCCAGGGCCCGCCGGGTGCTCGCGCTGCTCGACGAGTGCGCCGTGGAAGTGCGCGGGCTGGTCGCCGTGGCGGCGGACCCGGACGCGAGCCACGACGCCCGGCTCGCGGCGGCGTGCTGGCGCGTGGAGGCCGCCGTAGAGGCCCTGCTGACGCCGGAAGCGGAACGCGCCACTGAGGCGGAGCACCGGTCGGCGGCCGCGGCCCTGAACCAAGGGCGGGCCGCCTCGGAGCCCGCGCTGGCGCATCTGCACGGTCTGGAGCGGCTCCTCGCCCAGCTCGACGGACCCCTGCGCAGTGCGTCACGCCCCCCGCTGGTCGGCGCCTGAGCGCGGCGGCCCGGGCGCGTCCCGGCCGGCGTCGAGGACTCCGGCCCGGGCGAGCCTGAAGCCGAGTTCGGCCCTGCTGCGGCTGCCGAAGCGGGTCGCGGCGCGTTTGATGTGCGCGCCGATGGTGCGGGTGCTCAGGCCGAGCCGCTGGGAAATGGCCTCGTCCGTATGACCCCTCACCATGAGTTCCAAAATGGCCTGCTGGATTTCGCCGGTGAGCCGGGGAGGGCGTTGTCCCGTCGTGTCGAACTCGACGGGGACCGCCCGTTCCCACACGGCCTCGAAGGTCTTCGCGAGGTATTGGATCAGGCCGGGTTCGCGGATTTCCAGGGCGTACGCCTCCTTTCCGCTCTCGGTGAGCACCGCGATGAAGGCGGCCGACCGGTCGCACACGATCAGCCCCTCGAACCTCTCGCCCACCGTGCGCACCTCGGCGCCCTCCTGGGTGACCCGTTCCATGTGGGCGAGCGTCGGGCCGTGCGCGCGGACGGTGTGCCCGTAGACCGTGCGCTGGCGGACTCTGCGGCCGGGTGGGGAGAGATCGCGGGGCAGCGCGTCGGCGAGCGCGCCGGAGGGCCGGCCGCCCTCGGGGTGCGCACTGAGCAGTTCCTCCGAGCAGGCCTCCAAGGCGCCCTGGACGGCGGTGTCGATGACCTCGCGGCCGATCAGCGGCTGCACGTGGTCCTGGTGACGCCGGCGTTCGTTCCGGTAGACGGCGTCCATCGGGGAGAGGGAGGCGATCATGTCGTCGAGCGCGGCCCGCTGGTCCAGGATGGCCTGCTTGATCGGCCGCGCGAGGGTGATCGCGGCGACCGAGGGCGGTACCGGGAGGTGGTCGTCGGAGCCCTCCGACTTCCGTAGCAGTCCGAAAGTGATCAGGCATCCCGGAACGGCCCCCGATAAACCGCCCTCGCGCAATGCCCTTCGGTAACCGGCCGTGCAGTCCCCGCAGATCGACGTGCAGCCGTCAATGTCGGGATGTGCGGAGTTGGTGTTCATCTGGACCCCCTTCTTGTTCCGGCAATGCAAGATCAGGATGCCTCGGCCCGTTGGCCGCGGGGGAGGGGAACGGCAGGATCCTTCCTGCCTGATGATCGCGAAATGGCCCACATGACCGGTGGCGGGAGTGGCGACGGTGCAGCGAAACATTCATTCCGAGCGCAGGATTCCGCCGGCGGGGCTGACCGAGGCGCTGGACATGCTGGCCCGGGCGCGCAAGGCCGTGGACGACGCGTACGGATCCGACGAGCAACTCGCCCGCGTGGCATTGCACTTGATCGACTGCGCCGCCGACGCCTCGGCGCTGCTCTCCCGCGAAGGCGGCCTGGACGAGGCCCGCGAGGCGCTGGGCTGCGCCCGCTCCGCGGTGGTGGCCGCCACCGCCGCCGTGCGCGTGATCCACGACGAGACGCGCGTCTGAGCGGTCGGCCGGTCACCGGCCGACCGGTACCCGTCGGCCGGTCGGACAGCCGTCCGGCCGGGCGTTGTTGGGCCCTGTCGGAGCGCCGGTCTACCGAGCGCCCGAAGCTGCCGCGGATGGTACGTCCCCCCATGTCCCGTCCGCAGGCCGATCGATGAAGATCACACGGAGGAGTGTTCCGGGCGCGCCTTCCACACGCCGCTGACCTGCGACGTGTACAACGGGTGATTGTTCATTGCACATTCATCCGGCATGGCGCCGCTACCCGGCGCGCGGGGTGGACCTGGTCGGATCGGACAGGGGGTAACCGCCCGGAATGGAAATACTTCAAGAGTGCTCCAGCACCGCTCAGGTGTGGGAAGCGGCCGAGGAGTTCATCCGACTGTTCCACAGGGAGCAGGCCGGCAGTGCGGGCGCGGGTGATCCGCGCGAGCGGCTCGCCGCCGTACGGGCCGAGATCGCCGAGACGGGCACGTACCGGCACACTCCCGAGGAACTGGAGCACGGCGCCCGCGTCGCGTGGCGCAACAGCAACCGCTGCATAGGCAGGCTGTACTGGAACTCGCTGCGGGTCCGCGACCGCCGCGGGCTCACCGACGCCGACGGGATCGCGGAAGAGTGCTTCGAGCACCTGCGCGAGGCCACCAACGGCGGCCGGGTCCGGCCCACCATCACGGTCTTCGCCCCCGACGCCCCGGACCGTCCCGGCCCGGTCATCTGGAGCGAGCAACTGGTCCGGTACGCCGGCTACGGCGACCACCCCTCGATAACCGTCGGCGACGCCCGCAACGCCGAGCTCACGAGCGCGTTGCTCGCGCTGGGCTGGTCCCGCGGCCCCGGCACCCCCTTCGACCTCCTTCCGCTGGTCGTGCAGGGGGTCGACGACAAACCCCGCTGGTTCGACGTCCCCCCGGACGCGGTGCTGGAGGTGCCCATCGAGCACCCCGACGGAGCGGCCGGCGGTGACGGCTGGTCGGACTGGGGCCTGCGCTGGCACGCCGTACCCGCGATCTCCAACATGTGCCTGGAGATCGGCGGCATCCACTACCCGGCGGCGCCCTTCAACGGCTGGTACATGGGCACCGAGATCGGCGCCCGCAACCTCGCCGACACCGACCGCTACAACCTCCTGCCCGCGGTCGCCCGCCGCATGGGCCTCGACATCGCCAGCGACCGTTCCCTCTGGAAGGACCGCGCGCTCGTCGAGCTCAACCGGGCGGTGCTGCACTCCTTCGACCGGGCCAAGGTCACCATCGCCGACCACCACACGGAGTCCCGGCGCTTCCTGACGCACTTGGAGAAGGAGGAGCGCAAGGGCCGCGACGTGGGCGCGGACTGGTCCTGGATCGTGCCGCCCATCTCCGGCTCGGCTACCCCGGTCTTCCACCGCACGTACGAGGACCGGCCCAGCTCGACCGCCTACGTCCACCATTCCGGAGCCCAGGAACGGGCCCAGGGACGGGATTTGGTCTAGACCTTCTGTTACCGTCGCTCCGAACGGATCCGGAACGGCGGAGAGGGGCCTCCCGTGGGCGACGCGGACAGTGGTGTGGGCGGTACGGACCGTACGGCCGACGGCGGCGGACACCGGGCCTGGATCGGCTCGTTCACCTCGGGGGGCGGCCGCGGTGTCACCACCGCGGCCGTGGATCCGGCCACCGGAGCGCTGACCCCGCTCTCGGCCACGGACGCCGTCGCGGACCCCTCGTACCTGGCCCACGACCCCGCCAACGGCGTGCTCTACGCCGTGAGCGAGGCCGAACAGGGCGCCGTGGGCGCCTTCCGGACCAGCGCCGAGGGGCTCACCCCCCTCGGCGCGACCGTCCCCGTCGGCGGCTCCGGCCCCACCCACCTCAGCGTGGCCGGGCGCCGGCTGCTGACCGCCAACTACACCTCCGGCAGCGTCAGCAGCCTCCCGCTCGCCGCCGACGGCTCGATCGGGGGACCCGCCGCCGTACTGGCGCACCAGGGCTCCGGCCCCGACGCCGGGCGCCAGCGGGGACCGCACGCCCACCAAGTGCTGCCCGCCCCCGGCGGCGGCCGCTGGGTGCTCAGCGTCGATCTCGGCACCGATTCGGTACGGGTCTGCGCGCTCGACCCGGCCACCGGAGCCCCCGTCCTGCACGCCGAGACCGCGCTGCGCGCCGGGACCGGCCCCCGGCACCTCGCCTTCCACCCCTCCGGCGAGGTGGTCTACGTACTGCACGAGCTGGAGCCGCAGCTGACCGTCTGCCGCTGGAACGGGGAGTCGGGCGAGCTCCAACCGGTCGCCGAGGTTCCGGTCGCCTCCACGGGCGCTCCAGGGGCCCCTGCGGCCTACCCTTCGGCCGTGGTGGCCTCCGCCGACGGCCGTTTCGTCTGGGCGGCCGTCCGCGGAGCCGACACCATCGCCACCCTCTCCCTCGCCGGCGGCGCGGAGAAGCCGCTGCTCACGGGCACCGTGCCGTGCGGCGGCAGTTGGCCGCGCGATCTCGCGGCCGACCCGTCGGGGCGCCGGCTGTACGCGGCCAACGAGCGCTCCGGCGACGTCACCTGGTTCGACGTGGACCAGCTGACCGGCGAGCCGCGCCGGGCCGGCTCGGTGTCCGTGCCCGCCGCCACCTGCGTGGTCTTCGGCTGACGCCCCGGGCCGGTCGGCCGGTCAGCCGCGTTACGCAGGAGGGCCCGCGCCCCGGCTCGTTCGATTCGGAACGGTCCGGGGCGCGGGCCCTCGTACGCAACGGCATGAGCGGCGGGATCAGTGGGCGGCGGCGCCCTGGGTGATGCCGAGGGCGGCGGAGTACTGCGCGACGGCCAGCTTGCCGAGCGCCGGGTAGGCGCCGAGCACGTCGGCGGCGCTGCAGCCGGCCTCCTTGCAGGCGGTGTCGAGGAGTCCCTCGGCGGCCTCCGGGCCGATCAGGTACGGGGCCAGCGCGAGCTGCGTCGAACCCTCGCGGCGGAGCTGGTCGGCGACGGCGGCCACCGAACCTTCCTCGTCCAGCGCGGCGGCCATCACCGGCACGGCGAGGCGGGCGGCCAGCAGCATGCCGGTGATGCCCGCGGCCTGTACGGCCTCCTCGCCGCCGGTGGTGGCCAGGACGATGCCGTCGGCGGCCGTGGTCACGCTGAAGAGCCTGGCCCGGTCGGCGCGGGCGAGACCGGCCTCGGACAGCCGCACGTGCAGCGCCTCGGCGAGCAGCGGGTGCGGACCGAGCGGGTCGGCCAGCTCGGCGGCGGCCGAGGAGTCCATCAGGGCCTGGCGCATGCGGCGCAGCAGACCGCCGTCGGGGCCGGCCAGCAGCGGCACGACCACGGCGTCCGGGCCGGTCGGCGCGGGCACTTCCTGCCCGGCGGCGCGGGCGGCCTCAGCGCGCGCGGCGCGGTCGTGGGCGACGGCGTTCAGCACGCCCGACAGGGACGGGAACTCGGTGGCGTCGTCACCGTCGAGGAAACCGACGCGGGCGTCCAGCCCCGGCAGCTCGGAGCGGCCGATGCTGATGATCTCTTCCGCGAGCCCCCGCGAGGCGGCTGAAGGGGCACCGGGCACGGCGAGCACCAGCGCGGGCGCGCCCTCTGGCGCCACCGCGGGCTCGGGCCGGCGGTGCCGTCCGGTCTGGCGGGGTCGCGGCATTCGTACGGGCAGGCCATTTGCGGGCCCAGTGGGGGAGCTCATGGCGCCGCATGCTACTGGTTTATCGAAACCGGGTGTTCGGGCAGGGCCTTCTCCGGCGGCATCTGTCCGTATTTATCCGAGGAATGTCAGATACCGTTCAGACCTTCGGTCACCCCGGGTCGTTCGTCCTGCCGAACGACCTGGAATGGTAGTGGCGGTGTGCCCGTGTGCCGGGGCTCGCCCGTGTGCGGTGCTTCGGTGTGGGCCAGTAGAGTGACGCCCTGTGGCACCTCGACCGTTGAATGAACTCGTTGAAGCAGGCTGGGCGAAGGCACTGGAGCCCGTGGCCGGAGGCATCGCGGCCATGGGGGACTTCCTCCGGGCCGAGATCGCGGCCGGCCGGACCTACCTTCCGGCCGGGCCGAATGTTCTGAGGGCCTTCCAGCAGCCCTTCGACGAAGTCCGCGTGCTGATCGTGGGGCAGGATCCCTACCCCACGCCGGGGATGGCGATCGGGCTGAGTTTCGCCGTCGCCCCGGACGTGCGCCGGCTGCCGGGGAGTCTGGAGAACATCTACCGGGAGATGAACTCGGACCTCGGGCTGCCCAGGCCGTCCAACGGAGACCTCAGCCCGTGGACGAAGCAGGGCGTGCTGTTGCTCAACAAGGCCCTGACGACGGCGCCCGGCAAGCCGGCCGCACACCGTGACAAGGGGTGGGAGTCGGTGACCGAACAGGCGATCCGGGCACTCGCCGCGCGGGGCACGCCGCTGGTGTCCATCCTGTGGGGCCGCGACGCCCGCAACCTGCGTCCGCTGCTCGGGGACCTCCCGGCCATCGAGTCGGCGCATCCCTCTCCCATGTCGGCCGATCGCGGGTTCTTCGGTTCGCGCCCGTTCAGCCGGGCCAACGACTTGCTCGTACGCCAGGGAACGCAGCCGGTCGACTGGCGACTGCCGTAGAAAGGCCCTGACCGGCAGCGGGCGAGCGCGCTCCGGGGCCGGGGGCGATGACACCGCATTCCTGACGGGCGGAACTGCCGTTGGGCATCCGGCCGATCCTGAAGCCGTCGCCCGTCGAGTCGCTCTCCACATCCGCGCGAAGACCGCCGGAGCCGTTGACCGGGCGGCAGTGACCGCTGGTCCCGGCGGCCGGACGTCGAGGTTCAGGCTCGAACCGTCGAACGCGGCTGGGCGCAGCGGGGCCATGCGAACGTAAACATGCGGTGTGGATCAGTGCGCCACCCGTCACCGCGGCGCGTCCGCGCCCGTGCGGATCCGTTGGCTCTTGAGGCCGTTGCGAGGTCGTTCGGCCCCCCTGCGCATGTCGGAGCCTCCTGAGTGGGGTCGATGGAGGCTTGCCAGGCATGGCGTGTTTACGCAAACATACTCGCACCGGGATCTTCGCGTTCCGCGACAGCGCACCTCACCCCAGCACGGGAGCATCCGTCCATGCCTCTTCTCCAGACCGACGAGGGCGGCTTCACCCTCGATGGCGAACCGTTTCGGCTCCTGTCCGGCGGTCTCCACTACTTCCGCGTGCACCCCGACCAGTGGGCGGACCGACTGCGCAAGGCCCGGCTCATGGGGCTCAACACCGTCGAGACGTACGTCCCCTGGAACCTCCATCAGCCACGGCCGGACCGCTTCACGCTGGACGGCGGCCTCGACCTGCCCCGGTTCCTCGACCTCGCCGCGGCGGAGGGCCTGTACGTCCTGCTGCGCCCCGGCCCGTACATCTGCGCGGAATGGGAGGGCGGCGGCATCCCCTCCTGGCTGCTCGCGGAGCCGGACATGCGCCTGCGCTCCCGCGACCCCCGGTTCCTCGCCGCGGTCGACGACTACTTCGACCGGCTCCTCACCCCGCTCCGGCCGTACCTGGCCTCGCGGGGCGGCCCCGTGCTCGCCGTGCAGGTAGAGAACGAGTACGGGGCGTACGGCGACGACACCGCCTACCTGGAGCACCTGGCCGCAACCCTGCGCCGCAGTGGCGTCGACGTGCCCCTCTTCACCTGCGACCAGCCCGCCGACCTGGAGCGCGGAGCCCTCCCCGGCGTCCTCGCCACGGCGAACTTCGGAAGCCGCTCCGCCGAGCACTTGGCCGACCTCCGCGCCCGGCGTCCCGAAGGCCCGCTGATGACCACGGAGTTCTGGATCGGCTGGTTCGACCGCTGGGGCGGGCACCACGTGGTCCGCGACCCCGATCGGGCGGCCCGCGAACTCGATGAACTCCTCGCCACCGGTGCTTCGGTGAACTTCTACATGTTCCACGGCGGCACCAACTTCGGCTTCACCAACGGCGCCAACGACAAGCACACCTATCGGCCCACCGTCACCTCATACGACTACGACGCTCCGCTCGACGAGGCGGGCGACCCGACGCCGAAGTACGCCGCCTTCCGCGACGTGATAGCCAAGTACGCTCCCGTGCCCGACGGCCCCGTCCCGGTGCCCGGCCCCAAACTCGCCCCGAGAACCGTGGCCCTGACGCAGAACGCCGGCCTGCTGACGCACGCCGCGATGCTAGGGACCGCGGTCGAGGCGCGCCGTCCCCTCGGCATGGAGGAGCTGGGCCAGGACTTCGGCTTCGTCCTGTACGAGACCGCTCTGCCCCTCGCGGGCCCGGCGCTCCTGGAGGTCGAACGGGTCCGTGACCGGGCCCAGGTGTTCGTCGACGGGCAGCCCGTGGGCGTCCTGGAGCGGGAGAACCACGAGCACGCCCTCGCCTTCACGGTTCCCGGGGCCGGCAGCACGCTCACCGTCCTCGTCGAGAACCAGGGCCGCGTGAACTACGGCCAGGGCATCCACGACCGCAAGGGCCTCCTCGGGACCGTCCTCCTCGACGGCACGGAGCTCGCGGGCTGGACCAGCCGGCCGCTCCCGCTCACCGACCCGCAGGACCTGCCCTTCGCGCCCGCCGCGGCGACGCCCGTGGGACCGGTCTTCCACCGCGGCAGCTTCGAGGTGACCGACCCCGCCGACACCTTCCTGCACCTCGACGGCTGGACCAAGGGAAACGCCTGGGTCAACGGGTTCGCGCTCGGCCGTTACTGGTCCCGCGGCCCGCAGCGCTCCCTGTACGTGCCGGCGCCGGTCCTGCGTTCCGGGACGAACCAGGTCGTCGTTCTGGAGCTGCACGCGGCGCACCGCGCCCGTACGGTCCACTTCCGCGACGCGGCCGACCTCGGGCCCACCGAGGAGTAGCCGCGGCGGCACGGACGAGAGCCGGGCCCCGACCTCCCGGTCGGGGCCCGGCTCTTCGGGCTTCAGCTCAGCTGCTGTGCGGCGCCGCCGTCGCACGTCCGCTGGACCGCGGCCGCGCCGTCCGCCGTGGAAGCGGCGCTCACCGTAAGACACTTGGCGCTGTGCCGGGCCGTCAGGGTGAGGTGGCCGTCACCGGTGGCCCGTACGGCCCACTCCTGGTTGCGGCCTCCGTTGCAGGAGTACTGGAAGACCTCGGCGCCGTCGGCCGTGGACTGCCCGCTCACGTCGAGGCACTTGCCACTGTGCCGGGCGACGACGTTCACGTAGCCGCCGCCGGTGGAGCGGAGCGACCACTGCTGGTTGGACCCGGTGGCGCAGCCGTACTGGACGACGGCCGCCCCGTCGTTCGTGCCGGCGCCGCTGACGTCGAGACATTTGGAGCTGTGCCGGAAGGACAGGGTCTGCCAGGCGTCCGGTGCGGCGGAGGCCAGGGCCCAGGACTGGTTGGCGCCGGTCGTCGGCTGGTGGACCCCGACGGGGGCCCCGTCGGCGGTCGACTCGCCCGTGACGTCCAGGAGCCGCCCACTGGCCACGTTGATCAAGGTGCTGTGGCCGTCGCCCGTGGTCGAGCGGATCCACTGCTGAGCGGTGGACGATCCGGGTGACGCGAAGGTGAGGGTGCCGTTGGAGACGGAGAGCGCTTTGCCGGTCTTGGCGTTGGTGATCCGATGGGCGGCGGTGCTTCCCCAGTCGGTGGCGGACAGCTTGGTGAAGGTCCACTGCTGTGCGCTGTCCGCCGGGGCCGGGGTGCGCTGCACGACCGTGCTCTTGCCGCCCACCGTGGCGACGGCGAGCGCCTTGCCGCTGTGGTCGTTGAGCAGCCGGCGCGGTGTCGCGGTGGGCCCGGTGGTCGCCGACGCGTTCACGCCGGTGACGGTGGGCAGCACGAACGTGGTGACGGAACCGGGGCCGACGGTGGCCTTGAGCGTCCGGCCGCTCACCGCCGCGTCGGCGTCACGCTGCAGGTTCCTGGTCGCGTCGGTGGTCCACCGCTCGACGGGGCCGGCCGCGGCCGTCTGGAAGCCGTCGAGGTTCAGGGTGACCTCGCGCTCGTCGCCCGTCGGGTTGGTGTGGACGACGACCACGCCGTTCCCGCCCGGCCGCACCGCGGCCAGTGTCTGAGGGTCGTCGGTGTTGACGATGCGCGCGCCCGGGCGGACGAAGCGGCTGTAGTTCGCCATCGCCCAGTACTTCTTGTTCTTGCGCAGGGGTTCGGTCGCCGCGTCCTCGGGGGTGAAGTCGGTCTGTATCAGACCCCAGTTGGAGTTCTCGCGGCCGGGCGCCATGTTCTCGTAGTCCTCGACGGCCTGCCAGAGCACCCACGCGCTCGGCTCCAGCTCACGGATGTCGTCGTTGATGCGCTGGGCCAGGTCGAGCGCGGGGCTCATGGAGGTGAAGCTCTGGGGGACGCTGCCGCCGAGGTCCACCTCGGACATCCACAGGGGTGTGGTCTCACCCTTGGCGATGTCCCGGACGCCGGTGCGGCCGTTCGTTCCGTACGTGTGCGTGTTGAGCCGGCCCACCGCGTCCCGGACGGCGGGAGCGTACGACTCCCAGTTGGACCGGAACTTCCCCGGGTTCGTCTCGTCCATCCCGGCGATCGGGGTCGTCACGCCCTTCGCGTCGAGCGCGGCGCGCAGCGTCGTGATCATGC
Organism: Streptomyces sp. NBC_00335; assembly: GCF_036127095.1. Classification (GTDB taxonomy): domain Bacteria; phylum Actinomycetota; class Actinomycetes; order Streptomycetales; family Streptomycetaceae; genus Streptomyces. The sequence goes on from NZ_CP108006.1 coordinate 7,540,108, forward strand.
GGGCCTGGGAGGCGGGGTCCCAGTGCGAGCCCTCCTGGCGCCCGCCCGCGTGCCAGTAGTCGGTGTCCGGCTCGTTGACCGGCGAGAGGGAGTCGAAGGTGACACCGGTGGCGGACTGGGCCCGCTGGAGCGCGCCGGTGAGGTAGGCGGCGAACCGGTCGTACTGATCCGAGCGGAGGTTGTCCCGCCAGCCGTCGACCGCGCCCGAGGCCAGCCCGCTGTTGGTCATGAAGTACGGGGCCGAGTTGGAGAAGGCCTCGAAGGTGCCGGCTCCGCGCGCCTTGGCCGCCGTGAGCCACCAGCGCTGGTTCGCGTCGGCGCCGGCGTTCCAGTGGTCGGCGCGGTTCGGGTCCCACCAGTCGGGGGCCTCCGGGCCGGGCCGGTTCCAGTAGCCGGGGACGGCCGCGCCGGCCCGCATGTAGGGGGCGGTCTCGGGGCTGTCGCCGCCGCCGATGTTGTAGCGGGCGATCGTGAAGCCGAGGCCGTCGGCGCCGTAGAGGGCGTCCGCGAGCGCGTCGCGCTGGGCGGCAGGCCATCCTCCGGTGACGTGGGCGAACCAGGCGAGCGCGGTGCCCCATCCCTGGAAGGCCGGATGCTGGTAACCGGGGTCGAGCCGTACGGTCAGTGCCGCGGCGGGGGTCTCCGCGGCGTTCGCCGGCGCTGAGCCGGGCCCCACCGCACTGACGGCCGTGGCGGCGAGGGCCGTGGCGGCGCCGAGGGCGGCCAGGCGTGCGGTGAGCCGGGGCCGGCGGCGGGGTGTCGCCGTTCGATGGCGGGTGGGGATCACGACCTGCTCCTTCGAGGGGAGTGGGGGATGGGGGACCGGGGGAGGGGGCGGGCGGCGGGCGGGTCCGGTGCTCGCCGCCACGCTTCCTCGCGGGCGGTGGTCGGGAGGTGCGCGTGGGTGACGCGGGGCGGCAGGGAACGCCGGCCGCCCCGCGCCGGTCGCGCGGCGGGCGCGGCGGTCAGACCGCCGAGCGCCGCCACTTCTGGTTGTCGCCCGTGTTGCAGGTCCACTGCGCGAGGGCGGCTCCGTCGGCGGTCGACCAGTTCGATACGTCGAGGCACTTGCCGCTGTGCCGGGCGAGGAGCTCGACGTAGCCGGCGAGGTCCGTCGTCCGGACCTTCCACTGCTGGGAGGCCGAGCCGTTGCAGGTGTTCTGTACGGCGGGCGCGCCGTCCGCCGTCGATGCCCCGGCGACATCGAGGCACTTGCCGCTGTGCCGGGCCATGATCTGGACGTATCCGGTGCCCAGCTTCTTGATCCAGAAGTGCTGGTTCACACCGCTCCCGCACCCCCACTGGACCAGCGGGACCCCGTCCGCCGAGTCGAAGTTCGCCACGTCGGCACACTTGCCGCTGATGCGCGAAGTCAGGGACTCCCACGGCACGTTCATCCCGCTCACGGTCCCCGCCGCCGTGTCGATGGTGACTTGGGGGGAGTAAGCCATGGTCATGGTGGTGCTGGTGGGGAAGGTGAGCGGCAGCCACACGTACTGGGAGTCGTTGACCGTCCCGCCCATGGAATTGCCCCAGCGGTCTCCCATGTAGAGGTAGCCGGTGCCCTTCGTGCCCTGGACCGGAAGGACGTAGGCGGTCTGGCTGCGGAAGGTCGTTCCGTCCCCGACGTCCTTCAGGTCGCTCCACGAGCCGTTGATGCTGGTGGCGGTGGCGTACTTCTGCTGGTTGGGGGACCATCCGGTGGCGCCGGAGGTCAGGAGGAAGTACACGTCCCCGCGCTTGAACATGGCCGGCGCCTCACGCCAGTTGCCCGGCCACAGCCGCTGGACCTGTGACTCCACGGCCGTGTAGTCCGAGGTCAGCCGGTAGACGTGCAGGTCGGCGTTCTCGTTGGCGGCGGAGATCATGTACCCCGTGCCGTCGGTGTCGACGAAGGTGGTGATGTCCCGGGACATGTGGCCCAGGGGGCGGAAGCTGCCGCGCCAGGTGTAGTCGCCGTCCACCGAGGACGAGACGGCGACGGCTGCGCGAGCCTCACCGTAGTCCGAGCCGTTCTCCTTGTGCATCCACATGACGAACTGCTGGGTGGCGCTGTTGTACACGACCTTGGGGCGCTCGATGTTGGCCCAGTCGAGCTCCGGATCGGAGGCTTCGGTCAGGACGTGGTTGCGGAACTCCCAGGTCTTCAGGTCGGTGGAGCGGTAGGCGGAGACGTAGCGGAAGGTGTTGTCGGTGTTCCGGTCCTCGCCGAACCAGTAGTAGTACTGGCCGACTTTGAGCACGCCGCCGCCATGGGCGTGCACGGGGTTGCCGGCCGGATCGGTGAACTGGGTTCCGTTGGCGAGGGTCACCGGGGCGGCGTGGGCGGTGCCCGCGGCGGTGACCAGGGACAGGAGGAGGGCGCACAGGAGTGCCGCCGTCCTGGAGATCTTGAGTCGCATGGCGCGATACCTCGTGATGTTGCGTCGGACCGGGCGCTCCGCGCGGACAGCGCGGCGGACGACCGCGCCCGGGTGTCCGGAGAGGTGGGGCGCCTGGAGAGGACCGGTCGTTCAGACGGTGTGGAGCACCGCGATCTCCGTAATGTTTTCGTAAACACGGTGTAGCCGGAAGTTTCGGAGGAGCCCGGGAGCCTGTCAAGGATTCGGACGAAAGAGGCCGGGGTTTTGACCCGGGGACCCTGTTTGCGTCAACATGACTTGAAGGGGTGCATCAGCGTGCGCCTGCGAGGCCTCGCGGAGGAGACGGTCGAACGTGGCGGACAAGGCAACGAGAACGCCCCGCTCGCGCCCGCCCCGCAAGTGGCCCTCCATGGCGGAGGTCGCGGCGCGAGCCGGAGTCTCCTCGCAGACGGTCTCGCGCGTGGCCAACAACCACGACAACGTCGACGAGGCCACGCGGGCGAAGGTGCTGGCCGCGATGCAGGAGCTCGGCTACCGCCCCAACGCGGCGGCGCGCGCGCTGGTCACCGGCAAGTTCGGCGCGATCGGCGTGGTCAGCTTCGACGTGGGTGCGCACGGCAACGCCCGCACGCTCGGCGCCATCGCGGACGCGGCGCGGGAGGCGGGCTTCTCGGTCAACTTCATGGGCATCCGGGCGCAGACCGAGGCCGCCGTGCGGCAGGCCTTCCGGCACCTCATGCTGCAGTCGGTCGACGGCATCGTGCTGGTCGAGTCGCAGATGCTCGACACGCCGTCGCTGCACCTGCCTCCCACGATGCCGGTGGTGGTCGCGGACGGCGACACGGGGCACGAGTACCCGAACGTCGACTTCGACCAGGCCCGTGGCACCCAGAGCGTGGTCGGTCACCTGCTGGAGCTCGGGCACCGGACCGTCTACCACGTCAGCGGCCCGAGGGACTCCTTCGCCGCCCGGCGCCGCGCGGAAGCGTGGGAGCGCACGCTCGTCGCGGCCGGCGCCCCGGTACGGCCGACGCTGTACGGGGACTGGACGGCCGAGTCGGGTTACCTGGCGGGGCGGACGCTCGTGCAGATCCCCGACGCCACGGCGGTGTTCGCGGCGAACGACCAGATGGCCCTGGGCGTCCTGCGCGCCATGCATGAAGCCGGGCGGTCCGTGCCGGGCGACATCAGCGTGGCGGGCTTCGACGACGTTCCCGAAGCCCCCTTCTTCGAGCCGCCGCTCACCACGGTGCACCAGGACTTCGACGTGGTGGGGCGCCACTGCGTGACCCTGCTGCTGGAGCAGATCGAACGCCGCGGCAACGGGCCCCGGCGCCTCGCGGTGGAACCCACCCTCGTGGTGCGGGCCAGCACGGCGCCGCCGCCCGCCTGACCGATTCCGTCACTTTCAGAGACGACCTGGCCGCCGCGTCCTCATCGCGTGCGGCCGTCGGCGCGTGCCCACGGGACGGGGCGGTGTGCGCTCCCTCGCGCCGCTGAGCCGAGCTCCTCTCCTCCGCCTCCTCCGCCCCCTCCGGCTCCCGGGGTGAGGGCGCAGAGGTGTCGGTCGATCCCCCCTTCCGTTCCCACCTGCACCTTTCCCTCACCGCCCGTGCGAGGGCGGTGAGTCCGTGCGGCCGCCGCGACCCGATGGGTCCGCGAGCCGCCGGCATTCATCACCTGAATTCCGCCTCTTCGCTACCTCTTTGTGCTTGACGCCCATCTGGGGGTGGTGCAGCATCAAGCCATCGCGATGATTACGTAAACATCGACTCATCGGCCCAGACCTCCTCCAGCCTTCCGGCCCGGAGGTTCTGCTTCCCCGCTCCGTTCCCGACCGGTCGGTCACCGACGCAAGGAACCACCATGACGCTCCTGTCGACGTCAGCACAGGCGGCCCCGCCGCCCCGCCGCCGAGCGCGCTCCCGCCTCCGCACGGAGGCATGGGCCGGATGGGGGTTCGCCGGCCCGTTCGTCGCGGTCTTCGGCCTGGTGTTCCTCGCGCCGATCGGATACGCCCTGTACCTGAGCCTCTTCAAGGACCGGCTCATCGGCGGAACCTCCTTCGTCGGACTCGACAACTACGGCGAGGCCCTCACCGACCCGCGCTTCTGGGACGGACTGGCCCGGGTGGGCCTGTTCCTCCTGGTCCAGGTGCCGGTCATGCTCGGCATCGCCCTGCTCGTCGCCCTCGCGATCGACAGCGGCCGGCTCTACGGCAAGAGCTTCTTCCGCGTGGCGGTCTTCCTGCCGTACGCGGTCCCCGCTGTCGTCGCCAGCCTCATCTGGGGCTTCATCTACGGCACGCGCTTCGGCCTCGTCGGCAACATCAACGACGCGTTCGGGGTCACACTGCCCGACCCGCTCTCTCCCTCACTGGTCCTCGCGTCCATCGGCAACATCGTGACCTGGGAGTTCGTCGGCTACAACATGCTGATCTTCTACTCGGCCCTCAAGGTCGTGCCCCGCTCGCTCTACGAGGCCGCGGCGATCGACGGAGCGGGGGAGTGGCGCATCGTGACCTCGGTCAAACTGCCGGCGATCCGCAGCGCGCTCGTCATCGCCACGATCTTCTCGATCATCGGCAGCTTCCAGCTGTTCAACGAACCGAGCATCCTCCAGAAGCTCGCCCCCAACGCGATCACCAGCGACTTCACCCCGAACCTCTACACCTACTCGCTGTCCTTCGCGGGCCAGCAGCACAACTACGCGGCGACCGTGGCGATCGTGATGGGTGTGATCACCGCGATCATCGCCTACACGGTCCAACTGCGCGGCATGCGGAAGGGCTGAGCCGATGACCACCTCCCTCGCGACGACGGCGTCCACTACGAGCCCCGCCCCGGCGGCAGCCCCGGCAGTCCCGGCCGCACCGGCGGCCGGGCGCCGCAAGCGCCGCCCGCACACCCCGCTCAACCCCCGGCCCAGCATCCCGCTGACCGTCGTCACCGGCCTGGTCCTCGTCTACACCCTGCTTCCCCTCGCGTGGCTCCTCGTCAACGCCACCAAGGACCAGAACGGACTGCTCGACTCCTTCGGCCTCTGGTTCGCCGAAGACACGCACTTCTGGGACAACATCACCCGCACCCTCACGTACGACGACGGCGTCTTCGTCCGCTGGCTGCTCAACACCCTGCTGTACGTCGCCGCCGGCGCGGGCGGCGCCACGGTCCTCGCCGTACTCGGCGGGTACGCCCTCGCCAAGTACGAGTTCCCCGGCCGCCGGGCCGTCTTCGCGGTGGTCCTCGGGGCCGTGGCCGTGCCCGGTACCGCGCTCGCGGTCCCCACCTTCCTGATGTTCAGCAACATGGGCTTGACCAACACTCCCTGGGCGGTGATCATCCCGTCCCTGATCTCGCCCTTCGGGCTCTACCTGATGTGGGTCTTCGCCGCCGAGGCGGTCCCCACCGAGCTTCTGGAGGCCGCGCGCATCGACGGCGCGGGCGAGCTGCGCACCTTCTTCACGATCGCGCTGCCGCTGCTCATGCCGGGCACCGTCACGGTGCTGCTGTTCTCGATGGTCGCGACCTGGAACAACTACTTCCTGCCGCTGATCATGATCAAGGACCCCGACTGGTACCCGCTGACGCTCGGCCTCAACGCCTGGAACGCCCAAGCCCAGACGGCCGGCGGCGAGGCCGTCTTCGACCTCATCATCACCGGCTCCCTGCTGACGATCGTCCCGATCGTCGCGGTCTTCCTGCTGCTCCAGCGGTTCTGGCAGTCCGGCCTGGCCGCCGGCAGCGTCAAGGAATGACTGCCCCACCCCGGCCTCCCTCCCGTCACGGCTCTCCGCCCCTCCGCACGCCCTCCCGCACCACCGACCAGGAGCACACCCCATGAGAACTCGTACCGCCCGCAGACTCCTCGGCGCGCTCGCCGTCGTCTCCGCACTCGCCCTCACCGCCACGGCCTGCGGCTCCGACGCCTCGGACGGTGCCGGCGGCGGCCCCAAGGACATCGAGGCCGCACTGGAGAAGGGGGGCAAGGTGACGGTGTGGGCCTGGGAACCCACGCTCAAGAAGGTCGCGGAGGACTTCGAGAAGAAGTACCCCAAGGTCGATGTCGAGCTGGTCAACGCCGGGACCGGCGACAAGCAGTACACCGCCCTGCAGAACGCGATAGCGGCCGGCTCCGGCGCTCCCGACGTGGCGCAGGTCGAGTACTACGCCCTCGGCCAGTTCGCCATCGGCGAGTCGGTCGAGGACCTGTCCTCCTACGGAGCCCAGAAGTACGGCACGAGCTTCACCCTCGGCCCGTGGAACGCGGTCACCGACGGCAAGGCCATCCACGCCCTGCCCATGGACTCCGGTCCGATGGCGTTCTTCTACAACAAGCAGGTCTTTGACAAGCACGGCATCAACGTGCCGACCACCTGGGACGAGTACGTGGAGGCGGCCCGCGCGCTCCACAAGGCCGACCCCAAGATCTTCATCACGAACGACACGGGCGACGCCGGTGCCACCACCAGCCTCATCTGGCAGGCCGGTGGCCGCCCGTACAAGACGAACGGCACGGCCGTCACCGTGAACTTCGGCGACGAGGGAACCAAGACGTTCACCGCCACCTGGCAGAAGCTCCTCGACGAGAAGCTGGTCGCGCCGATCAGCTCCTGGAGCGACGCCTGGTACAAGGGCCTGGCCGACGGCTCCATCGCCACCCTCTCCATCGGCGCCTGGATGCCGGCCAACCTCACGTCCGGCGTCGCCTCCGCCTCCGGCGACTGGCGGGTCGCCCCGCTGCCGCAGTGGACGAAGGGCGCCAAGGTGAGCGCGGAGAACGGCGGCAGCTCGCTCGCCGTTCCGAAGGCCTCCAAGAACAAGGAACTCGCCTACGCCTTCACGGAGTTCGTGACCACGGGCGCCGGAGCGAGCGCCCGCGTCGCCGAGGGGGCCTTCCCGGCCACCAGTGCCGACCTGGAGTCGCCGGCGTTCCTCGACGCCCCGTTCCCGTACTTCGGCGGCCAGAAGGCCAACCAGATCTTCGCCGAGTCCGCCCGTAACGTCGGCGTCGACTGGAACTACCTGCCCTACCAGGTGTACGCGAACTCGGTCTTCAACGACACCGCCGGAAAGGCCTACGTCTCCCCGACCAAGCTCTCCGACGGCCTGAAGGCCTGGCAGGACGCGAGCGTCAAGTACGGCAAGGACCAGGGCTTCACGGTCAACCAGTAGGTGCGTCCACGGCTCCGGTCTCCCCGCGGGGGCGGCCGGAGCCTCTTGGGTGCAAGTGATGGTGTTTTTTGTTTGATTCTGAGTGATTGTGATGCCCGGATGGGGTGCCCCGCGCCTCCCGTCGCGTCCCTCTCTTCTCCCTCCTCCCTCTCGGACCGGCCCCCGCACGCCCCCGGGCGCGGCGGCTGCCGCACGCATCAAGGAGCCCCCCGATGTTCCGATCCGCCCCCCGCCGCGCGGCTGCCGCCACCGGTCTTCTCGTCACGCTCGGACTGAGCGCGGCCTGCTCGTCCGGCCAGACGGAGAGCTCCACCGGAGACCAGGTCGCCAAGGTCGACGGCAAGATCTCGATCACGTACCTCCAGAAGCAGGGCGACCAGGAGTACTTCATCGGCGAGGCCGCCGGTGCGAAGGCGAAGGCCGCGGAGCTCGGCATCGACCTCAAGGTCGTCAACCTGGGCAACGACGCCAACAAGACCGTCAGCGAAGTGCAGGCGGCGATCGCCCAGAAGACGAACGGCGTCATCATCGTCGTGCCGGACCCGGCGGTCGGTCCGCAGGTCATCGAGACCGCCAGGGACGGGAAGGTCGCGCTCCTGACCTCCGACGACCAGATCTGTACCACCGGCCCGGACCCGGCCGCCTGTGCCAAGAGCGACCTGGTCCCCCGGATCGGGTTCAGCGGCGCCCAGATGGGCGAGGAGGTCGGCAAGCGCGCCGCCGCCGAGTTCAAGAAGGCCGGCTGGACGGCCGCCGACACCCGGGTCGCCGCGGCCTGGAAGCAGGACGTGACCGTCTGCGGTGACCGGGTCGCGGCCGCGAAGAAGGCATTCGATGCGGCCGTTCCCGGCGTCAAGTCCATCGACGTCCCCACCGACAACACGCCCACCGGCGCCCAGGACAAGATGGCCGCCACGGTCACCGCCAACGCGGGCGTCAAGCACTGGGTGGTCTGGGGCTGCAACGACGAGAACGTGATGGGCGGTGTCACCGCGCTCGCCAACGCCGGAGTCGGCCCCGACCACGTCGTCGGAGTGGGCCTGGGCGCCTACCTGGCCTGCAAGGAGTGGCAGTCGGACAAGCCGTCCGGAATGAAGGCCGCGCTGTTCATCAACGGCAAGGACGTCGGCGCCCTGGCCGTCCAGACCATGTACGACAAGCTCAAGAACGGCAAGGACTTCCCCGCCGAGGCCTTCGCCCCGACCACCATGGTCGACCAGAGCTCGTGGAAGAGCGCCGGACTCGCCTGCGGCTGAGTGCCCCCGCTCCCCGACGCGTCGGACATCCACCCCCGCAGTGGCCCCGACGCGTCGGGGCCACCCCCACCACGCCTGCACCCTGCCTTCGAGGTGAACCGAGACATGAGCCCATCGCATCAACCGGCCCCCGCCACGGGATCCCAAGACGGCCCGCCACCCGCGGGATCCCCCTCCTCGTCCGTCGGGGTGTCCGGAATCGTCAAACGCTTCGGCGAGGTGCGGGCGCTCGGCGGCGTCACGCTCGACTTCCCCGCCGGACAGATCACCGCTCTGATGGGCGAGAACGGTGCGGGCAAGTCCACGCTGCTGAAGATCCTCACCGGCGACCACCAGCCCACCGAGGGTCAGGTGGTCGTCGACGCGGAGCCCGTCGTGCTCGACTCCCCGGCCCGCGCACGCGCCGCCGGCATCAGGATCATCCCCCAGGAACCCGAGATCGTCCCGCACGTCTCCGTCGCGGAGAACGTCTACGCCGGGTCCCTGCCCCGCAAGCGGGGGCGCCTCCTGGACCGGGCGGAGCTCAACCGTCGGATCAGGGCCGACCTCGACCGGCTGGGCTTCGCGCACGTGCTCGACCCGGACCTGATCGGATCCCAACTCACTGCGGCCCAGCGGCAGCTGGTGGAGATCATGCGCGCGCTGACCGGTGACACCACCGCCCGGCTGATCGCGTTCGACGAGCCCACCTCCTCCCTGTCGGAGCACGAGGTCGACGCACTGTTCGCGCTCATCCGGCGGTTGCGCGACGAGGGCATCGCGATCGTGTACGTATCGCACCGCATGCAGGAGATCTTCCAGCTCGCCGACCGCATCGCGGTCCTTCGCGACGGCAGCCTCGTCGATGTCCGGGACGCCCGCACCACGGACGAGGGCGAGCTCGTCCGCCTGATGGTGGGCCGCGATCTGTCCGCCATGTTCGTACGGCAGCGGGTGGCCACGGACCGGCTCGTCCTCGACGTCCGGAACCTGACGACCGACGACGTGACCGGCATTTCGCTGCGCGTGCACGCCGGTGAAGTCGTCGGCCTGGCCGGCCTGATCGGAGCCGGCCGCTCCGAACTCGCCCTGGCGCTCGCGGGCGACAGGCCCGTCCGCGCCGGTACCGCCACGCTGGACGGGGTGACCCTGCGCAGCGGCCGGCCGGGGGACGTCATCCGCGCCGGACTCGGTCTCGCACCCGAGGAACGCAAGGCGCAGGCGCTGTTCCTCCAGCAGTCCGTCAAGGACAACGCCTCCCTCGTCGTACTGGACCGGCTGAGGCGCCTGCGGTTCGTACGGCGGACGGCCGAACGCCGGCTCGCCCAGGAGTACTCCGACCGGCTCAGGGTGCGCACCCCATCGATCGACCACGAGGTGCGCAAGCTGTCGGGCGGCAATCAGCAGAAGGTCGTGCTGGCCCGGTGGCTGGCCCGCAAACCGAAGGTGCTGATCCTCGACGAGCCGACTCGCGGCATCGACGTCGGCGCGAAGGCGGAGATCTACCAGATCATCGCCGACCTCGCCGCCGAGGGCGTCGCGGTGCTGGTCATCTCCTCCGAACTCCCCGAACTCCTCGGCCTCGCCGACCGGATCGTCGTCATGCAGGGCGGCCGGATCACCGGCGAGCTCGACCGCAGCGAAGCCACCGAAGCAGCCATCCTCGAACTCGCCATGGCCGACGACATCGTCGGCGCCGGCGCCGGAGCATCATCATGACCCTCACCAGCACTCCCGTCCCGGCTGCGAAGAGCCCCCGGGGCCGCGACGGCCGCGCTTCGCGCAGGCCCGGGCTCCTGGCCGGCGTCGACGGCCAAAACATCAGCCTCATCGGCGCACTCGTCGTCGTCCTGGCCCTGTTCGGCCTCCTCAACGACAACTACCTGAGCCTGTCCAACATGCAGGTGATCGCCGAAGCGGCGACCATCACCGGGCTGCTCGCCGTCGTGCAGACCGTGGTCATCATCTGCGGCGGACTCGACATCTCCGTCGGCTCGCAGGTCGGCGTCGCGTCCGTCGTCAGCGCCATGGTCTTCACCGCGACGGGTTCGGGCGCTCTGCTCGCCATGGCCGCCGCGGTCGGCGTCGGCGTTCTCGTCGGTGCGCTGAACGGCCTGGTCATCGTCTACGGACGGGTCAACCCCACCATCGCCACGCTCGCCGGCCTCGCCGCCTACAAGGGCCTCGCCCAGCTGCTGTCCGACGGCCGCGCCCAGGGCTACGTCCTGGGTGACGACGTCTTCGTCTTCCTGGGGCGCGGCAAGATCGCCGGAGTTCCGGCCATGGTCTGGATCCTGATCGTCGTGGCCGCGTCCGTGCACCTGCTGCTCAAGTACACCGACATCGGGCGCAACCTGTACGCGATCGGCGGCAATGACACCGCCGCACGACTGGCCGGCATCAGCATCAACAAGTACCTGATCTGCGTCTACGCCCTGATCGGCGTGGTGGCCGCGGTGGCCGGCATCCTGCTGACGGCTCGTACGGGCTCCGGGCAGCCGGTCTCCGGCAGCGAAGGCCTCGAACTGAAGGCCATCACCGCCGCGGCGCTCGGCGGCGCCGCCCTCAAGGGCGGCAAGGGCGGCATCGGCGGCACGCTCCTCGCGGTGGCCCTGCTCGGCTGCCTGGAGAACGGGCTGACCGTCGAGGGCATCAACACCTTCTGGCAGAACGTCGCCCAGGGCGCACTGCTGGTCATCGCGGTCGTCATCCAGCAGCGCCGCAGCGGCGAACGCGCGGTCGGTCTTCCCCACTGAAAAGTCCTCTCCCCGGAGTCCGGCGCCGCTCACAGCGGCGCCGGACTCCCGCCGTTGCGGCGGGAGTCCGGCGCGATCTGTCGGGTCAGCGCGGTCCGGCTACCACTCGGCCTGGGAGCCGTCGTCGCGGCGCCAGACCGGGTTGCGCCAGCGGTGGCCTTGCTCGGCGGCGCGCTCGACTGCCTTCTCGTCGATCTCGATGCCCAGGCCGGGGGCCGTCGGGAGGCCGACGTGGCCGTCCTCGTAGCGGAAGACCGACGGGTCGACGAGGTAGTCGAGGAGGTCGGAGCCGTCGTTGTAGTGGATGCCGAGGCTCTGCTCCTGGATCAGGAGGTTGGGCGTCGCGAAGCCGACCTGGAGGCAGGCGGCCAGCGCGATCGGTCCGAGCGGGCAGTGCGGGGCCAGCGAGACGTCGTACGCCTCCGCCATCGCCGCGATGCGCCGGACCTCGGAGATGCCGCCGGCGTGGGACAGGTCGGGCTGGGCGACGGCCACGCCCGCCGCGAGCACGTTCTTGAAGTCCCAGCGCGAGTAGAGGCGTTCCCCCGTGGCGATCGGGATGCTGGTGGACCGTACGACCTCGCCGATGCGGTCGCTCAGCTCCGGCACCACCGGCTCCTCGACGAAGAGGGGGAGGAACTCCTCCAGCAGGGGCAGGACGCGACGCGCCATGGGGAGCGTGAGCCGGCCGTGGAAGTCGACGGCTATGTCGAAGCCGTTGCCGACCTCGGCGCGGACGCTCGCCACCCGGTCGGCGATGCCGTGCACGGCTTCCGGGGTGTCGATCAGGCGCAGTTGCGCCGACGCGTTCATCTTGATCGCGGTGAAGCCCGCGTCCCGGCGGGCCGCCGCCTCCTCGGCCACGTCGGTCGGACGATCGCCGCCGATCCAGCTGTAGACCCGGACGCGATCGCGGACGTTGCCCCCGAGCAGCTGCCACACCGGGACGCCCATCGCCTTGCCGGCGATGTCCCACAGGGCCTGGTCGATGCCCGCCACCGCGCTGGAGAGCACGGGACCGCCCCGGTAGAAGCCCCCCTTGGTGAGGACCTGCCAGTGGTCCTCGATGCGCAGCGGGTCCCTGCCGATCAGGTAGTCGGAGAGTTCTTCGACGGCGGCGGCGACGGTGTGCGCCCGGCCTTCGACGACGGGTTCGCCCCAGCCGGTGATGCCCTCGTCGGTGTCGATGCGCAGGAAGCACCAGCGCGGGGCCACCAGGTACGTACGCAGGGAGGTGATCTTCACTTGGACTCCTTCTTGACGGCCCAGCCGCCGTCCACGGTCAGGCTCGTTCCGGTGATGTACGAGGCCTCGTCGGAGGCCAGGAAGGCGACCGCGGCGGCCACCTCTTCGGGGCGGCCGAGCCGGGCGAGGACGGTGGCCCGGGCCGACAGTTCGCGGCCGTCCTCCGCGACGCCGTCCCAGGTCTCGGTGAGGATCGGCCCCGGCAGCACGGAGTTGAAGCGCACGTCGGGGCCGTACTCGACGGCGAGCTGGCGCACGAGCGCGCACATCCCGCCCTTGGCCGCCGCGTACGCCGGATAGCCCGGCAGGCCGAACAGCGCGTGCACGCTGGACGTGGCGACGAAGGAGCCCCGGGTGGCGCGCAGGTCGCCGAGGAACGTGCGGACCGCGAAGTAGACCGCCGTGAGGTTGACGGACATCTCGCGGTTCCAGTCGGCGGGGGTGAGGTCGTGGACCGGGGCGTCGCGGTGCGCGAAGGCGTTGCTGTGGATGACGTCCGCGGGTCCGAAGAGCTCGTGCGTCCGCTCGCGGAGGGCGGTCCACTGCTGTTCGTCGGAGACGTCGCAGGGGACGAACGCGGCACGGCCGCCGCGCTCGCGGATCGTCTCCGCGAGGGTCTCGCCCGCCTGTACGGCGATGTCGGCGAGGACGACGGCCGCGCCTTCGGAGGCGAGGCGGGAGGCGACGGCGGCGCCGATGCCGGAGGAAGCGCCGGTGACGACGGCGGTCCTCCCGTGGAAACGGTTCATGATGTGGTTCCTGTGTGGTGGAAGGGGGAGGGGAGTCCGTACGGGCGAGCCGGCCCGGGTCGGTCAGCGGGTCACGTCGTCGCCGTGGACGAGGGCCAGTTCGGCCCGGCGGGGCAGGCCCTCCCAGTCGCCGTACGCCGCGACGGTGAACGCGCCGCACGCCGCGCCCGTCCGCAACCGGTCGGGGACCGTGCCGCCGTCGAGGAGTGCGGCGAGGTAGCCGGCGACGAAGGCGTCACCGGCGCCTATGGGGTCGACGGGCGTGACGGGGACGACGCCCTGGGGGGTCACCTCGTCGCCGACGGCGGCGAGGGCGCCCCGCGAGCCGAGTTTGAGCACCGCCTCGCGGGGACCGAGGCGCAGCAGCGCACGGGCCATCCCGGCGGGGTCCGCCGCGGGGACGACGAGCGAGGCCTCCTCCGGCCCGGCGAAGACGACGTCCGCACGGGAGACGAGGTGGGCCAGTTCGGCGGCCGCCTCCGTACGGGACCACAGCAGCGAGCGGTAGTTGAGGTCCAGGCTCACCGTGACGCCGGCCGCACGGGCGAGGTCGACGGCCCTTCGGACCGCCGCCCGGGGGCCGTCGCCGAGCGCGGGCGTGATGCCCGTGACGTGCAGGACGCGCGCCCCGGCGACCAGTTCTTCATCGATGTCGCGTGGCACCAGGCGGGAGCCGGCCATCCCGCGCCGGTAGTAGCCGACGCGCGTGTGGTCCGCGGTGCGGCGCTCCCGCAGCATCAGCCCGGTCGGTGCGCTGTCGTCGCGGACGACGCGGCTGATGTCGACCTCCTCGGCGCGCAGTCCGTCGAGGATCACCGTGCCGCCGGCGTCGGCGCCCACCCGGCCGGTCCAGGAGGCGCTGTGGCCGAGGCGGCGGACACCGATCGCGACCGTGGCCTCCGCGCCGGCGAAGGCGAGGCGGGCGGGTGAGCCGCTGCGCAGCGGCCCGGGGTCGGTCGCGGCGACCACGAGCATCGCCTCGCCGAGGGTGACGAGCGCGGTCATCGGCTGATCGCCTCCAGCAGGCCGGCGGTCCGCTCGCGCAGGGCTTCCAGGCTGCCGCCCTCGCAGGCGTCCCCCACCAGGGGACCGCCCATGCCGAGGGCGGTGGCGCCGGCGGCGAGGTAGCCGGCGGCCTGGTCGAGCGCGATGCCGCCGGTCGGGACGAGCGGTATCGCTCCGAGGGGTGCGCGCACGGCCTTCACGTACTGCGGTCCGCCGACCGAGGCCGGGAACAGCTTGACCATGGCGGCACCGGCCTGCCACACGGACAGGATCTCGCTCGTCGTGAACGCTCCGGCCAGTACCGGGACTCCGAGCAGTCGTCCCTCGGCGATGACGTCCAGGCAGGTCGCCGGGGTGATGAGGTACGTGGCGCCCGCGTCCACCGCCCGCTGGGCGTCGGCCGGGGTGATGACCGTGCCGGCGCCGAGGGCCAGTCCGTCGGGCTTGGCCGCGGCGTACTCGCGGAGCGCCGCCAGGACGCCGGGGGTGGTGAGCGTGAACTCGACGGCGCGCACCCCGGTGGCGTGGAGGGCGTCGGCGACGTCGGCGAGGTGCCGGGCCGTGCCGGAGCGGAGGATGGCGATCACCGGGGTGGCGGTGACGGCGTCGAACAGGTCCGTCATGACGGGGCTCCCTGTTGATCGTGGGCGGTCGTGGGGCCGGGGGCGGCAGCGGGGTCGGCGGGTCCGGTAGGTACGGGCCGGGGTGCGGGGGTGGACGCGGGCGCGGGCGCGGGCGCGTCGGCGAAGGGGGCGATCGGCAGCCCGGTGGCCCCCGGCCGGCAGACGAACAGCCGTCCGGCGTCCGGTTCGGCGCGCAGTTGCTCGGGACTGCGCCCTTCGCGGGCGGTGGTGATGACCAGGACGTCGAGGTCGGGCCCGGCGAAGGCGCAGCTGGAGACGTGTGCGGCGGGTACGTCGACGACGGCGTACGGCGTTCCGTCCGGGGCGAACGCCCTGACCTGGCCGGCGCCCCAGACCGCCACCCACACGCGGCCCTCGGTGTCCACCGCGAGCCCGTCCGGTTCCTCGTCCGCTCCGAAGCGGGCGAAGGGACGACGGCTGCCGAGCGCGCCGGACGGCGGGTCGTAGTCGAAGACGTCGACGCGGTGCGTCGCGCTGTCGGCGAAGTAGAGCCGGCGTCCGTCGGGGCTCCAGCCGAGGCCGTTGGAGATGGTCACCGAGTCGAGGAGGGTGGCGACGCTGCCGTCCGGGTCGAGGCGGTGGAGGGATCCCGCGCCGGGGGTGATGTCGTACGCCATCGTCCCGGCCAGCAGCCGGCCCCGCGGGTCGCACTTGGCGTCGTTCATCCGGCGCCGCACCCCGTCGGAGGGCAGGGACGGGGCGGCGAACGGGGCGGCGCGGCCCGTCGCGCCGACGGTGAGGAAGCCGGTGCCCGCGGCGGCGATCAGGTCGCCGGACGCACAGGGCGCCACGGCTCCGACCGGCCGGTCGAGGGTGAGGGTGCACAGGGGCGCCACGTCGGGCGGTCCGGTGCCGTCGGCGCGGGCGATGAGGGCGCCGCGGTGGATCAGGCCGGCGGTGATGTCGACCCAGAGGAGTTCTTGGCGGTGCGCGTCCCAGACCGGCCCTTCGGACAGGAGTCCGGGCTCGGGGGCGCAGGGGACCGCGGTCCATTGCATGTCGTTGCTCCTTGTCGGTTCCGCGGGCAAACTCTAGGACTTCGTCTAACCCCTGTAAATACTCTTCCTCCAATGCCTGGAATAAGCTCGTGCGACCACGTGGCACATCCCGATCACTCGCCACACCCGATCGCTCACCACCCATGGGGAGGAAACGGCACATGGTCAGGCGCACTGCCCAGGACATCCGGCGCGGCAACCGGTTCGACGTGCTGCGGTGCGTCTACGCGGTCCCCGGGCAGGTGACCCGGCAGGACATCGCGGTGGCCACCGGGCTGTCCTTCGCGACCGTCGCCAACCTCGTGGCGGAACTCCTCGAAGCCGAGGTGCTCGCCGAGGCCGGGCACGAGGACTCCAGCGGCGGGCGCCCGCGGGCACGCCTGGAGGTCAATGCCGGGCGCGGGTCCCTGATCGGCATCGACGTGGCCGAAACGACCCTCCAGGCCCAGCTGTTCGACCTGAAGCTGCGCGTGCTGCACAGCGTGGAGATGCCCCTGCCCGTGCCCCTGCCCCTGCAGGAGGCCGCGGAGGCCGGGGAGGCCCGAGAGGCGTTGGAGGTCCGGCCGGCCGATGTCGTCGACACGATCGCGGCCGCCGTGGAGGAGCTGATGACCGCCTCGGGCACCCGCCCGGCCCAGGTACTGGGAGCCGGAGTCAGCGTCCCCGGCGTCGTCCAGCGGGAGGGCGGCGTGTCCGTCTTCTCGCCGTACTGGTCCTGGCGCGAGGTGCCGCTGGGCGCCCTGCTGGCCGAACGGCTCGGCATGCCCCTCTACCTGGACAACCCGCTCAAGGCGAGCACGGTCGCCGAGATGTGGTTCGGGGCCGGCCGGGACGTGGACGATCTGGTGGTGGTGACCCTGCGAGGGGGCGTCGGCGCGGGCATCGCGATCGGCGGCGCCCTGTACCGGGGCGCGGCCAATCGCGCGGGCGAGTGGGGGCACACCCGTCTCGTCGACGGGGGGCGGGAGTGCCGGTGCGGCAAGCGCGGCTGCGTCGAGGCGTACGTGAGCACCGCCGGCGTCGCCAGGACGGTCCGGGAAACGGCCCCGGACGGCGCCATGACCGGCCACGGCGACGAGGCGGCGGTCGTGGACGCCCTCGCCCGCGCCGCCGCCGCGGGCGACCCGGCCGCCGTCGAAGCGGTCACCCGGACCGCCCTCCACCTGGGCACGGCCGTGGCGGACCTGCTCAACCTCTTCGACCCGCAGGTCCTGGTGATCGGGGGGCCGACGGCCGAGCGGCTGGGCGAGCGGCTGCTCCGCGAGACGCGGGACGTCGTCGCGCGGCACGCGCTGCCCCACGCCCTGGACTCGGTGGAACTCCGGCTGAGTGCCGTCCGGAACAACCCCGTGAGCCTCGGCGCCGCGACGTTCGCCCTGGAGGGCTTCCTCGACGACCGGGAGACCTTCGGACCCGTGAAGGCCGGCCGCCGCGCGGCCCGCACCCGGCCGGTCGCCTGAGGTCCCGGCCGGGCCGCCGGGCCGCCGGGCCCTCGGGCGCCTCCCCGGCCGGCCGTTGTCGCTTCGATACCTGTTCGCAACAGGTTCGATTGCTCCAACTCGCGCTCCCGGACGTCCCATTCAGCACCGATGACGTTCGAGGGAGACCGCATGGAGCCCCACCAGGACCGCACGCCCGGCACGCCCCGCACCCCCGGCACGTCGCTCAGGGGCCGCCCGGCCCGGCGGAGAACCTACGGCAGACTGACCGCCGCGCTCCTCGCCGGCGGCCTCCTGCTGACCGGCTGCGGAAGCGGCGGTGCGAGCCGCAGCGCCGACGGGGAGTGGAAGGGCGGCGACTCCGGGCCGCGGCCGTCCGCCACCCGCCCCGGCGGGGAGAGCACGGAAGGCGAGAGCGACGGACGGCGCCCCACCGCACCGCCCGCCGACTACCTCTCCACCTTCGCGCTCGACGTGGACACCGCCAGCTACGGGTACGCCCGCCGCACCCTCGCGGACGGCAAGCTCCCCGACCCGGCCACCGTGCGCCCCGAGGAGTTCGTCAACAGCTTCCGCCAGGACTACCAGGAGCCCGACGGCGACGGCTTCTCCGTCACCGTGGACGGGGCCCGCACCACCGAGGCGAACTGGTCCCTGGTCCGCGTAGGCCTCGCCACCCGCGTCGGGAACGGCGGGGCGGACGGCGCCGAGGCGCGGCCGCCGGCGGCGCTGACCTTCGTCGTGGACGTCTCCGGTTCCATGGCCGAGCCCGGCCGCCTCGACCTCGTCCGCAGTTCCATGAAGCTGATGACCGACCAGCTCCGCGAAGACGACTCGGTCGCCATCGTCACCTTCAGCGGGAAGGCCCAGACCCGGCTGCCGATGACCCGCGTCGAGGGCCACCGCGACCGGATCCAGGAGGTCGTCGCCGCGCTGCGCACCGCCGACTCCACCAACGTGGAGGCGGGGGTCGTCCGCGGGTACGAGGTGGCGGTCGAGTCCCTGCGGCCCGGCGCCACCAACCGGGTCGTCCTGCTCTCCGACGCCCTGGCCAACACCGGCGCCACCTCCGCCGACACCATCCTGAACCGGATCGGCGAAGCCCGGAGCAAGCACGGCATCACCCTGTTCGGCGTGGGTGTGGGCAGCCAGTTCAACGACGCCTTCATGGAACAGCTCGCCGACCGGGGCGACGGACACACCACCTACGTCTCCGACGCGGAGGGCGCCCGCAAGGTGTTCTGCGAGGACCTGCCGGCTCACGTGCAGCTGCGGGCCCGCGATGCCAAGGCCCAGGTCGCCTTCGATCCGCAGACCGTCGAACGGTTCCGGCTGATCGGCTACGACGACCGCCGCGTCGCCGACGGCGACTTCAGGAACAACAACGTGGACGGGGGAGAGGTCGGCTCCGGCCACACCGTGACCGCCCTGTACGCGGTGCGGCTGCGCCCCGGCGCCACCGGACACCTGGCTACGGCGACGGTGCGCTGGCTGGACCCGCGCACCCGGGCGCCGCACGAGGAATCCGGCAAGATCGAGGCGGCGGCCCTGTCCGGCGACGTGTGGACCGGGGCGTCCACCCGCTTCCAGGTCACCGCGGTGGCGGCCTACTTCGCCTCCGCCCTGCGCGAGCGCGACGGAGGCTGGGAGCGGGTACCGGGCGCCCTCCCGCTGGGGACCCTGGCCGGGCACGCGGACCGGCTGTTCGGGAGCACCGAGGATCCGGCCGTACGCCAGCTGGCGCAGTCCGTGCACGAGGCCCGGGCGCTCACCGGCTGAGCGCCCGGACGAGGGGGTGCGGGTACGGGGCCGCCGCCGCTAGTGGTCCAGTACGGCGGCCCGTACGCACAGGACGTCGGGGAGGTGCTCGGCCAGCAACTGCCAGCTGTCCCCGTCGTCCTGGCTGGCGTACAGCTCGCCGTTGCGGTTGCCGAAGTAGATCCCGGCCGGGTCCGCGTCGTCCGTGCAGAGCGCATCGCGCAGCACCGTGCCGTAGTGATCGCCGGCCGGCAGTCCCTTCGTCAGGGGCTCCCAGCTGGCGCCCGCGTCCCTGGTGCGGAAGACCCGGCAGCGGTGCTCCGCCGGGACGCGGTCGGAGTCGGCGTTGAGCGGGAAGACGTAGGCGGTGCCGGGCCGGTGCGGGTGGGCGGCCACGGCGAAGCCGAAGTCGGAGGGCAGGCCCCCGCCGATGTCCGTCCAGCGGGTCCCGGCGTCGTCGCTGCGGTAGACGCCCCAGTGGTTCTGCAGGTAGAGCCGGCCGGTGTCCCCGGCGTCCTGGGCGATCTTGTGCACGCACTGGCCGAACTCGGGGTTCGGATCGGGCAGGAACACCGCCGAGACCCCGCGGTTGGACGGGGCCCAGCTCGCCCCGCCGTCCGTGGTCCGGAACACCCCGGCCGTGGAGACCGCCACCGTGACCAGATCCGGGTCGCCCGGGTCGGTGATCACCGTGTGCAGGCCCTCGCCGCCGCCGCCCGGAACCCACTTGTCCCGGGTCGGGTGCTCCCACAGGGGGCGGACCAGCTCGAAGGACTCGCCGTGGTCGGCCGAGCGGAACAGCGCGGCCGGTTCGGTGCCCGCGTAGACCACGCCGGGGGCCTCGGGGCCGGCCGGATGGAGCTGCCAGACCCGCTCCAGGGAGGCTCCCGTGTCCTCGGGGAACTTCACGGCGGCCGCCGCGGGCTCCCGCCAGGTCGCGCCCAGGTCGTCGGAGCTGAAGACGGACGGCCCCCAGTGCGTGCTGTCCCCGGCGACCAGGAGCCGGGGCGCGCCGGCGCGCCGGTCGATGGCCACGGCCGAGACCGCCTGGGCGTTGAAGTGCGGTTCGCCGAACTCCCAGGTGCCGCCGGACCCCCGGCGGCCGATGAACAGTCCCTTGCGGGTCCCCGCGAGCAGTACCACGTCGGTCATGGCCGACACCTCCGGACGTCTTTGTCCTGCACGGCAGCTTTTCCGCCAGTCTGCACCCGACCACTGACAGAGGCAGGCCGCGGCGCGCTGGCCCGCCCGGTCGTACGAAGGGTCTCGTACTACGAGAGAATTCGTAGTACGGTGAATCTCGTACTTAGCGGCCGGTTCCCCGGTGCGCTTCCAGTCGCCCCCCGGAGACCCCTCATGAGTGCTGCTCCCGTTTCCTTCGCCGCCCTGTTCCAGCCGTGGACCATCCGCTCGGTCACCGTCCCGAACCGGGTGTGGATGGCCGCGATGTGCCAGTACAGCGCCGAGCCCTCCGGCCCGGACGCCGGGGTCGCCCACGACTGGCACTTCGCGCACTACGCGGCCCGCGCCACCGGCGGCGCCGGCCTGATCATCCAGGAGGCCACGGCCGTCACACCCGAGGGGCGGATCTCCCCGTACGACCTCGGCATCTGGAACGACACGCAGGTCGAGGCGCTGCGCCGGATCACCTCCTTCGTGAAGGGCCAGGGCGCGGTTGCGGGCATCCAGCTCGCCCACGCGGGCCGCAAGGCCTCCAACGACCGCCCGTGGAAGGGTGGTCGGCCCGTCGGACCCGAGGCGCACGGCTGGCGTCCCAGCGCTCCGAGCCCCGTGCCCTTCTCCGCGGACCACCAGGTGCCGCACGAGCTGACGGTCCGGGAGATCCGGGAGATCGTGGAGCAGTTCGCGGCCGCCGCCCGGCGCTCGCTCGCCGCGGGCTACCAGGTCGTCGAGATCCACGGCGCCCACGGCTACCTGATCGGCGAGTTCCTCTCCCCGCACACCAACAAGCGCACCGACGAGTACGGCGGCTCCTTCGAGAACCGCACCCGCCTCGCCCTCGAAGTCGTCGACGCCGTACGGGCGGTGTGGCCCGAGGAGCTGCCGCTGTTCTTCCGGATCTCCGCCACCGACTGGCTGGAGGAGGACGGCTGGACCGCGGACGAGACGGTCCGGCTGGCCGGGCTGCTCACGGAGCACGGCGTGGACCTCCTCGACGTCTCCTCCGGAGGCCTCGCCCCGGGCGTGACGATCCCGGTCGGCCCCGGCTACCAGGTGCCCTTCGCGGCCCGGGTCAAGGCCGAGACCGCCCTGCCGGTCGCCGCCGTGGGCCTGATCACCGAACCGGAGCAGGCCGAGAAGATCCTGGCCAACGGCGAGGCCGATGCCGTCCTGCTGGGCCGCGAACTGCTGCGCGACCCGTACTGGGCCCGCCGCGCGGCCGCCGAGCTCGGCGCGCAGATCCGTACGGCCGGGCAGTACCGGCTCGCCTGGTGAACCGGCGCGGCGCGGGGGCCGGGCTCCCGCGCCGCACCCGGCCGTTCGGCTCCGTTCCTACGATGGTTCTCGTACGATGGAGGGATACCCCGAACCGCGGCATCGCGGTACCGCCCAGTGAGTGGAGTACGGACATGACGGAACGTGACGCGACCCGTGTCCTCGCCCACCCCGAGGCGGCCGAGATCCGGCTCGAAGGGGTCCTGCACGCCCTCTCCGACCCGGTTCGGCTCTCCATCGTCCGCGAGCTCGCGGCCACCGACGCCGAGCTGGTCTGCTCGCACTTCGAGCTCCCGGTCACCAAGTCCACGACCACGCACCACTTCCGGGTCCTGCGCGAGAGCGGTGTCGTGCGCCAGTCCTACCGCGGCACGGCCAAGCTGAACGGACTGCGCCGCGCCGATCTCTCCGAGCTGTTCCCCGGACTGCTCGACGGGGTCCTCGCGGCGGCCGCCGCCGAGGAGACGCGCGACCGGGGCTGACGCGGGGATCAGTCCGTGCCGCCCGCCGCGGCCAGCAGGCCCGCCCAGTCCGGGATCTTGACGGAGCGTCGGCCCAGGGACCGCCCCAGTTCCGCCTCCGCCGTCTCGATCGCCAGCCACCCCGGCCACCGGACCGGCCGCAGTCCGGCCCGGAGCAGGGCCTCCAGCGGGTCCCGCTCGCGATCGCGCCGGGCCAGTGCCCCCGCGTCCTGGAGCAGGGAGGAGGCCGTCTCCTTCGCGCAGGGCCGGTTGGTGCCGATGACCCCGGTCGGGCCGCGCTTGATCCAGCCCGCCACGTATTCGCCGACGGAGGCGCGGCCCTCGCGGAGCACCCGGCCCGCCGCGTGCGGGACCGTACCGCGCCGCTCGTCGAAGGGCAGCCCGTCCAGCGGAACTCCCTGGTACCCCACCGAGCGCAGGACCAACTGCGCCGGGACGTCCTCGTAGACCCCCGTGCCGGTGACCCCGCCCAGGCCGTCGGGAGCCGTCCGTTCGAACCGCATCCCGGTGACCCGGCCGTCCGGGCCGCCGAGCACCTCCACGGGGCGCAGGAAGAACCGCAGCGCGATCCGCCGGTCCCCGCCGCTCGCGGGGGCGGCCGCCCAGCCGCGCAGCACCTCCACGTTGCGCCGGTTCGCGGCGGGCAGGGCCGCGCCAGGGTCCGCGTACGCCGGGTCGAGGGCCAGTTCCGCCGGGTCGGCCAGCGCGTCCACGCCGGGCATGGTGCCCAGCTCGCGCAGCTCCTTGGTGGTGAACTTGCCCTGCGAGGGCCCGCGCCGGGCCACCATGTGGACGGCGCGCACCCCGCTGGCGCCGAGCGCGCCCAGCGCCGGCTGCGGCATGTCGGTGGGGGCCAGTTCGGGTACGCCCCGGGCCAGGATCCGTGTCACGTCGACCGCCACGTTCCCGGCGCCGACCACGATCGCCGAATCCACCCCGGGAAGCCCGAAGGCCTCGGCCGCGGCGTCCGGGTGGCCGCTGTACCAGGACACGAAGGCCGTGGCGGAGTGCACCCCGGCCAGGTCCTCGCCGGGGATGCCGAGCATCCGGTCCCGGGCCGCGCCCACGCAGTACACCACCGCGTGGTACAGCTCCAGGAGCCGGGCGGTGGGCAGGGCTTCGCCGCCGACCTCGACGTTCCCGAGGAAGCGGATCCGCTCGTCCTCCAGCACGGTGCGCAGGCTGCCCTGCAGGGACTTGATCTTCTCGTGGTCGGGGGCCACCCCGTAGCGCACGAGCCCGTACGGGGCGGGCAGCCGGTCGAGCACGTCGACCCGGATTCCCGGCACCTCACGCTGCTGTACGAGTGTCTGTGCGGCGTAGACCCCGCTGGGGCCCGATCCGACGACGGCGATACGAAGCACGGCGGAGCTCCTCCCGCAGGTGTTCCCAGCATGACACCGGGGGCCGGGGGCGTCAGCCCATCGCGCGCATCCGGTGGACCTCGGCGCTCTGGGTGGCCGCCACCTCGTTGGCCATCTCCTCCACGGCGGTGTTGTTGCCCGCGGCCAGCACCTCGCCCGCCATCTTCAGGGCGCCCTCGTGGTGGGCGGTCATCAGGGCGAGGAAGAGCCGGTCGAAGTCCGCCCCCCTGGCCGCGGTCAGTTCCCCCAGCTGCTTCTCGGTCGCCATGCCGGGCATCGCCGCGTGGTCGTGGCCCCCCGGGGCGGCGCCGGGCGCCGGGTTGCGGGCCGCCCATCCCTCCATCGCGCCGATCTCGGGCTTCTGCGCGGCCGCGATCCGCTCGGCGAGCCGCTTGACCCCGTCGGACGCGGCCCGGTCCGGAGCGAGCGCGCTCATGGTCAGTGCCTGACCGTGGTGTTCGATCATGTTCCGCACGTACGCTCGGTCCGCCGCGTTGGGGGTGTCGTCGGGCAGTTCCCTCGCGGCCTGTTCGGGGGAGATGGTGCGCGCCTTCTCGCCGGGTTTGCCGGGGGCGACCACCACCGGCTCGCCGTCGGCCGCGCCGTCCGTACCGCCGCCGTCCCGGCAGCCGGTGAGGGGGAGCAGGAGCCCGACGGTCAGGGCCGCTGCGACGATTCGCCCGAGTGAGACTTTCGCCATGTCCATGCTAAGGACCATACTGCCGGGGTCCGCGTTCCGTTCCCACCACGGGCGGAACCGATCGGACCCATGGGAGGGCACAGTGACCTCGATGCACACCAGCAGACGGCGCAGATCCCTGGGAGTGGCCGCAGCCGCGGCCGGACTCCTCACCACGTTACTGGCGGCCGGACCCGCGGCCGCCACCCCCGATCCGGGAGACCTGCTCCCGGGCGCGGGTGCGCCACAGAGCGCCGCCACCGCGGCCGGCGCGGGCCGGGAGTTGGCGCCCGGCGAGATACCGGGCCAGGACGAGATCGTCCACAGCCGCAACATCAAACCCCTGGCCAACATCCCCAGTACCGACCCGAACCAGATCAATTCCGACATGACGTTCCAGGGCAAGTACGCCTACGCGGGCAACTACAACGGCTTCGTGATCTACGACATCGGCAACCCCAGGAAGCCGAAGAAGGTCACCGAAGTGCTGTGCCCCGGCGGGCAGAACGACATCTCGGTCGACGGGGACCTGCTCTTCCTGTCCACCGACTCCTCGCGCAGCGACGACTCCTGCAACAGCGTCTCGCAGCCCGCCACGGAGAAGTCCTCGTGGGAGGGCATCAGGATCTTCGACATCAAGGACAAGAAGAACCCCAAGTACGTCAAGTCCGTCGAGACCCCGTGCGGCTCCCACACCCACACGCTGGTGCCGGGCGGCCGGGACGACTACCTCTACGTCTCCTCCTACAACCCGAACGACGCGTTCCCCGACTGCAAGCCGCCGCACGACGGC
The DNA here is from genome assembly GCF_036127095.1 of Streptomyces sp. NBC_00335. Lineage (GTDB taxonomy): Bacteria > Actinomycetota > Actinomycetes > Streptomycetales > Streptomycetaceae > Streptomyces. The sequence goes on from NZ_CP108006.1 coordinate 7,565,249, forward strand.
ATCTCGGTCGTGAAGGTCCCCAAGAAGAGCCCGACGCAGGCCGCGGTCGTGGCCTTCCCGATCCTCTTCCCGGACGGCGGCAACCCGGGCGGGCCCACCAACCCGGGCGTCTCCAAGACCACGGGCTGCCACGACATCACCGTGCTGCCCTCCAAGGACCTCGCCGCGGGCGCCTGCATGGGCGACGGCATCCTCTTCGACATCAGCAAGCCCGAGGAGCCGCGCGTCATCGACCGGGTCCAGGACAACGTGAACTTCGCGTTCTGGCACTCGGCCACCTTCAACGAGCGGGCGAACAAGGTGGTGTTCACCGACGAGCTGGGCGGCGGTGGCGGCGCCACCTGCAACGAGGCCACCGGCCCCACTCGGGGAGCCGACGGCATCTACGAGATCACCGGCCGCGGTGACCAGCGCAAGCTGGTCTTCAAGAGCTACTTCAAGATCCCGCGCATGCAGGCCGACACCGAGAACTGCGTGGCCCACAACGGCTCGCTGGTCCCGGTCGGCGGCGGCCGCGACATCATGGTCCAGGCCTGGTACCAGGGCGGCATCTCCGTCTGGGAGTTCACCGATTCCACCAGCCCGAAGGAGATCGCCTACTTCGAGCGGGGCCCGCTGACCACCGACAAGCTCGGCCTCGGCGGCTCCTGGTCCGCGTACTACTACAACGGGCACATCTACTCGAACGACATCGTCAAGGGCCTCGACGTGCTGAGGCTCGACGACTGGCGCACCGAAAGCGCCAAGTGGGTGTGGCTGGACCGACTCAACGTGCAGACCCAGCCCGTGTACCACTAACGGGGCGAGGGAAACGTTCCGCCGGGCGGTCCACCGTCCGGCGGGACACCCGACTCCCAGTCCAGCCCGTACCGCTGGAACAGCTCGGCCCGCAGCCGGGCCGCCGGCATCGGCGCGCCCGGCAGCAGCACCGCCACCACCGCACCCATCAACAGCGCCCGCAGCAGCGGGTAGTCGGTGTCCACCTCAGTCGATCCGTACCGGACGACGGTGTCCCGCAGCAGCTCCGCGAGCCGCTGCTGCTCGACGCACTGCACGAACCCCTCCGCCTGCAGGATCCCCGCCATGTGGGTCCGCATCAGCCGGGGCTGGTCCCGGGCCAGCCCGAGGATCGCGTCGATGGCCCGGGCCAGGCGCTCGCGGCCGTCCTGCGTACGGGGCTCGCGCTCCAGCGCCGCTTCCAGGGTGAGGTGCATCAGCCGGTGCACGGCGGACTGCAGGAGCTGGCGCTTGCCGGGGAAGTAGTAGGACACCAGACCGCGGGCGGCTCCGGCCCGGTCGGCGATGTCGCCGAGGGTGGTGGCCTCGTAGCCCCGCTCCGCGACCAGCTCGACCGTGGCGTGCAGCAACCGCTCCCGGGAACGCCTGCGCAATTCTTCATTGACCGATGCGCTGCGCGGGGACATGCTTGCTCCTGCGTTGACTGGCTCGCAGCCAGTATACTCAGCGCGCCGGACCGCCTGCTCTGGGCGACACGGGGGATCGCCCAGAGCAGGCACCGTCCGAGGCCGGAACCGAGACCGTGAGCGTCACGAGTGCCGCGCCCAGCAGCCAGCCCGCCAGGACGTCCGAGAACCAGTGGACGCCGAGGTAGATCCGGGTGAAGCCGACCCCGAGGACCGAGACCGCGGCGAGGGCGACGAGCAGCGCCAGGGTCGGGCGGGGCCGCGTGAGCGGGCGGGAGACCGGTCGGGACACCGGTTGGGAGAACGGCCGCGCCGGCCCGCGTGCGAACAGCCATACGAGCAGCCCGCAGACCGTCGTCGCCGTCAGGGCGTGCCCCGACGGATAGGCGGCGTAGTCCGCGGAGACGACCGGATCCGGCCAAACCGGCCGCTCCCTCCCCACCAGGAGCTTCAGCCCCTGACTCACCGCCGAGGCCGCGAGGGTGGCCAGCGCGATCAGCAGCGCGCACCGGCCCCTGCCCCGCCACCACAGCCACAGGCAGGCCGCGCCCGCCAGGGCCCGCATGGTCCACGGGTCCCAGACCCAGTCGCTGAGCACCCGCATCGCGTGGGTGACCCCGGGGTGGGAGACGGCGTACGCGTGCAGCCCCCGCGCGATCCGCCCGTCGAGGGACAGCAGCGGACCCCAGCGGGCGGCGACCAGCACCGTCAGCACGGCCGCCGCGGCGAGCAGCGCGCACAGCAGTGGGGTCCGCAGCCGTACGTGATCGCTCCGCATCCGCCGATCCTCGCACCCGGCGCCGCCGATGCTCCGCAAGGGCGGCGGTCCCGCGATCCCCGGCGGGCGGCCCTCAGGCGAGGGCGCCCAACCCCGGGCCGAACGCCACCAGCAGCGGGATCGCCGGCGCCAGTGTCGCCAGGGCCGTCAGTCGCATCCGGCGCACGGCCGACAGGCGGGGCGCGGCCGCCAGCAGCCGCCGGACCCGCTCGGGGACGTGCGCGTCCGGCGCGGGGGACGGGCCGAAGACCCCGCGGTCCTCGTTCAGGCCGATCAGGGCCAGGGCGGTGGTCAGGCGGCCGTACCGCCGCGAGGCCACGTCGTCGGCGGCCAGCTCCACCAGCCGGTGCATCTGCGCCTCGAACGCGGCGAAGACCGGGACCCGCGGGAATCCCCCGGACAGGGCTCGCGAGCAGTGCAGCAGCCAGTCGTGCCGGGCCGACGCGTGCCCCTGCTCGTGGGCCAGTACGGCATCCAGCTGACTGCCCTTGAGCCGGCCCAGGGCCGCCGTCGTGACCACCAGCCGGGGGGCCGGACCCGGGAGCCACCAGCTGTCGGGCCGCTGCCCCTCCAGGACCACGAGCCGCGCCCCGGAGGCCTGCTCGCCGGGCAGCAGAGGGGCCCGCAGCAGCAGTTCGGCGCCCTGCGCGCGGCGCCGGGCGCGGGCCCGCAGGATCTCCCGGGCCAGCATGGCGCCGGTCCACAGCCCGCCGCCGGCCAGTGCGAGGGCGGTGCCCGTGGCCCAGAGCCCGCCCCCGGCGCCCAGCCCGTAGGCGTCCACCACCCCGTGCGGAGCCGGGGCGAACAGCCCGCCCCGTACGGCCTGCCAGGCGGCGGCCGCGCTCAGCAGCATCGACAGCGCGAGGCACAGCAGGACGGCGCCCACCACGCACTGCCACGTCCACAGGGCCACGACGGGCTCGCGCTCGGGCCAGCGGGCCCGGGCCAGCAGGCGGGGTGCGAGCACCGCGGTCAGGGCGCCGAGCAGCAGGAGAACGGCGGGGACCATCATGGGCCTCAGCCTAGGAGCGTGCGGCTACCTGCGGGTATGGTCCGGGCCAAGGGTGATGGAGGACACGTTTGGCGGGCCCGCCCGCGGCCTCACATCGTGAGCAGCATCGCCAACATCCCGATTCCCATGGCCAGTCGGCAGGCGCGGATCACTTCCGCCGGTCCGGCGGGTGCTCCGGGTCCGCCCGTGCCGAGTGCGCCGCCCGCGCTCCGCGCGCCCCCGACCGTGACCAGCCGGGCGCCGCCCAGCACCACGTAGCCCGCGTAGTAGACGAGTAGCAGGCCGGTGAGCAGCGGCAGTCCGGCGCCGTGCCCGTGGGCGTGGCCGGAGGCCCCCGCGGCCGCGCCGGTGCCCGAGGCCAGCGCCATGTAGACCATGGTCAGCGAGCCCACCAGATGGTGCGCGTGGTGCGGTCCGCCGCGCAGCAGCCACAGCGCGTGCAGCGCCGCCCCGCAGAAGACCACGCCCAGCACGGGCGCCTGCCAGTCGCCGCCCAGCCGGAGCGGCACCGCCATCAGGGCCATGCCGAACCCCATCGCCGCCTCCCCGGCCGCCGGTCCGCCACCGGCTCTGCCCGCGCGCCGCAGACAGTACGCACCGCTCGCCGCGCAGAGCAGGACGAGGAGCCAGGCGGAGACGGCGGTGGAGACGGAGGTGGAGAGGGACGTGGCGGGACCGTGCACGGCGGAACCTCCCGGTTCGTCGGCTTCACGGGAAGAGATGCCCCCTTCACACGGCCATCACGCCGGGCGAGGTTAGGCTCTGTGGGATCACCGGAAGAAGCACGTCGCAGACCTCGCGCAGAACGGAGCCCTCGATGCCGAGCGCCGCCCCCCAGGCCTTGACCTACCGCAGTGCCGTGGAGGCGGACATCCCGGCGCTCGTGGAGCTCGTGGAATCGGCGTACCGGGGAGAGTCGAGCCGCGGGGGCTGGACCACCGAGGCGGACTTCCTGGACGGGCAGCGGACCGACGCCGAGGACGTGGCCCGGATCGTGGGGCACCCCGAGGGCATGCTCCTCGTCGTGGAGCGCGCCGGTGAGATCGTCTCCTGCTGCCACCTCGAACACCGGGGGGACCACGTCTACTTCGGCATGTTCGCGGTCCGGCCCGGACAGCAGGGCGGCGGACTGGGCAAGGCGGTCATGGCGGAGGCCGAGCGCCGCTCCCGCGAGCAGTGGGCGGCCAAGGAGATGCGGATGACCGTGATCAACGTACGGGAGGAGCTCATCGCCTTCTACGTGCGCCGTGGTTACGAGCGCACCGGCGAGATGAGCCCCTTCCCCTACGGGGACGAGCGGTTCGGCGTCCCGCTCCGCGACGACCTGGCCTTCGAGCTGCTGGTGAAGCCGCTGTAGCCGCGGGGGCGGGGTCCACGGACCGCCGTGCGCGGTCCTCAGGCGGTGAAGCGGCCCGTGGAGCGGATCTCCGGGAAGTCGGTGAGCACGCCGTCGAGTTCGAGGGCCCGCGCGAGGCGCAGCCGCTCCAGCGTGTTGACCGTCCATCCCGTGACGCGCAGTCCGGCCTCGTGCGCCGACTCCACGGTGTGCAGGGTGAGGTGGCCGATGTTGAGGGCCACCGCCTCCGCGCCCGCCAGGGCGGCCCGGGCGACGACCTCCCCGGCGTCGGCCGGGGTCTGGTTCGCGTAGAGCACGGTCCGTACGCCCGGAACCAGACGGGCCGCCTCCACGAGCACCTCGTCGCGGAAGGAGGCCACCTCCACCCGGCCGGTCAGATCGCGGCGCAGCAGCAGCTCGGCGAAGGTCCCGACGGCGCCGAGGTCGTGGACCTGGATCCGCAGCGGGGCGCGGACCGCGTCGACGACCTCGTCGAGGACCGGCACGTGTTCGCCGTCTCCGGCGTCCAGCTCGCGCAGTTCGGCCAGGGTCAGGTCGGCCACTGCGCCCGAACCGTCGGTGGTCCGGTCCACCTCGGCGTCGTGCAGGACGACGAGGGCGCCGTCCTTGCTGAGCCGTACGTCCAGCGCGACGACGTCCATGCCGGACCGTTCCGCGCGGACGAACGACCGCAAGGTGTTCTCCGGTTCGACACCCATGACCCCGCGGTGCCCGATGGTGAGGAAAGTCAAGGTTCTCTCGCTTCCGTCGACGGCGGCCCCGCGCGCGGTCGCGGTGTCCCGACCGGCCGCGCGCGATATGAGGACGCATGCTAGTGCGCCCCCCGTGCGATGAAACCGCCTTTGCGGGGCCTCCGCAACGCCGTCCGGCCGCTTCCCGACGGGCCCGCCGGGGGCTGGTGAGCCCCCGCCGCGGCCCGCGCGGTCACCCGGGCGTGGGCGCGTCCCCGCCGGCTTGACGTTCCTGCGCGTGCGGGCTCTCCAAGGTCTCCACGCCCTTCAGGACTTCCAAGCCTTCCATGCCCTTCAGGCCTTCCAGATCAGCGAGCAGCTCCCGCGTCAGCTCCAGTTCGGCCAGGTGCTGGCGCTCGCTCCAGCGCAGGGCGAGCACCGGGAAGGCCCAGTCCCGCTCGGTCGCCGCGTGCGCCATGGCCTCCCGTACGGAGGCCAACTCCTCGGTGGTGCGCTCCAGATGCTCCGTCACCATCGCACGCAGCCGCTCCGGCTCGGCCAGGTGACCGAGCCAGACCCGCAGCAGCAGCCCGTGCTTGAGCACCGGGGGGCCGGCCTCGGCGACGTCGGAGGCCCAGCCGGCCAGCGCCTCGCGCCCGGCGGGGGTGATGCCGTAGCGCCGCTTGGCCCGCGCCTCTTCGGGGCCGGAGCGCACGGAGGCCGCGTAGCCCAGTTCCTCCAGGCGGCGCAGCTCGGCGTAGATCTGGCTGATGGCCGGGGACCAGTAGAAGAAGCGCAGCGAGGAGTCCGCCCACTTCTTCAGTTCGTAGCCGGTCCGCTCGCCGGGGAAGGAGAGCAGGCCGAGAACGGCCCACGCGGTCGGTGGAAGCTCTTGCTTCTTCGCCTTCTGACTACTAGTCATATTTCGAATAGAAGTGAGACCCGGCACGGGACGCGACCCTGGAGGCATAAGTGAAGTTCTCCGTCATCTTCGAGGCACAGCTGGCCGACCCGACCGTGGAGCGCGAGCACCAGGTCATCCGTGACTGCGTGGAGCAGGCGGTACTCGCCGAACAGATGGGATTCGACCGGATCTGGGCCGTCGAGCACCACTCCCTGAAGTGGTACGCCCACATGTCCGCCCCGGAAATCTTTCTGAGCTTCGTCGCTGCCCGGACGAACACCATACGCATCGGCCACGGAGTCGTGTGCATGCCCTTCGCCTTCAACCACCCCGTCCGGGTCGCCGAGCGGGCCGCGATGCTCGACCTGCTGTCCGGCGGGCGGGTCGACCTCGGGGCCGGGCGGGGCGGGACCGTGCAGGAGACCTCGCTGTGCGGGGTGGACAGGGACCGCACCACGGCGGAGGTCGAGGAGGCACTGCGGATCATCGGGAAGGCCTGGCAGGAGGACGAGCTGGAGTACCACGGGGAGCTCATCGACATCGATCCGCACCCGATCCTGCCCCGGCCGAGCCAGCGGCCCCACCCGCCGCTCTTCCTGGCGTGCAGCCGCGCCGAGACCCTGGTGCAGGCCGCGGAGCTGGGCGTCGGGGCGCTCGTGATGGGATTCGCCGGGCCGGAGTCCATCGCGGGGATGCGCTCCGTCTACGACGCCGCGATCGCCGGCCGGGACGGCGGCCGCTTCGTCTCCACGGCGGTCAACGACCACTTCTCGGTGCTCTGCCCGACGATCGTGCTCGACGACCCCGAGGAGGCCCGCCGGATCGGGATCCGGGGACAGCGGTTCTTCGCGCAGTCCATCGGCCACTGGTACGGCGGGACGGGGGTGCCGGACGAGGCGGTGGTCGAGGGAGCCGACGAGGGGGCGCAGATGCGCAGGGCGGCCGAGCAGGTGGTCGCCCGGCTGCACGAGCAGGACATCCCGGTACGGCCCACCGCCACGGCCACCTTCAACGCGGACCACGCCTACGGGAGTGCGGACGAGGCGATCGCGTACGTGGAGCGGCTGCGGGAGGCGGGGGCCGACGAGATCATGTGCCTGATCCAGATGGGGACCGTGCCGCAGGAGGCCTGTCTGGAGACCCTGCGGCAGTGGGGCGAGAAGGTCATCCCCCACTTCGCGAACCAGCGGGCGTAGGGGGCTGCCGCCGTGACGGATGTGACCGCCGCCCGGGGCGACCGGCTCGATCCCTCCGCCCGTCCCTACGCCGACGCGCTGGCCTCCCTCTTCCCCGACCTCGGGGGGCGCGTCACCGACGCAGACGAGGCCCGCCGGATCCTCGCCGCCGTGCCCGCCACGGCCCGGCCGGCCGTCGTGGGGGCCGTGGAGGACCGGGAGGTCCCCGGGCCGGCCGGGGCGCCGCCGGTCCCCGTACGCGTCTACTACCCCGACCCGGAGCGGTGGCCGGGCCCCCGGCCGACCGTGGTGTTCTGCCACGGCGGCGGCTGGGTCCTGGGTGACCTCGACCGCTACGACGCCACCGCACGGGCGCTCTGCCGGGCCTCCGGCGCCGTCCTGGTCTCCGTGGACTACCGGCGGGCGCCCGAGGCCCGCTTCCCCGCCGCCGTCCACGACGCGTACGCCGCCCTGTGCTGGGCGGGCGCGCACATCGAGGAACTCGGCGGGGACCGGGCCGCCCTGGTGGTGGCCGGGGACAGCGCCGGCGGGAACCTCGCCGCAGCCTCCTCGCTGCTGGCCCGTGAGCGCGGGGGCCCCGCCGTCGCGCTCCAGGTGCTGATCTACCCGTGCCTGGACGCCGCCCAGGACGCCGGGTCCTACCGGAGCAACGCGGAGGGGTACTTCCTGACCTCGGCGCACCTGCGCTGGTTCTGGGAGCAGTACCTGGGCCCCGGCGGCGACGGCGGCCATCCGCTGGCCTCCCCGCTCGTCGCCGACCCGAGGGGGCTGCCGCCCGCGTACGTGGTGGTCGCCGGCTGCGATCCGCTGCGGGACGAGGGGGAGGCCTACCACCACCGGCTGCTCGGCGCCGGGGTCCGTTCGGCCCTTGACTCCCACCCCGGAATGTTCCACGGGTTCCTCGCACTGGCCGGAGTGCTCCCCGAGGCGGGCCAGGCCTTGGCGCGGCTGGGCGAAGTCATCGACTCCACGCATAAGAACGGGAAGACTTCCGGTGAAACCGGGGGTGACGCAGGATAATTTCCCGGATCTCCTCTTGAGAAGGAGAGCCTCACCCGCTTACGCTGTGCCGACGTGAGGTTCTCCTGTGGAGGAAGTGACATGACGGAAACTCTTGTGCCGGGCATCGGCGGTGCCGTGACGACCGCTGGTGTACGGGTGGTCGACCACCCGGCATGGCCCGAGCTCAAGGCCGCCGTGGAGGAGATCCGGCCCTGGCAGTCGGCCGACGGCTCCATCGACTTCGAGCGCGAGGGGTCGCACATCCGCGCAGCCGCCCCGGCCGCGGTCGAGCGCGTGATCGAGGGCATCGAGGCGCTGTCGCCGCTGCTCCCGCACGGCGCCGCGTACCACCGCGCCCTCATCGGCGACCTGCGCAAGTGGGCCGACGGCGGCTTCGGCGTACCGGACTTCCTCGACTCCCTGCTGGCCTTCGCCCCGGCCGCCGAGCGCGCCGACGGGCTCCAGCACCTCGTGGTCTTCCCGATGTACACGCAGAACGGCAACCCGGACCGCAACCTCGAAGCCGTCGTGCTGAAGATGGTGTGGCCCGAATGGCTCTCCGAGCTGGAGCGCACCCGGTACGACAACCCGCTCTTCCTCGGCATCACCTTCGAGGACTTCACCCCGGGCTACGACACGCACTCCGCCGTGCTCTTCCCGGAGACCATCGCGGTGCGCGAGGCCCCCGAGCGCTTCACCTGGGGCGGCATCTTCTGCGACCGCGAGGCCGCCCGCTACCGCAAGGTCACCGAGGCCGCCGTCGACATCCTGGGCATCGAGCTGCCCGAGGACATCGCCCGGATGGTCGAGGACCAGGAGCGCTGCGAGAAGGCCTTCGTCCTGTGGGACATGGTCCACGACCGCACCCACAGCCACGGCGACCTGCCGTTCGACCCCTTCATGATCAAGCAGCGCCAGCCGTTCTGGATGTACGGCCTGGAAGAGCTGCGCTGCGACCTCACCGCCTTCAAGGAGGCCGTGAAGCTGGAGTCCGAGGGCAACGAGCACGGCCGTGACGTGCAGTACGCCGTCCTGTTCGACCGGATGTTCCGCTTCCCGGTGTCCGGCGACCGCAACCGCAACTACGACGGCCTCGGCGGCCAGCTCCTCTTCGCGTACCTCCACAAGCACGACGTCGTGCGCTGGACGGACAACAAGCTGAAGATCGACTGGATGCGCGCCCCGCAGGTCACCAACCAGCTGTGCGCCGAGATCGAGGACCTCTACCGGGCCGGCATCGACCGCCCGAAGCTCGTCCACTGGTTCAAGGCGTACGAGCTGGTCGCGGAGTACCTCGCCCCCCACCCGGGATCCAAGTGGGCCAAGGGCCCCGACGCCCTGGACCTGACGCAGCCGCCCCGCAAGCTCGTGGACGACGTGCTTCCGGACGAGTTTCCGCTGAGCATGTTCTATGAGGCCCTGGCCAAGAAGCTCAAGGGCGTGATCGCCTCGACCAAGGGCATCACGGCAGGGAACGCCGCGGACCGCGAGACCGCCGCGCGGGTCGCCGCGTGAGCACTCGCCCACAGGAGGCTGCACAGATGAACGGCTCCGGTAACGGGAACGGGAAGCTCCACGGGGCGGTAGTGGCGGTGGCGGGGGCCGGCGGGCCCGCCGGCCGCGCCACCCTGCTCCGCCTCGCCGAGGCGGGCGCCATCGTCGTCGCCTCCGACGCCGACGCGGCCCGGCTCGCCGAGGCCGTGGACGCCGCGCGCTACGCCCACGGCGGTGCCACGATCACCGGCGACACCGTCGACCTGCTCGACCTGGACGCCACCAAGGCCTGGGCCGAGCAGACCGAGAAGGAATTCGGCCGCATCGACGGCCTGGTCCACCTCGTCGGCGGCTGGCGCGGCAGCACCACCTTCACGGACGCGGACCTCGCGGACTGGGCCTTTCTGGAGAAGCTCCTCATCCGCACCGTCCAGACCACTTCCCTCGCCTTCCACGACGGGCTGCTGCGCAGCGACCGCGGCCGCTACGTCCTGGTCAGCCAGTCCGGTGCGCACAAGCCGGTCGCCAACAACGCCGCGTACAACGCGGGCAAGGCGGCGGCCGAGGCCTGGACCCTCGCGATGGCGGATTCCTTCCGCAAGGCGGGTGGCGAGGACGGTCCGGGCGCCGCGGCTGCGATCCTGGTGATCAAGGCATTGGTGCACGACGCGATGCGCGCGGAGCGTCCCACTGCGAAGTTCGCGGGCTTCACCGACGTCAAGGAGCTGGCCGAGGCCATCGCCGGCGTCTGGGAGCGGCCCGCCACCGATGTGAACGGACAGCGCCTGTGGCTCACCCCCCAACCGTGAAGACCGGTGCCGTGAAGACCGCGATACGCAAGTCGGCGGCCAAGACCGACGCCCGCCGCCACCACGACCCGGCGGTGCGCGGCTTCGCGAGCGACAACTACGCCGGGATCCACCCGGAGATCCTTGCGGCCATCGCGCTCGCCAACGGGGGCCATCAGGTCTCCTACGGCGACGACGAGTACACGGAGAACCTCCAGCAGGTCTTCCGCGGCCACTTCGGCCCGCACGCCGAGGCCTACCCGGTCTTCAACGGCACCGGCGCCAACGTGACCGCCCTGCAGGCGCTCACCGACCGCTGGGGTGCGGTGATCTGCGCCGAGTCGGCGCACATCAACGTCGACGAGGGCGGTGCGCCCGAGCGGATGGCGGGCCTCAAGCTGCTCACCGTCCCCACGCCGGACGGCAAGCTCACCCCCGAGCTCATCGACCGGCAGGCCTGGGGCTGGGAGGACGAGCACCGGGCGATGCCGCAGGTCGTGTCGATCACCCAGAACACCGAGCTCGGCACGGTCTACACCGTGGACGAGGTCCGTGCCATCTGCGAGCACGCGCACGCCAAGGGGATGAAGGTCCACCTCGACGGTGCCCGGATCGCCAACGCCGCGGCTTCGCTCGACGTGCCGATGCGCAGCTTCACGAACGCGGTCGGCGTGGACGTGCTGTCCTACGGCGGCACCAAGAACGGGATGATGGCCGGCGAGGCCGTCGTCGTGCTGAACCCGGACTCGGTCCGGCAGATGAAGCACATCCGCAAGATGTCGATGCAGCTTGCCTCCAAGATGCGCTTCGTGTCGGTGCAGCTCGAAGCGCTCCTCACGAAGGACCTGTGGCTGCGCAACGCCCGCCACGCCAACGCGATGGCGCAGCGGCTGGCGGCCGGGGTGCGCGAGACCGACGGGGTGGAGATCCTCTACCCGGTGCAGGCGAACGCGGTGTTCGCGCGGCTCCCGCACGAGGTCACGCGCCGCCTCCAGGAGCGTTACCGCTTCTACTTCTGGGACGAGATCGCGGGCGACGTCCGGTGGATGTGCAGCTACGACACCCAGGAAGAGGACGTGGACGGCTTCCTCCAGGCCCTCAAGGAAGAGCTCGCACGGTAGTGGCATAAATTCATAGGCATGCAGTCGAATGCATGGGTATGCTCCTGGATCATGGAACTGATCCAGGAGCATTCCGACGTTGCCGCCTATCTGGCGGCCGATGAAGCGGTCGACCACGGCCATCCACTGGTCGAAGAGACCGCCGACGCGCTGTGGACGGCCACGGGCGACGCATATTCATACGCCAAGGCGGCCTTCGAGTTCGTCCGTGACACCATCCCGCACTCCGCCGACTCCGGGGACGACCGCGTCTCCTGGCGAGCCTCCGACGTCCTGGAGACGCGCAACGGGATCTGCTACGCCAAGTCCCACGCGCTGACCGCCCTGCTGCGCAACCGGGGAATCCCGGCCGGCCTCTGCTACCAGCTCCTCGGCGACGGCGACGGATCGAACCTCGCCCTCCACGGCCTCGTCGCGCTGCGCCTGCCCGGCGGCGAGGGCTGGGCCCGGGTGGACCCGCGGGGCAACAAGCCCGGTGTGGATGCCCAGTTCACCCTCGACCGCGAACAACTGGCCTTCCCGGTCCGTCCTGAACTCGGCGAGATCGACTACCCGGGGGTGTACGCGGCACCCCGCCCGGCCCCGCTCAACGCGCTCCAGGAGTCCGCGGACCGGACGCAGTTGTGGCGGAACCTGCCGACGGCGCTGTAGCCGCCGGGGCGGCGGCGCCGTCCGTCTTCCGTAGGCGGCCGCGCGCCGTCACCACGGTGTGCAGCAGGGCGGCGGCCAGTTGCAGGACCGCGATCGCGAGCACCAGGATCCAGGGCGGTACGTCGGCGGCGAGCCCCACGAGGGCGGCGCCCGTGGACGCGGCCGTCACCTTCAGTCCGGCGCCGAGCGTGAACACCTGGGTCCGCGTCCCGTCGGGCGCGAACTCCGAGCGGATCCGCAGGGTGGCCGTCAGCAGCGGCCCGTCGCACACCCCGGCCGCGGCGAACGCCACGGCCGCGAGCGGGAGGGACGGGGTGAACGCGGCCACCGTCAGTGCCACCCCGGTCGCCGCCATGGCCCAGCAGGCGAGCCGGCCCGAGGGCACGGTCGTGATCCTGCCCAGCGTCAGGGAGCCGGTCAGGGCGCCCAAGGCGAAGGCGGTCATCAGTACGCCGCCGCCACCCGGGCTGCCGAGCGAGGTGGCCAGGAGGACCGAGGTGACGGTGAGCGCCCCGAGGCCGAGGAAGGCCAGGGTCGTGGCCGAGGTGATGGCCCGCAGCTGCCGGATCCGCCACAGGGCGGCCAGCCCGGCGCCCATCCCGACCCGGGGTGCGCCGGGGCCGGGGTCCGGGCTTCCGTGCGGGCTCCCGTACGGAAGGGTCGCCGCCAGCGCCGCCGCCAGCGCGCCCGACGCGGCCAGGAGCGCCATCGCGGGCCCGGCCGAGCCGAAGGCCGCGACGAGGCTCACGGCCGCCGGGGCGGTCACCGCCGCGCCGTTGTAGGTCGAGGCGTCCCAGCCGTACGCCCGGTCGCGCGCGGGGCCGGCCGGAACCAGTCCCGCCACCAGGCTCGACAGCCCGCCCGTCACCATCGGCCCGCAGGAGCCGCCGAGCACCGCCACCGCGAGCACCACCGGGGTCGGAGCCCGCCCGAGCAGCAACGCCAGGGCCGCCACGGCCGCGGTGAATCCCGCCAGAGCGCCCACGTGGAAGAGGCGGGGCCGGCGCGACCTGGCCGCGGCGGCGCCCGCGAGCGGAGCCGCGAGCACGTGCGGGGCCAGCCAAGCCGTCAGTACGAACGCGCCGTGTGCGGCGCTCCCGGTGCGCTGGAGGGCGAGCAGCACGACGGCCATGCCCATGCCCTCGGAGGCGAAGCGCGCCGCCAGTGCGGCGGCCAAGTACCGTCCGAGCCCCGGCATCCCGGCCCCTTTCGCCGGATGACGTGGCAGAGGGGTGTGAGGCTACGCCATACCGGTGTAGGGCGAAAGGATCGCGATTTTCGGGCAATAGGAAACTTTCCTGTCTGACATCGTTGTCAGCCTGGCATGCGCATGCGTATCTTCGGCCGCACGGATCCCCCCACGGACCCTCCTCAGGAGCACTCACCTCCGATCTCCGACCTCCGACCGGAAGGCGCTTCATGCGTTACGGAGTCCCCGCCGGGCTGCTCGCAGCGGCCCTCGGCCTGGTCGCGGCGCTGACCCTCGCCCCCACCTCCGCCGCCGTCACCCCCCACACCCCCGTCACCCCCGCCGCCCCCACGGCCTTCGCCCACCCCGGAGTCCTGAACAGCCGCGCCCAGCTGGACTTCGTACGCACCAAGGTGCAGGCCGGGCAGCAGCCCTGGAAGGCGGCGTTCGACGCCATGCTCGCGAGCCGGTACGGCTCGCTGTCGCGGACGCCCAAGCCGCGCGAGATCGTCGAATGCGGCTCCTACTCCAACCCCAACCTCGGCTGTACCGACGAGCGGGAGGACGCCATAGCCGCGTACACCGACGCGCTCGCCTGGTACGTCACCGGCGACGCCCGGTACGCGAAGAAGTCGATCGAGCTGATGGACGCGTGGTCCGCCCGGATCAAGGACCACACCAACAGCAACGCCCCCCTGCAGAGCGGCTGGGCGGGCTCCACCTGGCCGCGCGCCGCCGAGATCGTCAAGCACACCTACACCGGCGGCTGGCCGAACCAGGGGCGCTTCGCCACGATGCTGCGCGAGGTCTACCTGCCCGAGGTGATCGGCGGGAAGCCGAACAGCAACGGCAACTGGGAACTGATCATGATGGACGCCGCCGTCGGCATCTCCGTCCACCTCGACGACCGCGCGAGCTACGACAAGGCGATGGCGATCTACCTCGGCCGGGTGCCCGCCTACTTCTACCTGGCCTCCGACGGGCCGCAGCCGAAGTACCCGCCGCGCTCCACCATCGACACCAGGAGCGAGCTGATCGGCTACTGGCACGGCCAGAGCACCTTCGTCGACGGTCTGGCGCAGGAGACCTGCCGGGACTTCGGCCACACCGGCATGGGCATCGCGGCGACCATGCACGTGGCCGAGACCTCGCGCATCCAAGGGCGCGACCTGTACCCGGAGTTCAAGGACCGGTTCCGGCACGCGCTGGGCTTCCACGCCACGTACGAACTGGGTGGGGCCGTGCCCTCCTGGCTGTGCGGCGGGAGCCTGGCCAAGGGCCTGGGCCCGGCGACCGAGGTCGGCTACAACGCCCTGCACACCCGGCTCGGCGTCACGATGGAGAACACCCGCAGGCTCACCGAGGGCCGCCGCCCGGCGGGAACCGAGAACCACTTCGAGGCGTGGGAGACGCTGACCCACGCCCAGAACCCGAACTGACCGAACCCCTGACGACGGACTGCGGCCCCGCCCGATGGGCGGGGCCGCAGTCCGTCGTCAGGGGCAGGCCTCAGCCGGCTTCCTTGACCTGCTCCGGGGTCGGCGCGGTGCCGCCGAGGTGGGCCGGCAGCCACCAGGAGTCCTCGGCGCCCTTGGGCTTGGCCGGGTAGGCGGCCTGGGCGGCGTCCAGCAGCTCCTGCACCCGTCCGCGCAGCCGGCGGGTGATGGCCCCGGCGTACTGGTCGGCGGGAGCCTCCAGCGGCTCGCCCACCCGCATCGTCACGGGGATGTGGCTGCGCTTGAGGTCCTTGGGGCGGCCCTTGGTCCACATCCGCTGCGTGCCCCACAGCGCCACCGGGATCAGCGGGACGCCGGCTTCCTGGGCCATGCGCGCCGCACCGGACTTGAAGCTCTTGAGCGTGAAGGACTGGGAGATCGTCGCTTCCGGGAACACGCCGATGATCTCGCCCGAGCGCAGGGAGTCGAGCGCGTGCTGGTAGGCCGTCTCGCCCTGGGCGCGGTCCACCGGGATGTGCTTCATCGCGCGCATCAGCGGACCGGACACCTTGTGCCGGAAGACCGATTCCTTCGCCATGAAGCGGACGAGCCGCTTCTGCGGGCGCGCGGTCAGCCCGGCGAAGATGAAGTCGAGGTAGCCGATGTGGTTCGACACCAGAACCGCCCCGCCCTTGCGCGGGATGTTCTCGGTGCCCTTCATGTCGATGCGGACGTCGAGCGCACGGAAGAGGGTGTGTGCGGCGCCGATTACCGGGGGGTAGACGAACTCAGCCATGTGGGGAGGCCCCGCTTTCTGCCTGGAGGTGCTCCCGGCCGGAAGTTACGGCAGCGTAGGTACGCGGCCATGGGGATCGTGCCCCATACGAGAGCCGCAGGCCAGCCCAGACGCCCGTGCCCGGCGAGATTCTCGTCACGCCGGGAATGCGGCGTGCCCGCGGGGCGCTTCGATCAGCGTATGAACGTACCGGGATGATGGACGGGTGCCCGTACGGGCAGGCGACGGCGGAGACGGGGGCGCGGGTGCGCGCAGGCGAGCGGGTCGAGGGTGTGGGCGAAGGCCGGCTGGGCATCGCCGAACTGGGCGCCGAGCCGGGGGAGCGGGCCACGCTCGTGCAGTTCTCCAGTGCCTTCTGCCAGCCCTGCCGGGCCACCCGGCGGATCCTGGACGAGGTCGCGGCCTTGGTCGGGGGCGTCCGGCACATCGAGATCGACGCCGAGAAGAACCTGGACCTCGTACGGGCCCTCGGCATCGAGAAGACCCCGACGGTACTGGTCCTGGACGCGGAGGGCCGGATCGTGCGGCGGGCCGCCGGAATGCCGCGCAAGGCCGACGTGATCGCCGCCCTGGGCGCCGCCGTATGAGCCGGGCGCGGACCCGGCGGGCGCGGGGCGCGGCCCCCGGCCGGCGCGGGAGCCGGGCGTCCGGTGAGCCGGTACGCACGTCCGCACGCAGCGTGACGCGCCCTACATCTGCCCGTTGAGGCTTGACTGTGTACACGAGAGATCGCCAGGCTTGCGATATGCGGTATGAACTCCTGCTTTACGGACGGGACACCTCCTGATGACGGCTCCGACGGCTCCGTCCCCACGGGTGGGCGCAGGCCTGCCCGGCTCGCCCGCGCTGTTGCGCTCGGTGTTCCGCCGGCACGCCGCGGGCGTCGCCGTGATCACCGCCGAGAGCGGCGGCCGGCCGGTGGGTTTCACCGCGACCTCCCTCAACTCCGTCTCGGCGGACCCCCCGCTCCTGTCGTTCACCATCGGCACCGGGTCCTCCAGCTGGCCGGCGATACGGGACTCGGAGTACCTCGGGGTCCACATACTCGGCGAGCACCAGGAGGAGCTGGCGGGCCTGTTCGCCCGCAACGGGGCCGACCGCTTCGGACCTGCCACCGACTGGGCGCCCGGCCCGCACGGGGTTCCGGTCCTGGGCGGCGGCGTGCTGGCCTGGCTGGTGTGCCGGGTCGTGGCGCGGGTTCCGGCCGGTGAGCACCGGGTGATCATCGCGGAGGCGGTCGCCGGGGACCCGGCGGGAGACCCTGCGGGGGACCCGGCCGGGGAGGGCAGGCCGCTGCTGTACCACCAGGGGCGCTTCAACGCGTTGAGGGACTGAATCGTCCCTGCTGGGGCCGGTTCCACCGGCGTTGGCCAGATCACAGTTCACCGGCCTTGCAACCTGGCGGAACCCGCTGTGTACTGACGAGTAACATTCCTGAACGGGGCGCGGGCCGCCCCGGCGGGAACGGCCCGAGATGGCGCCTATGCTGCCTGAACAAGGCGGTACCAGAAATGTCGATGCGGTAGGAGAGCCGGCGTGAGCCTGAGGATCGTTGTCTGTGTGAAGTACGTGCCCGACGCCACTGGCGACCGGCAGTTCACCGAAGACCTGACCGTCAACCGTGACGACGTCGACGGCCTGCTGTCGGAGCTCGACGAGTACGCCGTCGAGCAGGCGCTGCAGATCGCCGACGAGGCCGACGACGCGGAGATCACCGTCCTGACGGTGGGCCCCGAGGACGCGAAGGACGCGCTGCGCAAGGCGCTGTCGATGGGTGCCGACAAGGCCATCCACGTCGAGGACGACGACCTGCACGGCAGCGACGTCATGGCCACCTCGCTGGTGCTCGCCAAGGCGATCGAGAAGGCCGGTTACGACCTGGTCATCACCGGCATGGCGTCGACCGACGGCACCATGGGTGTTCTCCCGGCGATCCTGGCCGAGCGCCTGGGCGTCCCGCAGGTCACCCTGCTCTCCGAGGTCAAGGTCGAGGACGGCGTCGTCACCGGCCGCCGCGACGGCGACTCGGCGAGCGAGCAGCTGGAGGCCTCCCTCCCGGCGCTCGTCTCGGTGACGGACCAGTCGGGCGAGGCCCGCTACCCGTCCTTCAAGGGCATCATGGCCGCCAAGAAGAAGCCGGTGGAGTCCTGGGACCTGGAGGAGCTGGAGATCGAGTCCGACGAGGTCGGCCTCGAAGGCTCCTGGACCGCGGTCGACTCCGCGACCCAGCGTCCGGCCCGCACCGCCGGCACGATCGTCAAGGACGAGGGCGAGGGCGGCAAGTCGCTGGCCGAGTTCCTGGCCGGCCAGAAGTTCATCTAAGAGCTTCGGCCCCTTCTCAAACGCCCCCTGACTACTTCGCATTCGCAGGAGCATCCCCAATGGCTGAAGTCCTCGTCTACGTCGACCACGTCGACGGCGCCGTCCGCAAGCCCACCCTCGAACTGCTGACGCTGGCCCGCCGCATCGGCGAGCCCGTCGCCGTCGCCCTCGGCGCCGGTGCCGAGGCCACCGCCGCCGTGCTCGCCGAGCACGGCGCCGTCAAGGTCCTCACCGCCGACGCCCCGGAGTTCTCCGACTACCTCGTCGTACCGAAGGTGGACGCGCTCCAGGCCGCGTACGCCGCCGTGTCCCCGGCGGCCGTACTGTTCCCCTCCTCCGCGGAGAACAAGGAGATCGGCGCCCGCCTGGCCGTCCGCATCGGCTCCGGCATCATCACCGACGCCACCGACCTGGAGGCGGGTGACGAGGGTCCGGTCGCGACGCAGGCCGCGTTCGCCGCGTCCTTCAGCGTCAAGTCCCGCGTCTCCAAGGGCACCCCGGTCATCACCGTGAAGCCGAACTCGGCCCCGGTCGAGGCCGCCCCGGCCGCCGGCGCCGTCGAGGCGCTCGCCGTCACCTTCGGCGCCCTGGCCACCGGCACCAAGGTCACCTCCCGCACCCCGCGCGAGTCGACCGGCCGCCCCGAGCTGACCGAGGCCGCGATCGTGGTCTCCGGCGGCCGCGGCGTCAACGGCGCCGAGAACTTCCACATCATCGAGGCCCTCGCGGACTCCCTCGGTGCGGCCGTCGGCGCCTCGCGCGCCGCCGTGGACGCCGGCTGGTACCCGCACTCCAACCAGGTCGGCCAGACCGGCAAGTCGGTCTCCCCGCAGCTGTACATCGCCTCCGGCATCTCGGGCGCGATCCAGCACCGCGCCGGCATGCAGACGTCCAAGACGATCGTCGCGATCAACAAGGACGCCGAGGCCCCGATCTTCGACCTCGTCGACTACGGCGTGGTCGGCGACCTCTTCGCGGTCGTCCCCCAGCTGACCGACGAGATCAAGGCGCGCAAGGGCTAAAACCCTGTCGCAGGCGTTGACCTGCGAGTAAGTGGTCTCCGGGGCCGTGTGGTGTTTCTCACCGCACGGCCCCGAGTCGTTTGTCCCAGGCGGCGGAGGGACCATTGACTGAGCGGAACCCCGTGACTAAATTCTGTAATGCGGATCTAAGATTCCGTGAAGCGGAAAAGAGGAGAGTGCACGATGGGTCAGCAGGAGAAGGTGGCGACGAGCCTCGCAGGCGCGGTCAGCGAGGGCATCAGCGCTTCCCTCAAGCCGGTGGACGCGGAACTCGCGCGCCACTACCCGGGCGACCCCGGCACCCGTCAGCCGATCCACACGGTCTACGTGCCCGGTGACGTCTTCGCCGCGGACACCATCCGGACCTGGGGCGACCAGGCCCTCGCGGCCCTCGACGAGCACGCCCCGGACGCCGCCACCTTCGCCAAGGTACTCGGCATCTCCGACGAGCTGGCCGTACCGGTCTACGACCGCGTCCGCGCCAAGCTCGCCTCCGAGCCCATCGAGGACCTCCGCGTCGACTTCGAGGACGGCTTCGGTGTCCGCTCCGACGAGGAGGAGGACCAGGCCGCGGCCCGCGCCGCCCGCCTCGTCGCCGAAGCCTTCTCCAACGGCACGAACGCCCCGTACATGGGCATCCGGATGAAGTGCATGGAGTCCAACGTCCGCGACCGCGGCATCCGGACCACCGACATCTTCCTGTCGGGCCTGCTCGCGCACGGCGGCCTGCCCGAGGGTCTGGTCCTGACCCTGCCCAAGGTCACCTACCCCGAGCAGGTCACCGCCTTCGTGCAGCTGCTGGAGGCCTTCGAGACCGCCCGCGGCCTGCGCCCCGGCAGGATCGGCTTCGAGATCCAGATCGAGACCAGTCAGTCCATCCTGGCCTCCGACGGCACCGCCGCGGTCGCCCGGATGATCGAGGCCTCCAAGGGCCGCGCCACCGGCCTGCACTACGGCACCTTCGACTACAGCGCCTGCGTCGGCGTCTCCGCCGCGTACCAGTCGAGCGACCACCCCGCCGCCGACCACGCCAAGGCGATCATGCAGGTCGCGGCCGCCGGCACCGGCGTGCGCGTCTCCGACGGCTCGACCAACGTCCTGCCGATCGGCACCACCGAGCACGTCCACGAGGCCTGGAAGCTGCACTACGGCCTCACCCGCCGCGCCCTGGCCCGCGCGTACTACCAGGGCTGGGACATGCACCCGGCGCACCTGCCGACCCGCTACGCGGCCGTGTTCGTCTTCTACCGCGAGGGCCTGGAGACGGCCGCCGCGCGCCTGAAGGCGTACGTCGCCAAGATCGAGGGCGACGTCATGGACGAGCCCGCCACCGCGAAGGCGCTGGCCGGCTACCTGGTCCGCGGCCTGGACTGCGGCGCCGTCGGCGCCGACGAGGTCACCGCCCTGACCGGCCTGACCCGCGCGGAACTCGACGCCTTCGCCATCCCGCGCCGCTCGGCGACGCTGACGGCCACCGCCTGAGGCGTTCGGCAGTGACGACGTGGCCCGGCCGGGCGGATCCCGGCCGGGCCACACTGCGTCCTGTCGTCAGGTGGTGCGTCAGAGCCACGGCGGCGAGAGCGGCCACGAGCACGCACACGCCCTGCCAGCCGGCCCGGCCGTAGACGCGCACACCGAGCCAGGACCCGGCACTCCCGCCCAGGTAGGCGCAGGTCATGTAGGCGGTGTTGAGGCGGCTCCGCGCGTCGGCCCGCACGGCGAAGACCCGCGCCTGATTCGCGATCATGCCGGCCTGCATCGCGATGTCCAGCACCAGCGTGCCCACCGTCAGGGCGACCAGACCCGGCACGCCGCCCCGGACTCCCGCCGCGAGGACCGCCGCCGATACGAGGACCGCGAGCAGGCAGACGAGGTTCACCGGATCGGGGCCCCACCGGTCCACCATGCGCCCGGCGAGCGGAGTGCAGAACATGGTGGCCCCGCCGACCAGCGCGAGCAGCCCCACGGCCTGCGGCCCCAGACCGTACGCCGGACCCGTGAGGAGAAGCGCCGCACAGGTCCAGACGGCCGAGAACCCACCGAAGACGGCTCCCTGGTAGAGGCAGGAGCGGCGCAGCCGCGATTCGCTGCGCAGCAGGCGCAGGGAGTCGGCGAGCAGCGCCCCGTACGGCCGCCGGGCGGGCGGCGGCGTGCGCGGTACCGACACGGCCAGGACGGCCGCGAGCAGCAGGAGGAGAACGGCTGCCACCAGATAGGGGGCCCGCCATCCCAGCCATTCGCCGAGCGTCGCACCGAAGGTGCGGGCCAGCAGCATCCCGCCGATCGACCCGGCCAGCAGGGTGCCCAGCACCGCCCCTCGGCGGTCCGCGCCCACCAGCCCGGCCGCCAGCGGGACGATGATCTGCGCGGCCACCGTGGTGATCCCGGTGAACATCCCGGCGGCGGCGAGGAACCCGAGGCTCGGGGCGCAGCCCGCGGCGAGCAGACCCAGTCCGGTGAGGGCGAGCAGGGTGACCAGGAGCGGGCGGTGGGGGAACCGGTCGCCGAGCGGCACCAGAAGGAAGAGCCCGGCCGTGTAGCCGACCTGGGTGGCGGTCACCACCAGGGACGCCGCATCGGGGGAGGTGCCCAGCCCGGCGGCGATCAACGGGCTGATCGCCTGCGGGAAGTAGAGGGTGCCCACCGCGACCGCACAGACCGACGCCAGGGTCAGTACCGTCCTGCGGCTCATCTCGGCCTGCCGGCCCGCCGTTCGTGTCATGGAGGGAAGTCCACGGCACCCGCGGTGCACCGCAAATTGATGTAGCGTATTGCTTAATGATCAGCTTCGAGCTCGGTGTCGAAGACCTCGCCGACACCCGCTTCGCCCTCTCGCCGCTCGGCGAGACCGTGCTGAGCCTGCGGGTGCTGCGCGAGCCGGGCCTGTCGGCGGTGCACCTCCCGTGGCGCAGGAGCGTGCTCGGCCGGCTCGGTGCGCTCGACACGGCTCTGCTGATGTCCCTGGTCGCCCAAAGGCGCACGCTGCCCGACTTCCTGACCCCGCGGCCCGCGAGCTTCGCCCCGGACTTCGAGGCGGAACTCGCCGCCGTCCGGGCCACCTCCCCCGACACGGTCCGCCGCGACCTGTTGGCCGCGCACGCCCCGGACCCGCTCCCCGACCCGCTGAGCGCGGCGGATCGCGCCGATGACGCAGCGGTCGAGGTACTCCGCGACGACATCTGCGACCTGCTCCGCAGCTACTGGGAGGCGGCCGTCCGGCCGGCGTGGCCGCGGATGCGACTGTTGCTGGAAGCCGACATGACCTACCGCGCACGGCAGTTGGCCGTGGGAGGCGCGCGCCGGCTGTTCGCCGACATGCACCCGAACCTGCGCTGGAACGACGGCGTCCTGCACATCGGCGCGATGATCAACAGCCACCGCGTCGCCGCGTCCGGGCGTGGACTGCTCCTCCTGCCGTCCGTCTTCGTCCACAAGCCGGCGCCCCCGGTCAGCCCCGAGGAGCCGCCCACGCTGGCGTACCCGAGCCGGGGGGTGGCGACCCTGTGGACCCCGCCGCCCACCGCGGACGAACCCGCGCTCGTGGCGCTCATCGGCGCTCCCCGTGCCCGGCTGCTCGGCCTGCTCGACGAGCCGCTGGCAACGGGCGAGATCGCCCGCCGCTTCCGGGTCACTCCGAGCGCCGTTTCCCAGCACCTGCGGGTGCTGCACGCCGCGGGCCTGCTGAGCAGGGCGCGCGACGGACGACAGGTCCTCTACCGGCGCAGCCCGCTCGGCGACGAGTTGGCCGGAGACGCCCGGGCGGCCGGGAACCCGGAGCCGTGAGGGTCAGTCGGCCGGCGGGAGCTCGCCCGAGCCGCGGGGGATCAGGCGGGTGGGGAGTTCGATGCGGGACGGGGGGAGGTCGGCGCCCGCCAGGCGCTGGAAGAGGCGGTCCGTGGCCACGCGGCCCAGGGCCGCGGCGTCCTGGGCGATGACCGTGATGCCGGGGTTCAGCAGGTCGGCCAGTTCGAAGTCGTCGAAGCCGACCAGGGCCACCGGGCGGGGCAGGGACGCGAGGACGCGTACGGCCGTGACCGTCACGCGGTTGTTGCCCGCGAAGAGGGCCGTGACCGGCTCCGGCCCGGACAACATCGCCCGGGCGGCGGCCGAGACCCGCTCCGGGGCCGTCGTGCCGAGCGAGACCCAGGCCCCGTCGACCGGCAGGCCGGCGTCCGCCATGGCCGCGCGGTAGCCCCGCAGTCGCTCGGTCGCCGTGTGGATGTGCGGCTGGTCGCCGATGAAGCCGATCCGGCGGTGGCCGCCCGCGATCAGGTGCGCCACCCCGTTCACGGCGCCCCCGAAGCTGTCGGACAGCACCACGTCCGCGTCGATCCGGCCCGCCGGGCGGTCCACGAACACCGTGGCCACCCCGGCCCGGATCTCCGGCTCCAGATAGCGGTGGTCGTTCCCGGCCGGGATCACCACGAGCCCGTCCACCCGGCGGGCGCACAGCGCGAGCGCCAACTCCCGCTCGCGCTCGGGGTCCTCGTCGCTGGAGCCGTTGATGAGCAGGGCGCCGTGGGCGCGGGCCACCTCTTCCACGGCCCGGTTGAGCGGCCCGTAGAAGGGGTCGGAGAGGTCCTCCAGGACCAAGCCGACGGTGGCGGTACGGCCCTTGCGCAGGACGCGCGCGCTGTCGTTGCGGCGGAAACCGAGCGCGTCGATGGCCTCCTGGACCCGCTTCTCGGTGTCCGGGGTGACCCCCGGCTCCCCGTTGACCACGCGTGACACCGTTTTGAGGCCCACGCCGGCCCGGGCCGCCACGTCCTTCATGGTCGGCCGGTTGCCGTAGCGCGGCTCGGACGGGCGGCGGGTGTGGGGCACGGTGTCGGACCTCCGGAGGGGCGGGCGCTGTGACGGTGCGGGCCCGACGCTGCGGACAGGCCCCTGACCTTGAGGATAAGCACTCGGAGGGGCACCGGGGTTTCCGTGGCAGGGTGGTGCGGGCAAGCCACTGGGGGCATCGGGAGAGGGGCAGACGTGATTGTCTGGATCAACGGCACCTTCGGCGCCGGGAAGAGCAGCACAGCGCGCGAGCTGACCGGCCTGCTGCCGGAGAGCACCTTGTTCGACCCGGAGTTCATCGGTGACGCGCTGCGCGTGCTGCTGCCGCGCAAACGCCTCGCGGAGGTGTCCGACTACCAGGACCTGCCGAGCTGGCGGCGGCTCGTCGTGGACACGGCGGCGGCGATGCTGGCGGAGCTGGGCGGGGTGCTGGTGGTCCCGATGACGCTGCTGCGGCAGGAGTACCGCGACGAGATCTTCGGCGGGCTCGCGGCGCGTCGGATCGCGGTGCGGCACGTGCTGCTCGCCCCGGAGGAAACGATCCTCCGGGAGCGGATCGCGACCCGGGAGGAGCCCGGGTCGGCGGCGGACGCGGACCTGCGGGTGCGGCAGTGGGCCTACGACCACATTCCGGCCTACCAGCACGCGCTGGGCTGGCTCGCGGCCGACGCGCACGTCATCGACAACGGGCCCCTGACCGTACGGGAGACGGCCGAGCGGATCGCCGAGGCCGTACGCACCGGCACGGCCCGGGTCTGCGACATCGTGCAGACCCCGCAGCCGACGCGCGAGACGGTCGCGGCCGGGGTGCTGCTCTTCGACGACGCGGACCGGGTGCTCCTGGTCGACCCGACGTACAAGCCGGGGTGGGAGTTCCCCGGCGGGGTCGTCGAGGCCGGGGAGGCCCCGGCGTGCGCGGGGGTACGGGAGGTCGAGGAGGAACTCGGGCTCGTACTGGAGCGCCTCCCCGAGCTCCTGGTCGTGGACTGGGAGCCGCCTGGGCCGCCGGCGGGCTACGGCGGCCTGCGGCTGCTGTTCGACGGGGGTCGGCTGTCGGCGGCGCAGACCGGGCGGCTGCGGCTGCCCGGACCGGAGCTGCGGGCCTGGCGGTTCGTGACGGAGGAGGAAGCGGCGGACCTGCTGCCGCGGGTGCGGTACGAGAGGCTCCGGTGGGCCCTGCGGGCCCGCGAACGGGGCCGGGCGGCGTACCTGGAGGCGGGACGGGCGGTTCCGTAGCCGGGGGCGGGCGGCGGGCGGCGGGCGGCGGGCGGCGGGCGACGGGCGACGAGCGGCGGGGGCCGGGGTGGGCCCGGCCCCCCCGCCGGGATCAGCCCGTCGGGGTGGGCGAAGGCCGAGCCGCGGCCGCCGCCTCCGCTGCCGCCAGGAGGGTGGCCGCGGTGTCCGAGGTCAGGGGGTCGCCGTGGCCGAAGCAGGCCACCGCAGGGGCCAGTGCGGCCAGTCGGAGCATCGACTCGACGGCCCGGGCGCGGTCCACGTTGAAGACACCGAGGATCACCTGGCCGACACCGGCGACGCAGTCGCCCGTGAACAGCACGCCGTGCTGCGGGAGATGGACGCCGATGCTGCCCGGGGTGTGACCCGGAGCGTGGACGACGACCGCGCCGTCGCCGAAGGGGAGTACCTCTCCGTCCTTCACCTCCCGGTCCACCCGGGTCGGCGGGGCCTCGGGAACCGTCAGGCCGTGTGCGTACAGCGGGAGTTCCCAGTCCAGCAGGACCGGCTCCGGGACCGGCTGCTCGCCGCGGATCACCGGCGCGTCGAGCGCGTGCGCCAGTACCTCCGCGCCCCAGCGCACTGCGAGTTCGCCCGCCGCTCCGACGTGATCGCGGTGGCAGTGGGTCAGAACGATCCGCTCCAGCCGCTCCGGCATCAGCCCGAGGGAACGTATCGCCCCTTCGATCGCGTCCGCCGAACCGGCGTGGCCCGCGTCGATCAGGGTCAGGGCCTCACCATCGCGCCAGAGGTAGGCCTGGCCGATGGGGAAGCGGAGCATGTGGAGGCGGCCGAGTACGACTTCTACGAGATCCATCACCCGAACGTACGGGGACGAACCACGCCGCCGGCGGAGGTTGCGCCGGTAGCGTGGTTCGCCCGTAGCCGAGCGTTCGGGGAACCGCCCGCGACACCGTCAGGCGCGCTTGGACTCCGCGTAGTTGACGAGGAACAGCGCCTCCGTGACCGACAGGCGCTCCAGCTCCTCGGGGGAGACGCTCTCGTTCACCGCGTGGATCTGCGCCTCCGGCTCGCTCAGGCCGATGAGCAGCATCTCCGCGTCCGGGTACAGCTCCGTCAGCGTGTTGCACAGGGGGATGGAGCCGCCCATGCCGCTGATCTGCATCTCCTGGCCCGGGTAGGCCGCCTTCATGGCCTGCGCCATCGAGGCGTACGCCGGGCTGTCCGTGTCCGCCTGGAACGGCTGTCCCTGGCCGACGACTTCGAGCTCCAGACGCGCCTTCCACGGGGTGTGCGCCACCAGGTGGGCCTCCAGCAGCTTGATCGCCTCCGCCGTGTCCACGCCCGGCGGCACCCGCAGGCTCACCAGCGCGCCCGCGCTCGCGTGCACCGAGGGGGTGGCACTGGCCAGCGGCGGGGAGTCGATGGCCAGCACGGTGACGGCCGGCCGGGACCACAGCCGGTCCGCGATCGTGCCCTCGCCGATCAGCTCGACCCCGTCGAGCACCTTCGCGTCGGAGCGGTAGTCGGCCTCCGGGTACTGGAGCCCCTCCCACACACCGTCCGAAGCCAGCCCGTCCACCGTGGTCGAGCCGTCCGGCGCGCGCAGCGAGGCCAGCAGTTGGATCAGGGCGGCCATCGCGTCGGGGGCGGCCCCGCCGAACATGCCGGAGTGCAGGTTGCCGCCCAGGGTGTCGATCTTGACCTTCAGCAGGCACATGCCGCGCAGGGTCGCGGTGACCGTCGGCAGGCCCGTACGGAAGTTGCCCGCGTCACCGATCACGACGGCGTCGGCGGCCAGCAGTTCGGGGTGGGCCGTCGCGTACTGCTGGAGACCGCCGGTGCCCTGCTCCTCCGAACCCTCGACGATCACCTTCACGTTCACCGGGACGCCGCCGTTGGCCTTCAGGGCGCGCAGCGCGAGCAGGTGCAGGATGAACCCGCCCTTGCAGTCGGCGGTGCCGCGGCCGTACCAGCGGCCGTTCCGCTCGGTCAGCTCGAAGGCGGGGGAGATCCAGGCCGCGTCGTCCAGCGGGGGCTGCACGTCGTAGTGCGCGTACAGCAGGACGGTCGGGGCGTCCGCCGGGCCGGGCAGGTACCCGTACACCGACTGGGTGCCGTCGGGGGTGTCGAGCAGCGCCACGTCCTGGAAGCCCTCGGCGCGCAGCGCGTCGGCGACCCAGTTCGCGGCGGCCTGGCTCTCGCTCTGGGGGAAATTGGCCCAGTCCGCCACCGACTGGAAAGCCACCAGCTCGGACAGCTCCTGCTTGGCGCGGGGCATCAGCGAGGCGACGGTCTCGGCGATCGGATGAGACGGCATGGGCACGCTCCTCTTGGGTGCGACGTTGGTGTACGTGTACGGGTTACGTATACGCCTCCCGCACGCGCGGGGTGTGCGTATGCGGGCTACGGCAAAAGACTCTTCCGATCCTCGCACAACGGGGCAGTCGATCTCGCGCCGTAGGATTTCCCCGGCATCGGAGCAACGGCATGAACCGCATGATCAGGAGCATCAGCACATCGTGAGCAGCGACGAGAGCGACAGCGGCGACGTACGCGACGCGGCGGCAGGACAGCCCGCTCAGGGGGCGGACGCGCAGACGGCCGGGGAGACCGGCGAGGTGTGGGACGTGGTCGTGGTCGGGGCCGGGCCGGCCGGGTCCTCGGCCGCGCACGCGGCGGCCGCGGCGGGACGGCGCGTCCTGCTGTTGGAGAAGGCGGAACTGCCCCGGTACAAGACCTGTGGCGGAGGCATCATCGGCCCCTCGCGCGATGCGCTCCCGCCGGGTTTCGTGCTGCCCTTCAAGGACCGCGTCCACGCGGTCACCTTCTCGCTCGACGGGAAGTTCGCCCGGACCCGGCGTTCGAAGCAGATGTTGTTCGGGCTGATCAACCGGCCCGAGTTCGACGCGGCGCTGGTCGCCGAGGCGGAGAAGGCCGGCGCCACGGTCCGTACGGGTACGGCCGTCGCGCGGGTGGAACAGCACGGGGCGTCCGTGCCCGACCGGCGGACCGTCGCCGTGATCCTCGGCGACGGCGAGACCGTGCTGGCCCGGGCCGTGGTCGGCGCGGACGGCAGCGCGAGCCGGATCGGCGCGCACGTCGGCGTCGAGATGGACCAGGTCGACCTCGGCCTGGAAGCGGAGATCCCCGTCCCGGAGACGGTCGCCGCGGACTGGAAGGGCCGGGTCCTCATCGACTGGGGACCGCTGCCCGGCAGTTACGGCTGGGTCTTCCCCAAGGGCGACACCCTCACCGTCGGGGTCATCTCGGCGAAGGGCGAGGGCGCCGCGACCAAGCGGTACCTGGACGACTTCATCGCCCGGCTGGGCCTGTCGGGCTTCGAACCGGCGATCTCCTCCGGGCACTTGACCCGCTGCCGCAAGCCCGGATCGCCGCTTTCGCGCGGGCGGGTGCTGGTCGCGGGCGACGCGGCCGGACTGCTGGAGCCGTGGACCCGGGAAGGCATCTCCTTCGCGCTGCGCTCGGGGCGCCTCGCGGGGGAGTGGGCCGTGAAGATCTCCGAGGCCCAGGACGCCGTGGACGCACGCCGCCAGGCGCTCAACTACGCCTTCGCCGTCAAGGCGGGGCTGGGCGTGGAGATGGGCGTCGGCAAGCGGATGCTGGAGCTCTTCGAGGCCAAGCCGGGCCTGTTGCACGCGGCGATCACCGGCTTCCGGCCGGCCTGGCTGGCCTTCGCCCGGATCGCCCGGGGCTCGCTGACGCTGGCCGAGATGGTGCGTACGTACCCGCTGGCGCGCAAGGCACTGCACGTGCTGGACGCCCGGCAGGCGCGGAGCAGGGGCGCGGGCGGGGCTGAGGCCGGTTCCGGTACGGGCTCCGGTTCTGGGGCCGGGGCCGGGGCCGGGGCCGGGGAGTCGGACGGGGCCCAGGGCGGGGCCAAGGGCTGAGCCGAGGAGTAGCCCGAGGCTGAAGTCGCTGACCCCGATGGGGGAGCAGCGGCGCCGAGGTGCGGAGTGTGGCGGTCTTGCCGGGTGTGCCGGCGAGGCCGCCGCCGCGTTTTCGGGGCTGGGGCTGGGGCTGGGGCTGGGGGCGGTGCCGGTGCCGGAAGGGCGGCGGGTCGCCCGGCTTGGGGGCGGTGCTGGCACCGGGCTCGGGCCCGGAGTCGGGCACTGCTCCGGGGGCGAGGCCGGGCCGGGAGGGCGGCGGGTCGCCGGGGATCGCCCGGGCGGGCGGGTCAGGAGGTGACCGTGATGCGGAAGACCGGGTGGTCGGGTGCGGCGGCGCGGAGCTCGGACTCGGAGGACTTCGCGGTGACCCCGTCGAAGAACCGGTTGACCTCCCAGCCCCACTTCTTCAGATATCCGCGCAGGACGACGGCCTGCTCGGCGGGGTCGGTGAGCTCGGTGACGGTGAAGGTGTGCACGGTGCGGCCCAGGCGGAGCTCGCCGCCGCCCGCGGCGCGCATGTTGCGGACCCACTGGGAGTGGCCGCGGGCGGAGACCAGGTACCGGGTGCCGTCCTGGGTGTACGGGTTCACCGGGATCCGCTGCATCTTGCCGGAGGTGCGGCCGCGCACCGACAGCTCGGCGGTTCCGGCCAGGCTCATGCCGAGCCGGGCGAGCTTGCCGACGAGGGCGTTGAAGCGGATGTCGAGCGGGCCGGCCTTGACGTAGTAGGGCTTGGGCGCGGTCATGACGGCCTCCGAGGAGTTTGGGAGAGCACTGCTCTCGCTTGAGAACAGTGTGCACGGATCGATGCTCCAAAACAAGAGCAGTGCTCTCTGAAGAGATCGACGCTCTCGTTGTTGGGCAGTGCTCTGCCTGCATGGCACACTGACACCCATGAGCACCGTGCGAGGGGCCAGGGAACGGGCCCGCATCGAAGTCACCGCCGCCATCAAGGACGAGGCGCGCCGCGCGCTCGCGGCGGAGGGCGCCGCCAAACTCTCGCTGCGGGCCGTCGCCCGCGAGCTGGGCATGGTCTCCTCCGCCCTCTACCGCTACTTCCCCAGCCGCGACGAGCTCCTCA
The DNA here is from genome assembly GCF_036127095.1 of Streptomyces sp. NBC_00335. Taxonomy (GTDB): domain Bacteria; phylum Actinomycetota; class Actinomycetes; order Streptomycetales; family Streptomycetaceae; genus Streptomyces. Next base: position 7,595,383 of record NZ_CP108006.1, read on the forward strand.
CCGCCCTCATCGTCGACGCCTACAACAGCGTCGGCGCCGCCGCCGAGGGCGCCGACGCCCGCTCGCTGGCCTCCGGCGGCACCCCCCGCGCCCGCTGGGCCGTGGTCTGCGCCGCCGTCCGCGACTGGGCGCTGGAGCACCCGCACGAGTACGCCCTCATCTACGGCTCGCCCGTCCCCGGCTACACCGCCCCCCTCGACACCGTCGGGCCCGCCTCCCGTGTGGGCAACTCCCTCATCGGCATCGTCCGTGCCGCCTACGAGGGCCGCGGCATTTCCCTCCCGCCGCTCCCCGCCGAGCTGCGCCCCGAGGCCGCCCGCATGGCCGCGGACTTCGCCGAAGGCCTGCCCCTCGAGGCGGCCGCGGCCCTGGTCGCGGCCTGGGCGCAGCTCGTCGGACTGATCTCCTTCGAACTGTTCGGCCAGTTCGAGCGGGTCGTCGAGGACCGCGCCGCCTTCTTCGCGCACGCCGCCGGACAACTGGCGCACGGGGTCGGGCTTCCCGCCGTATAGGCGCACACAGGCCCGTGCGGGGGACGGCCTGTCGACTGCGCCAGTGACTCCGAGTCCGGAGCGCGGGTCGCGGGCCGGTGAGGTTCTAGTCGCGACCTGATTGCCGCACGCGCGGCACGCATCCACTGGCGCCGACTCGTTGCGCACGATGTCCCGCACCTGGGCGGTCTGATCCTCGGCGGCGACCGCCCCGGTGACCGCGCAGAGGTCCGCCCCTGAGCTGTCTCGCCGGCACCGTCTGCTGTGGTTCCCGGACGCTCACTGGGGCCGGGCGACCGAGGCGGGAACCTTCGTTTGTAATAGGTCAATACGCTATCCGACTATTACCGTATGCTGTCTTCGGCGCTTCGCCCCCGGTCCGTAGGGACCGGGGGCGCCGGCGTCCGGAGGAGAGGTGTGTCGTGATCGAGCGGTACACGCGCCCCGAGATGGCGGCGCTGTGGAGCGAGGAGACCAAGTACGCGACCTGGGTGCGCGTCGAGGTGCTGGCCAGTACCGCGCAGACATCCCTGGGAGTCGTACCCGACGAAGCCCTGGCCGACATCCGGCGGGCCCCGCTGCCGGCCGTCGTGAGGATCCGGGAGCTGGAGGCCGAGCGGGACCACGAGATCCTCGCCTTCCTCGCCGCCTGGACCGAGACCATGCCGGCCGACTCCGCACGCTGGGTCCACCACGGCATGACCAGCTACGACCTGGTCGACACCGCCCAGGGTGTGCTGCTGGCCGACTCCGTGGACCTCGTGCTGGACGCGGCCCGCACGCTGACCGGGCTGCTGATCGACCGGGCCGAGGAGCACTGGGACACGGTCTGTGTGGCCCGCACCCACGGCGTCCATGCCGAGCCGACGACCTTCGGCCACAAACTCGCCGTCCACGCCCACGCCCTGCACCGCTGCACGGGCCGGCTCACCGCCGCCCGCCGGGCCGTCGCCGTGGGCACCCTCTCCGGAGCCGTCGGCACCTACTCCCACATCTCCCCCCAGGTCGAGGCGTACGTCTGCGGCGAGCTGGGCCTGGGCGTCGAACCGGTCCCCACCCAGGTCGTCGCCCGCGACCGCCACGCCGAGCTGATCGGAGCGCTCGCGATCACGGGCGCCGTGGTGGAGCAGTTCGCCCTGGAGATGCGCCTCCTGCAGCGCACCGAGGTCGGGGAAGTCGAGGAACCCCGCAGCGGCGCCTACCAGGGCTCCAGCGCCATGCCCCACAAGCGGAACCCGACGACCAGCGAACGGCTCTGCGGCCTGGCCCGGGTGCTGCGCGCGAACGCCGGAGCGGCGTACGAGAACATCGCGCTGTGGCACGAGCGCGACCTCGCGCACTCCTCCGTGGAACGCGTCGTCCTCCCCGACAGCCTCGCCATCGCCCACCACCAGCTCGTCTCCGCCGCCGAGCTTCTCACTGGCCTCACGGTCAATCCCGAGCGAATGGCCCGCAACCTCCGGGCCACGCGAGGGCTCGTCTACTCCTCCGAGGTCTTCCTCGGCCTCACCGAGGACGGAGTCGACCGCGAGAGCGCCTACCGCCTCGTACAGGCCGCCGCCGACGACGCGCACACGACGGGGTCATCCCTGGCCGAGACGCTCGCGGCCCGCGGAGTGCACGCCCCCGACGCGTGGTTCGAACCCCGCCGGTTCCTCGGCAACCGCGACCACCTGAAGTCCCGACTCGACACCCTCAAGAAGGAGCACCAGCGGCATGTGGACATGTGAACAGGTCATCGGAGCCGGCCTCGACGTCGCCGAGGTCGCCGCCCTCTACCGGGCCTCCACGCTCGCCGAGCGCCGCCCCGTCGAGGACACCGGCCGCTTCACGAGCATGCTGGCCGGAGCCAACCTCGTCATCACGGCCCGGGACGGCGACGGCCGGCTGATCGGCATCGCCCGCTCCCTCACCGACGGCGCCTACTCCACCTACCTCAGCGACCTCGCCGTCGACGTCGCCTGGCAGGGCAAGGGGGTCGGCCGCGACCTCGTCCGCGCCACCCGCGAGGCCGCACCGCGGGCCAAGGTCATCCTGCTCTCGGCCCCCGCCGCCGTCGACTACTACCCGCACATCGGCTTCGAGCGCCACAACTCCGCCTGGACCATGACCGCCCCCGCAGGCTGACCGCCCCCGCAGACTGGCCGCCCCCGCGGGCTGACCGAGCCGCAACCGGATCGTGGGTACGAGCACCGCCACGGCCGGCTTGTCCATCGCCGACGGGCGCGGCATGGCGGTGAGTCCGCGCCGTTCAGGGCTATTCATTCCGTACCGGTCAAGATGGTGACTTTATGGGCGCATGGGTCGCGAACCATCTGATCTGCCTCTCACGCAGGTGTCCCGGTTCGGGTGCCCACCCGTGACCACGACGCACCAGGAGAATCCCATGAGCACGCACGACTCGGCGGTGTCCCAGGCCCCCGACCTCTCGGTGGCACGGCGGCGCAGCGCCGAGTTGGAGGCCCTGATCGCCGCGGATCCGGGTCGGTTCCGGGTGCTGACCGGGGACCGGCCGACCGGGCGGCTGCACCTGGGGCACTACTTCGGCACCCTGCAGGGCCGGGTCAGGCTCCAGGACCTGGGCGTGGACACCTTCGTGATCGTGGCCGACTACCAGGTGCTCACCGACCGGGACGTCGCCGAGCACCTGGCCGAGCACGTCGAGGACCTGGTGCTCGACTACCTCGCGGCCGGCATCGACCCCGAACGGTCCACGATCTTCACGCACAGCTCGCTTCCCGCCCTCAACCAACTGCTGCTGCCCTTCCTCTCTCTGGTCTCGGTCGCGGAACTGCGCCGCAACCCCACCGTCAAGGACGAGATCGCCCACTCCCGGCAGGCCTCGGTCAGCGGGCTGATGTTCACCTACCCCGTGCACCAGGCCGCCGACATCCTCTTCTGCAAGGCCAACCTGGTCCCGGTCGGCCAGGACCAGCTCCCGCACCTGGAAGTCACCCGCACCATCGCCCGCCGCTTCAACGACCGCTACGGCCGGGGCACTCCGGTCTTCCCGGAGCCCGATGCCCTGCTGTCGGCGGCCCCACTGCTGCTCGGCACCGACGGCACCAAGATGAGCAAGTCGCGAGGCAACGCCATCACCCTGTCGGCAACCGCCGACGAGACCGCCCGGCTGATCAAGGGCGCCAAGACGGACGCCACCCGCCGCATCACCTACGACCCGGCCTCCCGCCCCGAGGTCTCCAGCCTCGTCCTGCTCGCCGCCCTGTGCCAGGAGCGCGACCCCGTCGCGGTCGCCGAGGAGATCGGCGACGGCGGCGCGGCGCAGCTGAAGAAGGCCGTCACCGAGGCGGTCAACGAGCGCCTCGCACCCATGAGGGCCCGCCGCGCGGAACTCGCGGCCGACACCGGCTACGTACGCGAAGTCCTGCGCTCGGGCAACGAGCGGGCCGGTGCCGTCGCCGAGGCCACCCTGGCCGAGGTCCGGACCGCCATGGGCATGGCCTACTGATGCCCGGGCCCGTGTGGTTGCGGCACATCGCCGAGATCCGGGCCGTTCCCGTCGACCGCGCCCTCGTCGCGCGCGGCGCCCTGGGCATGCTGCTGCCGCTCGCCGTCGGCCAGCTGGCCGGCAGGCCCGACCTGGGAGCAGCGGCGGGCCTCGGCGCGTACGGCGCGGCCGTCGACGACACCGCCGCGCCCTGGCGCACCCGCGCCCTGACCCTGCTGCTCCCGCAGCTGGGCGGCGCGATCGGACTGGCCCTGGGCCGGCTCACCGGGGGCCAGGCGTGGGCGCAGATCCTGCTGGTGGCCGTCGTCGCCCTGGTCTCGGGACTGCTGTCGACGATCGGCCGGATCAGCGACATGGCCGCCCTGGTCCTGCTGCTCGCCACCGCCATGGGCCTCGGACTGCCCACCGCCCCGGCCTGGTGGCAGGTACCGCTGCTGTTCCTCCTCGGCGGCATCCCCCTGATGCTGCTGTCCCTGACCGACGCACTGCGCCACCCCGGACGCGCCGAACGCCGGTCCGTCGCAGGGGCGCTGCGCGCCGTGGCCGACCTCCTGGACGCCCCCGAGAGCGCGTGGGCCGAGCGCCGCCACCAGGTCACCGTCGCCATGGACGCCGCCTACGACACCGTCGTCATCCGCCGGCTCTCGCCGCCCCGCCCGGGCAGCAGCGCCGCTCAACTGGCCGCCCACCTCGACCGGCTGATCGAGGTGATCGCGGCGGCTCCCGCCGTTCGCACCGCCCCGGCCCGCGAGTCGGCTGCCGAGTACGCCGACGCGGTACGCCGGGTCGCCGACGCCGTCGAGACAAGGATCCCCGGGCCGATCGCCCTTCCACCCGCCCCGCAGGACCGGGCCGGGCGCGCACTGCGCACCGCCGTCGCCGCACTCGCCACCCCCGGCGAGAAGCCCGCGGACGGCCGGCCCCGCCTGCTGCCGACGCGCCCCACGCCCCTGCGCCGGCTCGCCGGAGCCGTCGCGGCCAAGTTCCGAAACCCGGCCGCCCGCCGCTACGCCCTGCGCCTGACCGCGTGCCTGACGGTCGCCCAGGCGGTCGCCTCGCTCAGCGGCCTGCCGCGCTCCGGCTGGCTGGTGCTCACCGTCGCCCTCATCGTGCGGCCCGGCCTCGGCACCGTGCCCGCCCGGCTGGTGACCCGTGTCCTGGGCACCACGGCCGGGGTCCTGATCGGCCTCGCCGTCACCGCCGTGCTCCCCGCCGGCTGGTGGCGCATCGCCGCCGTGGTCGTCCTGACCGGCCTGCTCCAGGCCTACGCCCGCCGCAACTACGCCCTGCAGACCCTCTTCCTCACACCGGTCATGCTGCTGCTCGCCGACCCCCTGGGCCAAGCAGGATCCACCGTCCCCCGAGCGCGCCTGATCGACACCGTGATCGGCTGCGCCCTCGCCTTCATCGTGGGGTATGTGCTGTGGCCCGAGGACACCCGTGCCCGGGTGGACCACCGGCTGGCGACCGCCCACGAGGCCATCGCCGCCTACGCCGACGCGCGGGAAGCCGACGGCGACGCCGCGACCCTCCACACCCTGCGCCGCCGGATCCACGGCGATCTGGCCGCCGTCCGTACCGAACTGATCCGCCTGCGCACCGACCCGCGCCACCACCACACCCTCCAGGCGTGGCAGAACGACCTCGACCACGCGGAAGCCGCGATGACCCGTCTCACCAGCCTGACGGCCACGGGCCACCACGGCACACCGGTGGTGACCAAGGAGATGACCCGCGACCTTTCCACGGACCTGCGCCGACGGGCCGCCCGGCTACGGGAACGCCGGCCCCGACGAGTGCGCGTCCAGCGCTGACCCGCCTCAGCCGCAAGTGCTGTGGCATGTCGGCGGAGTGCTTCCCACCGGTGCCGCCCGCTCGGCGGACCGCTGAGTCAGGTCCTTGGCATCGGCGGCCTTGCGGCCAATGGGGGTATGCGGGGGCGTCCCAACCGGATCCATCGGCAACAAGACATAAATTGGCCCATATGTCGGCCACTGCGCGTACCACCGCGAATCGGTATCCCGAGCGGGTCACCTACGAACGGGACGCGGTCTACGCGATCCTCGACGAGGCCCTCGCCGTCCATGTCGGCTTCAACACCGACCTCGGCCCGGTGGTCATCCCCACCCTTCACATGCGGGTGGGGGACCAGCTCCTCCTGCACGGCTCCGCGTTCGGCCGCTTCATCACCACCGCCGCGTCCGGCGCGCCGCTGTGCGTGACCGCGACCCTGATCGACGGCGTGATCCTGGGCCGGGCCTCCTCCCATCACTCGGCCGCCTACCGCTCCGCCATGATCTTCGGGACCGCCACGGCGATCGAGGACGAGCAGGAACGCGCCGACGCCCTCGCCGACGTCGTGGAGAGCGTCATTCCCGGCCGGTTGTCCGGCCCGTATGCCGCCCGCCGCCCCAACGTCGAGGAAGCCCGGTACACGGCCTGTCTGACCATGCCGATCACGGAATTCTCGATGAAGGTCCGCGAGGGCTTCGCCCGGGACGAGCCCAAGGACGACCAGGTCGAATCCTGGGCGGGCTGGATTCCGCTGACCACCACCCCCGGAACCCCCGTCCCCGACACGATCACCGGCGACCGCTTCCCCGCCCCCCACTACGACCCGTCCATCCACCGCTTCCGCCAGAACTGACTCCACCCCGACGTGACTGGTGCAGAGAAGCCTGGACGGCCCTCGCGGGGCCGTCCAGGCCGGGGCGGGGAAAGTTCGCTTGTCAGTTCCTCCTACTGAAGCAGGGGAATCGGCCCTGGTGCGCCCGGCCGCCCGTCTAGTGTTCCTCGGGCCGGGTTCCCGTCCCGGCTGTCGTTCCGGCGCCCGGCCATCGACCCGGCGCCGCCCCCGCCGCCGCCCCGAGGAGCAGTCATGACCCGCGCCGCGAAGGCCGTTTACGCCATCCTGGCCACCCTCTTACTGGCCGCGCCGGCGCCGGCCGTCACCGCGTCGGCGAGCTCGGAGCCGGGCCCCGTCCAGGCCCAGGCCCGTACGCCCGCCCCGGCTCCGACACCCGAGGTGAGACCGACCCCCCGGGCAGCCGGCGTACGGGGCCTTGAGATAGCCGTCCCGGCCTACGTCTGGGCCGACGACCCCATGCTCGTCGACCTCACCGCCACCAGCCCGGCCGCCTCGGTCGTGGTGCTCAACCCGGGCAACGGCGACTCCCCGTTCGACGCCCCCTGGCGGGCCCGCGCCGACGTCCTGCGCACCGGCACCACCGCCACCGGCGAGAAGACCAAGGTGCTCGGTTACGTCCACACCGACCACGGCAACCGCGACATCGCCGAGGTCAAGGCCTCCGTGGACAACTACCTGAAGACTCCCGACGGCCGCCTCCACGTGGACGGCATCTTCTTCGACGTGGTCAGCCGCGACTGCGGCCCGGCCAACGCGATCCGCGACCACTACACGGAGCTCCGCCGCTACGTGCAGGACACCATGGAGGCCGTCGCCCCCGGCACGTCGGACCTGGTCGTCAACAATCCCGGTACGGCCATCGCCGACTGCTTCCTGGAGCCCGGCCGCCGCACCGCCGACGTCTTCGTCACCTTCGAGGACACGTACGCGGCCCACACCGGAGCCGGCTGGCTCGGCGGCAACGTCTTCAACGCACTCACCGGCTACCGCTCCGGCGCCGAACTCGACCCGAGCGGCACCGCGTTCTGGCACCTCGTACACGACGTCCCGGACGCCACCGCGATGCGCGCGACCCTCCGCACGGCCTTCCAACGCGGCGCCGGCTACGCCTACGCCACCAGCGCGCAGATGCCGAACCCCTGGGACGCCCAGCCCACTTGGAAGTACCGCGCCCAGACCTCGTACGCCTCGACCCTGGGCTGAGCCGCACTCCGTCCGCCCGACCGCGGTGACCTCGACGGTCCGGCCGTCGGGGTCCACGAACCGGTGGCGCCCCGGCGCGAGCCCGCCCTACGGCCGGGGAATCACATGCGGCCCGGTCCGGGAGGCCCGGTCTAGGACCGGCCGAGGCCTTCGCGGCCCTCGTTCTGCGGGCGGTGGGCGAAGCGCCACAGGACCTGTGCGACCCGGAGGAGGAACGCCGTCGCGGCCAGGGCTCCGCCCACCATCGTCAGGGTTCGGTCGGCCGTGGGGGAGAGGTCGAAGGCCAGGACGGGCACGTACAGCACCGCGAAGGCGAGTCCGGCCGCGAACAAGCCGCTGACGAAGGCGAAGACGATCTCGATGGTGATCGCGTCCCGGTCGGCCTGACTGCGTTGCTCCATGCCCGCAGTCTCGCCGCCCGAGCCGCACCACGACAAGGGCGCACCCGGTGTGCCCAGGGGTCAGATTCCGGCCGTGTCCACCCAGAGCCGGGCCAGTTCGGCGTCGCCCGTCACGCCCGGTCCGGTGAGCGGCCGGCGGTTCCAGAGCGCCGAGTAGAGCCAGGAGGCCTCGCCCGTCAGCGTGCAGTCCGCCTCCGCGCCGTCCGTGCCGTCCGCGCCGTCCGTGCCGTCGGGGGTTCCGCGTACCGTGCGCGCCGGCTCCTGGGACAGGTGTACGGTCCACACCGCGCCCGTGTCGGAGGCCCGTACCCGCATCACCCGCGGCTCCGCTGTCCGTACCCGGCTCTGCGGCCGCGCGTGGAACCCGGTCAGCAGCTCGTCCACCCCGTCCTGTGCGAAGCCCGGGTCCACCGCCCCGAAGGGCACGCCCAGCGCGGCTTCCGCGTCCATCCGGTGCACGGTGGTCTCGTGCGCCTGGCGCCGTGCCCAGAAGGCCAGCGGCGAAGGCGGCGCGGTCGGAAGGAAGGTCCAGCACTGCGCGTCGGCCGATGTCGCGGAAAGGGTCCGCACCAGCGTCGCGTGGCCCTCGCGGAACCAGGCCAGCAGTTCCGCCCCCACCAGCTCCGGCGCCTCCGGGAACGGTGCCCGCTCGGTGAGGCCCCGGGCCACGTACCCGGTGGCCCAGCGGTGCACGGAGCCCGTGTGCCGCAGCAGATCGGCGACCCGCCACTGCGGACAGGTGGGCACCAGGGCGTCCGTACCGGCCCGTTCGGCGGCCTCGGCGAGCTGCTCGCCCTCGCGGGCCACGGTCTTCACATAGCTGATGATCTCCATGCCGGGAGTCTCGCAGCCGCCCGCGGGGACGCACAACGAAGGATGATGGAGGTCACGGAGCCGGTCGCGGAGCCGGTTGAGGTGCACGCGGAGGAGACGGTGGAGGCGGTGGACGCCATGGGGCACACGGGCGGCGAGCTCTTCCCGCGCGAGCGGGCCGAGATCGTGCCCGGCGCCGTGCACGTGCCCGACTGGCTGGAGCCCGGGCGGCAGCGGGAGTTGCTGGAGGCCTGCCGGGAATGGGCCCGGCCGCCCGCCGGGCTGCGCAGGGTGCGCACGCCGGGCGGGGGGACGATGACCGCCCGGCAGGTGTGCCTGGGGCTGCACTGGTACCCGTACGGATACGCGCCCACCGCCGTCGACGGGGACGGGGCGCCGGTGAAGGCGATGCCCGACTGGCTCGCGCGGCTGGGGCGCGACGCCGTCACCGCCGCGTACGGGAGGGCGCCGGATCCGGCCGTCGCGTACGACATCGCCCTGGTCAACTTCTACGAGGGCGAGTCCCGCATGGGCATGCACCGGGACGCCGAGGAGCGCTCCGAAGCCCCGGTGGTCTCGCTGAGCCTGGGTGATTCCTGCCTCTTCCGCTTCGGCAACACCGCCTCGCGCGGGCGTCCGTATCGGGACCTTGAGCTGCGCAGCGGGGATCTGTTCGTCTTCGGCGGGCCGGTCCGACGGGCCTTTCACGGGGTGCCGAAGGTCCTGCCCGGCACCGCTCCGCCGGGCCTCGGGCTGACCGGGCGGTTGAACATCACGTTGCGGGTCGGCGGGCTCGGCTAGCGGGCGGCGCCCCGGACGCTCCGATCATGCGAGGATCGCTGTCATGAACGGCAACGGGGCCCCGCGGCGGGTGGGGGATGTGACCACGGTGTCCGCTGGGACGGACGGGACCGACGGAACCGAAGGGGCCGGCACGGCTGCGGGATCCGACAGGGCGGGAGCGTCCGTCGCGCCGACGGCGTCCGAGGCGTCCGCGTCCGCGAATTCAGCGTCCGCAGCATCGGCATCGGGATCGGCAACGGCCGCGACCTCGGCATCCGCGGCATCCGCCGGCTCCGCACGGACCAAGCTGGAGCGGGGCCGTGGCGCCCTCGGCCCGGCGCTGGAACTCGTCCACACCGGCCGGGCTCCGACCCGCGCGGTCCTGACGGCCGAGCTCGGTGTCACCCGTGCCACCGCCGGCGCCGTCGCCGCCGAACTGGAGGCGCTCGGCCTGATCCGTGTGGACTCCCGCCCGGGCGGGGCCGGCGGAACCCAGGGCCGCCCCTCGCACCGGCTCTCCGTGGACGAGAACGGCCCGGTGGCCCTGGCGGCGCAGGTGCACTCGGACGGGTTCCGGGCCGCCCTGGTCGGCCTCGGCGGCCGGATCGTCGCGACGGCTCCCGGACGGGTCCCCGTGTCGGCCGACCCCGCGCAGGTGCTCGGCGCGGTCGTCGAAGCCGGGGCCGCGCTGCTCGCGCAGACCGGCCGGCGCTGCATCGGCGCCGGCCTCGCCGTGCCCTCGGCGGTCGCGGAGCCGGAGGGTACGGCGCTGAACCCGCTGCACCTGGCCTGGCCGGCCGGTTCGCCCGTGCGGGCCATCTTCGCCGAATGCGTGAAGGAGGCCGGCATCGACGGCCCGGCGCTGACCGGCAACGACGTGAACCTCGCCGCGCTCGCCGAGCACCGCCACGGCGCCGGCCGCAGCGCGCAGCACCTGCTCTGCGTGGCCACCGGGCACCGCGGGGTCGGCGGGGCGCTGGTCCTGGACGGCCGCCTGCACAGCGGGAGTTCGGGCCTGGCTCTGGAGGTCGGCCACCTCACCGTGAACCCGGAAGGGCGCCCCTGCCACTGCGGCAGCCGCGGCTGCCTCGACGTGGAGGCCGACCCGCTGGCCTTCCTCACCGCCGCCGGCCGCACCCCGGGCCCCGAGGTGTCCCTGCTCCAGCAGGCCCGCGACCTGCTGCGCGAGGAATCCGCGGACCCCGGGGTACGGGCGGCCACCGAGGAGCTCATCGACCGGCTCGGCCTGGGCCTCGCGGGCCTGGTCAACATCCTGAATCCGGACCGGATCATCCTGGGCGGACTCCACCGCGAGCTGCTCTACGCCGACCCCGAGCGGCTGCGCGCGGTGGTCGCGGACCGCAGCCTGTGGGGGCGCAGCGGCGGCGTGCCGATCCTGCCGTGCACGCTCGACCACAACAGCCTGGTCGGCGCCGCCGAGCTGGCGTGGCAGCCGGTGCTGGACGACCCCCTCGGGACCCTGGGCACGGCGGCCTGAGCGCTCGCCGACCCCTCCGGGCGGCCGCGGCGGCCGGAGGCTACCCGGGCCGGGCGCCGACCGAGGCGCTCACCGACAGGCCTGCGGAGACCGGCTCCAGGGGTGCGGCGACGGGCGGGGCCGGCGCGGGGTCCCGTACGGGCTTGTCGGCGTGCGGCGCCCGCTTCTCGGCCAGGAGCACCGGGTGGCGTTCCGGCGCGGCAGGGCCGGGGGCGGCGCGCAGGGAGAACCACACGACCTTGCCCGAGCGGCCGTCCTGCTGCCGGGCCCCCCAGGCCTCGCTGAGCGCCTCCACGAGCTGGAGCCCGCGTCCGGAGGTCTCCAGGGCGTCGACCGGGGCCGTGCCCGCGGGGCGGGCGGCCGCGGAGGCCTCGGCGGCCGCTGCATCCCGGAGCATCGGGAGGCGGGGGTCGCTGTCGTAGACGGAGACGGTCAGCCGGCCGAGGCGGAGCTCGATCTCGACCGTGCAGGTCTTGTGCGGCTGCGCATGACGGTGGACGTTGCTGAGCAGCTCCGTGACGCCGAGCGCAGCCCGGTCTATGAGCGGATCGAGCTGCCAGTGGCGCAGTTGCGCCGAAACGATTCGGCGGATCTGTCCGATCCGCAAGGGCAGGGCCTGCAGTTCGACGACGCAGTGCCTGCGGGAATGACTGATCACGGCTGCGACTCCCCGACATCAGTGTTACGGGTGCTGCACCCTCGGTGACGCCTCCCCAGGGTCACCCACTGTGGGCCGGTGTGCAACCGAAAGCGACCAAAAGCGATCCGCATGGATCCCCAAAGTGACTGTTTGCGCAGGTGAGGGGGGTACATTGCGAAAGCGGGCGGCGAAAGGCGAAGAGGCGCCGGGCCCGCCGAGCACTCGGGACTTCCGGAAGTACGAAGGAGCACGGCGCATGAGCACCACCGGTACGACCGCCACGACCATCGACGTCGACCGCAGCGACGCGGACTACCGCGCTTGGCTGAAAGAGGCCGTCCGCAAGGTGCAGGCGGACGCGAACCGCTCCGCCGACACCCACCTGCTGCGCTTCCCGCTCCCGGAGGCCTGGGGCATCGACCTCTACCTCAAGGACGAGTCCACCCACCCGACGGGCTCCCTCAAGCACCGCCTCGCCCGCTCCCTGTTCCTCTACGCCCTCTGCAACGGCTGGATCCGCCCCGGCCGCCCCGTCATCGAGGCCTCGTCCGGTTCCACGGCGGTCTCGGAGGCGTACTTCGCCAAGCTGATCGGCGTCCCGTTCATCGCCGTCATGCCGCGGACGACGAGCCCCGAGAAGTGCCGGCTCATCGAGTTCCACGGCGGCGAATGTCACTTCGTCGACGACTCGATGAAGATGTACGAGGAGTCGGCCGAGCTCGCCGCCCGCACCGGCGGCCACTACATGGACCAGTTCACGTACGCGGAGCGGGCCACGGACTGGCGCGGCAACAACAACATCGCCGAATCGATGTACCAGCAGCTGCGGTTGGAGCGTTACCCCGAACCCGCCTGGATCGTGGCCACGGCCGGCACCGGCGGCACCTCCGCGACGATCGCCCGCTACGTGCACTACATGCAGCACGACACCCGCATCTGCGTCCCGGACCCGGAGAACTCCTGCTTCTTCGACGGCTGGACCCGCCACGACCCGCACGCGACCAGTGACTGCGGCTCGCGCATCGAGGGCATCGGCCGCCCCCGGATGGAGCCGAGCTTCGTCCCCGGTGCCATCGACCGGATGATGCGGGTGCCGGACGCCGCGAGCGTCGCGGCGTGCCGGGCGCTGGAGCGGGTGATCGGCCGCAAGGCGGGCGGTTCCACCGGTACCGGGGTGTGGAGCGCCCTGAAGATCATCTCGGAGATGGTGGCGGAGGGCCGCACGGGCAGCGTCGTGACCCTGCTCTGCGACGGGGGCGAGCGCTACCTCGACAAGTACTACTCCGACGAGTGGCTGGCGGAGCAGGGGCTCGACATCGCGCCGTACGCGCGGACCCTCGACACCATGCTGGCGACCGGCGTGTGGAGCGAGCCCGTCGGGTGAAACGTTTTCCCTGGCCGGTGCGGGGTCCGCTGGCTACGCTGTGCTGACTTTTGGGTACGGCGCGGGGCGGGGGAGCCATGGCGGAGTTCGCTGGCGGCGGCACGGGTGTGCCGGTCCAAGGTGGGGGCGGCGAGGGGCCGTTGGCCTGTCCCCGGTGCGGCCGGGAGGACCAGGTGCTCGGCGTGTCCGCCGCGTACTTGCGCTCCAAGGCCAAGATGCGGGTGGAGCGCGGTGGCGGCGAGGACGACAGCGTCACGACCCGCGAGGAGAACTCGGCGCTGGCCAAGGCCCTCGCGGTCGCTCCCGACGAGCCGGACAACGGCGCCGCGGGCTGCGTCGGGGTGCTGCTCCTCCTCGCCGCGATCGGCGCCTTCGTCTGGGGTGCTATCGCGGGGAAGTGGTTCGAGAACGGCACGACCCCACGGCTCTACGGGACCGACGGCGCCGGCCCCTTCGCGGTCGACCAGCCCGCCACCTACCTGGTCTGGATCGGTGCGGCCCTGCTGCTCCTCGGCATCCTCCTCCTCGCCCTGTCGGGCCGGTCCGTACGGACCTGGCGCCGCCGGACGGAACCGGGCCGGGTGGCCGCCGACCGCGTCTGGGCGGACGGCTGGTACTGCGGCCGCTGCGGCACGGTCCACTTCGCGGGCGAACGGTCCCTGACCCTGCAGGAGTTCCGGACCCGGGTCTGGTCCGCGGGCGGCTACGGGGACCTGGCGGTGCGGCACCCCGCGATCTGACCGGTGACGGGCCCGCGGCGACAGCCCCGTAGGCACCGCGGCGCCGACTGCTTACGCTGTGCGGACGTTGATCACGGCGCGGCCTCGGGGGGAACCATGGCGGGCATTGAGTACAACAGGCCGGAGCGGGACGGGCGGACGCGGGACCAGGTCACTTCGCCGCCTTCGCCGTCCCCGGCGGCCGAAGCGGACCGGGGCGCGGGCTCGCTCCCCGGGTGTCCCAGCTGCGGCCGGGACGACGAAGTGCGTGCCGTCCAGGCGGTGTTCCTGGACGGGCACCGGCACGTCCGCGAGGAGAGCGGCGCCGGGGTCCAGCGGCGGGCCGTCACCAGGGAAACCGTCTCGCGCCTGGCCCGGGCCCTGGCGCCGACCGCGCCCGCACCGCGGATCCAGGGACGCAGCTGCCTGGGCGTGCTCCTCGTCATGGTGTCGCTCGGCACCTTCTGGGTCGGCGCGCTGGCCGGGCACTGGTTCGGCGGGAGTATGGGCGAGAACCGGCCCGGGTATCCGTACGAGGGGTGGGACGGGGCGGAGACCTCCGACCCGGAGGCCGGGCTCTTCTTCCTCGGCGTGATCTCGGCGATCGCGCTGCTGGCCGCGGTCGTCCTCTTCGTCAGGGCCTCCAGGGACGGGCGGGCGTACCGCGGGCGGATGGAGGCGGGCCTTGCCGCCGCCGAGCGGCTCTGGATCCGGAGCTGGTACTGCGGGCGTTGCGCCCGGGTCCACTTCGAGGGCGAGTCAGCGGCCCTGACGCTGCAGGAGTTCCGGGTGCGCGTGTGGACGGCCGGAGGGTACGGGGACCTGGCCGAAACCCATCCGGCGGTGGAGCTGATCATCGCCCGCCAACCCGACGGCTCCTACTGATCCGTACCGGTCCGCCGCGCCGTCAGCCGCAGGTCCAGCGCGCGGACCGCGGAGCGGAACGACTGGCCGAGTCCCGGCCGGGCCGCGGTCAGGGCGAAGCGCACGGGGGCCGGGCCGTCCGCCGCGAAGGTCCACTGGACGTGGGTCCCGGAGCCGGAGGGGGAGAGGCGCCACTCCTCCAGCAGGGCCCGTATGCCGGGGGCGTTGGTCTCGTCGACCCGGTACGCGTAGCGCCGCTCCGGATCCGCGGCCATGATCGTCTCCTGGAACCGGACCCCGCCCGCCAGCTTGACCTCGCGCCCGGCGCCCCCGTGGGTGGGCCGGGCCAGGGTCACCGCCCGGAACCAGCTCGGCCAGCCCTCGACCTCCTCGGCCAGCGCCCGGTACACGTCCCCGGGAGCCGCCGTGGTCCGGCCGGCGAAGACCAGGCGGGTGGGGGCGACCTCGATGAAGTCCATTCCTACGGGGCGGAGTCGGCGGGCCATGGCGGCACTCCCTCGGTTCGGCGGACGGCCGGGGCATCCGGCGGGCTGTCACCCTAGCTGTCGGTCCGTCAGTTGTCCGCTACGGGGTTGATCGGCTCGGGTGGTCGACCGGCGCGGGTCGACATGCGGGCGGGCAACCCGTTTCGCGGACCGGGTCCCGGCCGGGACAATGCCGCACATGCTTATCAGAGCAGCGCACATCGACGAACTGCCCCTCCTGCAGGACATCGAGCGGGCCGCCGGGGAATGCTTCCGGACCATCGGCATGCCGGAGATCGCCGACGACGAACCGCTTCCACTGGAAGAACTCCGCGGCTACCGGCGGGCCGGGCTGGTCTGGGTCGCGGCCGAAGGCGCCGGCACGGGGACCCCGGTCGGCTACCTCCTCGCCGACCGGGTCGACGGGAACCTCCACGTCGAGCAGGTGTCCGTGCACCCGGACAGCGCGCACCGCCGCATCGGACGGTCCCTGCTGGAACACCTCGCGGCGCGGGCCCGGGCGGAGGGCGCCCCCGCGCTGACCCTCACGACCTTCAGCGACGTACCGTGGAACGCCCCGTACTACGCCCGGTGCGGCTTCCGGACCCTGGGCGAGAGCGGCCTCGGCCCCGGCCTGCGGGACATCCGAGACCGCGAGGCCGTCCACGGGCTCGACCGGTGGCCCCGGGTGTGCATGCGCCGGGACGTCCTCGGCCCGGTCGGCCGCCCCAGCGGTGGGGCGGTGTCCGGTCAGAGCTCCGGAAGGTCCGCCGGGTAGAGCAGGGTGAGGTCGTCCTTGCTCGGCTCCGACAGCTGCGCGACCCGCCCCGCGTGCCGCTCGACCATCGACTCGAAGGTCTGGCGCGCGGTGCGGCCGTTGCCGAAGGCGGGTCCCTTGGGCAGGTCGGTGAAGTACGTCAGCAAGGCGTCGGAGGTCTTCTCGCCGAGCAGGTACTCGTGCTCCTCTGCCTGCTGTTCCACGATCCGCAGCAGTTCCCCGGGCCCGTAGTCCCCGAAGGTGATGGTCCGTGAGAAGCGGGAGGCCACGCCCGGGTTCACGGTGAGGAAGCGGTCCATCTCCGCCGTGTACCCGGCGACGATCACGACCACCGCGTCCCGGTGGTCCTCCATCAGCTTCACCAGGGTGTCGATCGCCTCGCGCCCGAAGTCGCGGCCCGAGTCCTCGGGCGCCAGCGCGTACGCCTCGTCGATGAACAGCACCCCGCCGCGCGCCCGGTCGAAGGCCTCCTGGGTGCGGATCGCGGTGGACCCGATGTGCTCGCCGACCAGATCGACGCGGGACACCTCCACGAGGTGGCCGCGCTCCAGCACCCCGAGGGAGGCCAGGATCTCCCCGTACAGCCGGGCCACGGTGGTCTTGCCGGTGCCGGGGGAGCCGGTGAAGACAAGGTGGCGGCGGACGGAGGCGGCCTTGAGCCCCGCCTGCTGCCGGCGCCGGCCCACCTCGATCATGTCGGTCAGCGCACGGACCTCGCGTTTGACGCTGTCCAGCCCCACGAGCGCGTCGAGGTGCCCCAGCACCTCGACCGAACCGCGGGCCGCGGCCTGTTCGGCCGTGCCGGAGTCCGTCTCGTCGGCCGGCCGCTGGGCCGGCACCCGCTCGGCCGTGCCCACCGCCGCGGGGCCCGGCGCGGCCGACACCGTACGGATGCCCGTACGCTCCCCGGCCGCCGCCACCCCCGCGCCCGAGCCGGCGCCCACACCGGAGGCGGACCGGGCGGCGAGGCGCGGGCCGGACTCGTCGCTCGTGCAGTCCTCGGCGACCGGGCCGTCCTCCGCGAACTCGTAGCCCCCGCGCGCGCAGCGCTCGGTGTGGCAGCGGTGCAGGGAGGTGCGGCAGCCGTCGATGACGTGGAAGCCGAAGCCCGCGCTGGCCGTGACCCGGCACGCGGTGAAGGTGCCGCGCCCGCCCGCCGACACGTAGAAACCGGCTTCGGCGGGGGAGCTGACCGTGCACCGCTCCAGCGTGGGATCCGCGCCCTTGGTGACGATCACGCCGGTCTGGACGGAGTCGATGGTGCAGTTGGCGAGCGTGCCGCCACTGCCGTGGTCGCGGAACCAGGCCCCCGTGGCCGCCTCCCGGATCCGGCAGTCGTCCAGCTGGGCCGTGGCCCCGTCGCTCACCGAGACGGCGGTGTTGCGCACCTGGGAGATGTCGCTGTCCACGACGTCCACGCGCGAACCGCGGTCCAGTACGAACAGCGCGTCCGGTACGTCGTGCACCCGGCAGGAGTCCAGCGAGACCCCGGCCCCGTCGCTGATCCAGACGGCCGGATAGTCGCCGGTGCTGTCGTGGATCTCGCAGGAGTCGGCGACGACGCGGGTGCCCGGGTCCCACACGGACAGGCCGTTGCGGCCGAAGCGGCGGACGGTGGTGCGGCTGAGCGTGAGCACCGAGCGGGAGCGCAGGTCCACCGCGTTCTCGGGGATGTCGTGGATATCGCAGCCGGCGAGCGTGAGGACGGCGTCCGTGTCGAGGGTGACCCCGTCGGCCGAGGTGCGGTGGACCGCACAGTCGGTGAGCACGGCGGTGGCCCGCGCGGCGATCTGCACGCCGGCGCCCTTGATCTCGTAGACCTCGCAGCCCAGCGCCTCCAGGCCCGAACCGTCGCCGGTCACGGCGATGCCCGCGCCCGTGGCGTGGTGGATCCGGCAGCGCTCCAGCCGGGGGCGGCCGCCCCCGCGCACGGAGACCCCGGTCTGGCCGGCGGCAACCACCTCGCAGTCGGCGAACACCCCGCCGCCGCCGTCCAGTACGGCGATGCCGATCCCGGCGGAGTTCTCCACCGTGCAGCGCCGGACCAGGGGCCGGGCGCCGCTCCCGCGGACCTCGATGCCGGCCGCCGAGCGCGTGCTCACCCGCAGGTCGGTGAGCTCGGGGGAGCCGTCCTCGACGAGCAGCGCGGGCGCCGTGGGGTCCTGGCCCTCCAGGTGGAGGTCCTGGATGACCGCCGAGGCGCGGACGGTCAGCGCGACCCCGTCGAGCGGTGCGATCCGCACCGAACCCAGCGAGCCCTCCGGGCCGCGCAGGGTCACGGCGTGGTGCAGCACCAGATTCTCCCGGTAGGTGCCGGGCGCGATGGACAGGACGTCGCCGTCGCCCGCCACGGCCAGCGCGGCGGTCAGCGTCGGATAATCACCGGAGCGGCGACGCCACCGCGAGGAACCGCCGTGCGTCACCTGGACCGTGCCCTGAGCCATGGTGCTGTCGTGCCCCCACCCTCGTGTTCCGTGTCTGCGCCTGCTGATCGTCCGCGGGCCCGAACCGTCCGCGTGTCCGACCGTGTACGTGTCTGCTGTGCTGTGCTGTGCCGTGTTCGTGCCGTGCCGTGTACGTGTCTGCCGTGCGCGCGCCCTGCCGTTTCGGGCTCGCGCCGCCGAATCGTCCGTCCCGATCGCCCGGCCGTTTCGACGGCCCCGATCGGAGCAGCCGCTCCGGCGCTCCACCGTAGCGCGCGCGGGGCCGGTGAGTTGCCAGGTCAGCTGCCCGCGCCCGCCCGGCCCCAGTCCGGTCCCGCCGCGGCCCACGCGCGGTCCAGCCGGATGTACCGCCGATGCATGAGCCTTCGTACGACCAGGCGGCGAAGCGTCTCCACCAGCGTGGCGATGCCCAGGGCCGCCGCGAGCCCCGCCACGCCCGCGTGGAAGCTGGCGGAGGAGGGGTCGAGGGGCTGCCCGACCAGACGGCCGTGCGCATCGGTCCATATCCGGAACCGGTCGCCGGCGTGCGGCGGTTCCTCCGCGGCCGGCACCGTGCCCTGGTGGTTGCTGCCGTCGGGCGCCGTCCACGACGCGACGATCTGCGTACGCTGCGGGGCCTGGCGCTGCGCCGTCGGATCGGTGGCCGCGCCGGGGAGCGGATCCGGTGTCGGCCGGATCACCACCGCCGGTACGAGATGACGCGCGTCCCGCTGTTCGCGCGCGGCCCGCTGCAGCGTGCCGTCGACCTGCACGCCGGCCGCCCAGCCGATGGCCGGAGCCACCAACAGGACGCAAAGCAGCGCCGCGAAGGCCACCCAGGCCTCGAATAGATCCGTCTGGCGGCGCAGCGGATTGCGCCGCCAGCGCCACACTCCCATTGCTGTCCGCACGGTCCGGCTCCCCCTACTTGTGCCAGTCTGCGCCTGCCTGCCGTCCCAGCCTCCCGCACGCCCCGGCCACCCGCATTCCGGGACGCGCGAGACGTGTGTCACCTGATCCGGTGCTCACGTCCCGAATGTTCCAACGGGCAGGCGGTGGCGGTTGGTTCCAGGGTGACGCCAGAGCCCCTCGAAGGTGTCAATCCGGGTGGTCCCACCGGCCCCCTGGAGGCTCTGTCCGCGCACGCGCTCACGCCAGGACCCGCACCTCGTCGCCGACCCGCAGCGTCCCCAGCCGCACCGGCACCAGGAGCCGCCCGAAGGCCAGGGACTTCCCGATCCGCCGGTGCCTGGCCAGGGTCTGGAGCGGCTCCTTGCCCCGCAGCGCCGTCGTCTGGTCGGTGGTCGTCACGACACAGCGTCCGCACTCGCGCGCCCCGCGGAAGACGGCGTCGCCGATCGCGACGCGTTCCCAGCCGTCCTCGGCCCACGCCTCGGCCCCGGACACCACCACGTTCGGGCGGAACCGGTTCATCGGGAGGGGGCCCTCGTCCGGATGGTTCCCCCGGGCGATCAGCGCGTTGAGCGCGTCCAGGGAGGCGAGGGTGGTGATCAGCAGCGGATAGCCGTCGGCGAGGCTCACGGTTTCGCCGGGCAGCGCGTACTGGGGATCCACCGGCCGCCGTACGGCCGGGTCGTCCAGGTGCACCAGGCGCGCCGGTACGCCGAGGTACGCGGTGAACCAGTCGGCGGCCGCTTGCGCCGCCGACACGGTCTCGATCTTCTTGCCGAAGAGCACCACCGGCTCCAGCGGACCCCGCCCCGGGACCTCCACCGTCAGATCCGCCATGCCCGGCGCCGAGACCTCGAACCCGCCGCCCCCCAGCGGACGGGCCCGCGCCAAGGCCAGCCTCGGCTGCTGGCGTTGGGTGATGACCGTGCCCTCCCCGTCCACCACCGCCCAGCGGCGGTCTCCGGACAGACCCCAGGGCTCCACGGCCACCTCGTCGGGTGCCGTCCCCGCCACCGATTTGACGGGATGGACGTGGAGCGCCTGGACACGCAGTTTCACCATGGGGAAATACTGCCAGCCGCCCTCACGGACTCCGCGGCGACCTCGTCGGAGGGGGCAGGCCGGGCGTGGCGGTCAGTAACCGCGCCCCTGCGGCTGGTACGGACGTCCGTACGGGTCCTCGAACGAGGCGGCCGGCACCGGCGCGGGCTGCGCCTGCATCGGACGCGGCGCGGCCGGGCGCATGGCCTCGTACCCGGTGCCGGCGGCGATCGGGCGGGGCTGCTGCGGCTGGGGCTGCGGAACGTAACCCGTGCGGGCCGCGAACGGCTGCGGCTGCTGCGGGACGTACGGCACCGGCGCCTGCTGGAGCGGCATCGGCATCGACATGGGCTGCGGCATCGGAGCCATCTGCTGCATGTGCGGCATCTGCTGGGGCGCGGCCTGCTGCTGGTACGGGTACCCGTACGCCGAGGCGTGCTGCGGCTGCTGTTGTTGCGGGCGGGCGGGCGGCAGCGCTGCCGGCAGGGCGGGGAGCGCGGACGCGAGGGCCGGGAGGTACCCACCGCTCGAGTAGCCGGCGCTCGGCGAGTCGTAGGCGGCGGGGACCCGGATCGGGGCGATCTGCGGGGTCCCGCGTTCGGCGACGAGGGAGTCGTAGATAGGGGTGTCCGGGAAGGAGGGCGCGGAGTAGTAACCGCCGCCATAAGTGGAGCGGGGGGAGGTCATGGACCTAAGTTAAGCCCACGACTTCACCGGGTCCATAGCGAGGTGCCGCCAACACCGCCCTGACCTGCATATTCGCAGGTCAGGGCCACAGCTTTCACTTGGCGTTCACGTGCACGATTTGGTCACTTCCGCCCCGTCTT
Organism: Streptomyces sp. NBC_00335; assembly: GCF_036127095.1. Classification (GTDB taxonomy): domain Bacteria; phylum Actinomycetota; class Actinomycetes; order Streptomycetales; family Streptomycetaceae; genus Streptomyces. The sequence continues at coordinate 7,616,761 of NZ_CP108006.1, forward strand.
GCTCCTACTCGTACTCACCGGTTGGGTGTTGCACGGATCGCGCGCGAACCTTGTGCTGACGAGCCGTCACAACCCACTGACCTCGGATGACGTGAAGGAGAAGGGTGGACTCCGGTTTCAGGCGTCGCCGGGGCGGGCATAGGTACGGCCCTTCCATGCGGCCCCGCGCCCGCGGTAGTGCTGCACGGCCGAGTCGACGGTCATCAGGAGGTACAGCAGCGTGGTGAGCGGGAGGAGCGGCGCGAGCACCACCGGCTGGTGGTAGTAGCGCAGCATCGGCAGGTAGGTGCCGGCCATCAGGAGCCAGGCCAGGCCGCCGGCCCAGGCGACGTCGGGCCGCCCGCCGGCGAGGCCGGCGAGGAGCGCGGCCGGCGGCACGAGGTAGACCAGGACCAGCCCGGCCACCGTTCCGGCCAGCAGCGCGGGCCGGTGGCGCAGTTGTGCGTAGGCGCTGCGCGAGACCATCCGCCACAGGTCCGCGAGGGAGGCGTACGGGCGCACGCTGTCCACCCGCTCCGCGAGCCCGAGCCAGATCCGGCCGCCGGCGCGCTGGACCGCGCGGGCGAGCGAGACGTCGTCGATGACGGCCTGCCGGATCGACTCGGGGATCCCCGCCCGCACGGCCGCCTCGGTGCGCAGCAGGACGCACCCGCCGGCGGCGGCCGCGGTGCGGGTGGCGGGGCGGTTGATCCAGCGGAAGGGGTAGAGCTGGGCGAAGAAGTACACGAAGGCCGGGACGATCAGCCGCTCCCAGACGCTGACGGCGCGCAGCCGGGCCATCTGGGAGACCAGGTCGAGATCGGCCGTCGTCGCGGCGGCGACCAGCTCGCGCAGGCTGTCGGATGCGTGGGCGATGTCGGCGTCGGTGAGGAGCAGGTACTCGGGGGCGGGGCCCTGGGCGGAGCCCTGGGGGGACTCCGGTCCGAAGTCCGGGCCGGGGTCGGGGCTCGGGTGGGCGCCGGAGCGGGCGCCGGAGCGTGCGTGCGCGATGCCGTGCCGGAGCGCCCAGAGCTTGCCGGTCCAGCCGGCGCCCGGCTCGCCGGGGGAGAGGACCGTGAGGGGCAGCCCGCACTGTGCGTCCGCGAGCCGCCGGGCGAGGGCGGCCGTTCCGTCCGTACTCCCGTCGTCGACCAGGATGACCTCGGCCTCGCCGGGATAGTCCTGCGCGAGCAGCGAGGGCAGGCTGTGCGGCAGCACCTCGGCCTCGTCCCTGGCCGGGACCACGATCGCTACGGACGGCCAGCGCGCGGGGTCGTGCCGGGGCGGGAGGCGCGTATCGGTCCGCCAGAACATGCCTTGACCGAGGGTGAGCCAGAGCCAGACGGCGAGCGAGGCGCACGCGGCGACGAGGAGATAACCCATCCCGGCAGTCTGCCGGGAGCGGCCCGCGGGGGGTGTCGGGACACCGGGGTTCGACGGGGCGGGTTGGGGCGGGGTTCGGGTGGGGTTCGGGTGGGCCGGGACGGCCAGCCGGGCCGTGGCGGGGCGGTGGCCGCTCCACGGTTGGCCGCGGAGTGGTGGCGTGGCGGGAGTGGCGGTCCTGTCGACCCGGGCGGGGGCGGGGGGATCCATTAAGGTGACCAAGTGAAGATCGCCCTGATGGACTCCGGAATCGGCCTCCTCGCGGCGGCCGCCGCGATGCGCCGGCTGCGGCCGGACGCCGAGCTGGTGCTGTCCTGCGACCCCGACGGGATGCCCTGGGGTCCGCGGACCCCGCAGGACCTCACCGGGCGGGCCCTCACCGTCGCGCGGGCCGCCGCCGCGCACCGGCCGGACGCGCTGATCGTCGCCTGCAACACCGCTTCCGTTCACGCGCTGCCCGCGCTGCGCGCCGCGCTGGAGCCCGCGATCCCCGTCATCGGAACCGTGCCGGCGATCAAGCCCGCCGCGGCCGCCGGAGGGCGCGTGGCCATCTGGGCCACCCCCGCCACCACCGGCAGCCCCTACCAGCGGGGCCTGATCCGTGACTTCGCCGACGGGGCGCACGTCACCGAGGTGCCCTGCCCGGGACTGGCCGACGCCGCCGACGCCGCCGACGAGGCAGCCGTCGTACGGGCCGTCGCCGCGGCCGCCGCACTGACCCCGGCCGATGTCACCGACGTGGTGCTCGGCTGCACGCACTACGAGCTGGTCGAGGATCTGATCCGGGCCGCGCTCGACCGGCGCACCGGCGGCGCAACGTACGCCTTCCACGGCTCCGCCGAGGCCGTCGCCGTCCAGGCCCTGCGCCGGCTCGGCGCCCGCCCCGAGCCGGGCCTGCCGTACACCGGCGGCCTGACCGTCCTGCTCAGCGGCCGCCCCGGCACACTGCCCGAGGCCGCCCTCGGCTACGCCGAAGGCCGCCTGCTGGCCGGGCGGAGCGCAGCCGTCGGGGGATCCCTCCAGGGGTGACCCCCGGGGAGGCGGACCCGTCAGCAGCCGGGCTGCCGCTGCTGCCCCGGAGCCGCCACCGCGTCGGCCCCGGCCTCCGCGAGGCGCCGGGCCAGTTCCCGTAGCCCGGCGGCGTCCAGGACCCGGCCCCCGAAGCCCGGCAGCGGTACGTGCAGCCGGGCCGTCCAGGACTCCGGGACCGCCGCCGCGCCGTACCGCGCCCCGGCCAGGGTGGCGGTGACCGCCGCCACCGTGTCGGTGTCGCCGCCCAGGTCCACGGCGGCCCGTACGGCGTCCGCGAAGCCCCTCGTGGTGCGCAGCGCCCACACCGCCGAGCCCAGGCAGGGCCACACCGCCCCGTTGGCCTCGGTGGCCAGCTCCGGATGCCAGTCAGGGGCGAGGATCCGCCCGTACCGCTCGCGGTGGTCCGGATGCACCTGCGCCAGCGTCGCGGGGAGCGCGGAGAGGGGGTCGTCGCCGTCGAGGGCCACGCGTACGAGGTCGTGCAGGACGGCCGTGCCTTCCCAGGCGGCCCGGTCCCCGTGGGTGAGCGCGGCGATCCGCCGGGCGGCGTCCATGGTCGGCTCCCGCCCGGCGGGGGCGAAGTACACCGCCGAGGTCGAGGCGCGCATCAGGGAACCATTGCCCGCCGCCCGTGCGGTGTCCTGGAAGTGCAGCGCGGCTGCCAGGTCCCACGCGTCGCCGCTCGCCAGCACGCTCCTCGTCTGCAGCCCGATGTCCTTGGGGCCCCCGGCCGCCCAGCGCCGGAACCGGCCGAAGACGTCGGGGAGTTCGAGTCCGCCGCAGTCCAGCAGGGATTCCCCGACCAGCACGGCCATCTGCGTGTCGTCGGTGGCCTCGCCCGGATCCCAGCCGCCGCCACCGCGCATCTCCTCGCCCCGGGCGCTCAACTGCCCGGCGGGGCCGAACTCGTAGGGCGCGCCGAGCGCGTCCCCGGCCGCAGAGCCGAGCACGGCTCCGGCGGCACGGTCGGTCCGGGTGGTCACGGGGTCTCCTCCCGCGGTCCGGGGCACACGCGGTCCAGCACCCCGCGCGCGAAGGCGTCCAGGTCGGTGAGGCCGGCCGCGGCCAGGGTGGCAGGAGCGCCCGCCAGGAGGTGGGGGACGGCTCCGTGCAGCGCGAGGGTGAGGGTGCGGGCCTGCTCCGGACCGGCCGGCAGGCCGGCGGCGGCCAGCAGGTGGCCGAACGCCGCGAAGTCCGCCGCCGCGATGGGGTCCAGGAGCTCGGCCAGCCACGGCCTTCGGGTCGCCTCGGCCTGGAGCTCCAGGTACGCCACCATGCGGGGCCGCCCGGGTCCGGCCGTATCGCGGAGCAGTCCGGCGAGCAGCGCGGCGAGTGCGGCCCGGTCGGCGGGTCCGGGTCCGGCCCCCGCGAGCCCGTCGGCCAGTGCCCGGTACTGCTCCAGGCAGCGCCCGGCGACCGCCTGCAGCAGCGCGTCACGGGTCGGGAAGTAGTTCTTGGCCGTACCGAGCGGCACGTCGGCCGCCGCGTCGACGGCCCGGTGCGTCAGGCCCCGCCCGCCCGCCTCGGCGAGCACCGCGATGGCCGCGTCCCGCAGCCGGTCCCTTCGGTCCTGGTTCACGTTGCCAGCATAACCACGCCCGTGGTACCACAGGTGTAGCACCACGGGTGTGGTGGTTCGGTGGGAGTGGTCAGAGCGGGGGCGTGCCGTGGACGTGAGTGCCGGGGTCAGGGCTGGGCGAGGGGGCTCGGCGGTGGTCGTCGGCGCCGGGGTCGGTGGCCTCGCCACCGCCATCGGTCTGCGCAGGGCCGGATGGGCGGTGACCGTTCTGGAGCGCCGGGTCGAGTCGGAGCGGTACGGCACCGCCCTCGGCATCCACCCCGCGGCCCAGGAGGCCCTCGACCGGCTCGGCCTCGGCGGGGTGCTCCGGGCGCGCGCGGTCCCGTACCGCGACGCGCAGATCCGGCGGCCCGACGGCCGGGTCCTGGCCGCGCTTCCGCTGGAGCGGATCGAGCGCAGGGCGGGCCGGCCCGAACTCCTCATCTCACGGCCCTACTTGATCGACGCGCTGCTCGCCGAACTCGCGCTGCTCGGGGGCGCGGAGATCGCGTACGGCCGGGCCTACGAGGCTTCGGCCGCGCGGGGCGCGGACCTCCTCGTCGGCGCCGACGGGATCAACAGCGCGGTCCGCGCCGAGCGTTTCGAGGGCGTGAGCCGGCCGCGCGAGCTCCGCTCCACGGCCTGGATCGGCACCGCCGGATTCGAGACCGGCGTCTACGGCGAGACCTGGGGCCGGGGCCGCTTCTTCGGGATGACCCCGGTCGAACCCGGCCGCACCAACTGGTACGCCACCGTGCCCGAGGCAACCACCGCCCAGGAACTGCGAGCCGCCTTCGCCGACTGGCACGACCCCATCCCGCGCGTGCTCGCCGACACCGACCCGCAGACCTGGATCCGCTACCGGATGCGCCACCTGTACCCGGCGCTGCCCTCCTTCACCCGCACGGCCCCGACCGGACCGGTGGCCCTGGTCGGCGACGCGGCGCACGCCATGACGCCGAACCTCGGCCAGGGCGCCTGCACCGCGCTCCTCGACGCGGAGGCGCTCACCCGGGCCGTTGCCGCCCGCGGACCCGGCGGCCTGCCCGCCGCGCTGCGCGCGTACGAAGGCGAGCGCCGTCGCAGTGCGCAGCGGGTGGCGTTCGGCTCCCGGACCCTGCACCGCTTCATGACGGTCCGCCGCCCGGCCCTGCGGGACGCGCTCGTCGGCCTGCTGCCCGGTTAGCGAGGCCCGGTCGGCCTAGGCGGTCGGGGTCGCGGCCAGTCGGCGTTCCGCTTCTTCTCCCGAGACGTCCTCCAGGTGGGTCAAGAAGATCCACGTGTGTCCGTACGGGTCGCGCAGGTGGGCCGTGCGGTCGCCGTGGAACTGGTCCGCGGGCTCCTGCAGCACTTCCGCGCCCGCCGCCGCGGCCGTCCGGACGAGGTCGTCCACGTCCGCGACGAACACGTGCAGCGCCACCGACGTCCCGCCGAGCGCGGTCGGGGCGGTGAAGCCGCCGCCGGCCGTGTCGCCGAGCATCAGTACCGCCCCGCCGACCCGTATCTCCGCGTGGATGACTCCGCCGCCCGGTGCGTCCAGCCGGAACTCCTCCACCGCCCCGAAGGCCCGTGCGTAGAAATCCAGGGCGCCGACCGCGTCGGCCACCATGATGTGCGGCACCACCGCCGTGCGATAGCGCTCCGGGATCGTCCGTCCTGACACCTCTGCCGCCTCGATGTTCGTCATGTCCGTGACCGTAGGACCTCAAGCGCGATTCAGGTCAAGAAGCCGGTGGCGTCCCTGCGGAACGTGAGTACGCTGCTACACATGACGGGTCACCCCCCGGGGCCGCTCTGGACGGGCCGGGCCTCCAACCGCGTGCAGTGGATCCTCGCCGGAGCCGGCGCGGCCTGTCTCGCGCTGGGCATCGAGCTCGCCGTCGACCACGCCTGGGGCGCCGGCATCGTGGCGCTGCTCATGGCGGTGATCGGCTGCCTCGCCGCGGGCCTGCTCATCCTCTTCGGCACCCTCGCCTTCGTGCACGTCGCCGTCACCGTCGACGTCGAGGCCATCGAGGTGCGCTGCGGGCACATCGGGCTGCCGCGCCGCAGGATCCGGCTCACGGACGTGGAGGCCGCCGAGTACGTGCCGCGGATCACCCCGCAGCAGTGGGGCGGCTGGGGCTACCGCTGGCGTCCCGAGCGCGGCACCGCCGTCATCGTCCGGCGCGGGGAAGGCCTGGAACTGAGGCTCGGCGACGGCAAGCTCTTCACCGTCACGGTCGACGACGCGGAGAGCGCGGTCCGGGTGATCCGCACCCATCTGCGCGCGCTGGCCCACTGACTCCGTCACCTGCACAGCGAGGGGACGTACACTCCGCCAGATGAGCAGCAGTGCGACCCGCGCGGCCGGGAACGATGCCGGAAACCAACCGCGAGGGCAGACGGAAGCGGAAGCGGTGGACGGCGTGCGGACGCAAGCGTCCGGGGCAGGGGCCGTGGCGGGTTCCCCCGCGCGGCGGTGGGCCGGACGGCTGGCGCGGCCCGGGCTCGCCGTCCTGTCCGGAGTGCTCCTCTACCTCAGCTTCCCGCCCCGCCCCCTGTGGTGGCTGGCCCCCCTCGCCCTGGCCCTGCTCGGCTGGTGCCTGTACGGGCGCCGCGCGCGGGCCGGTTTCGGCCTCGGCGTGCTGCACGGGCTCGGCTTCCTGCTGCCGCTGCTCGTCTGGACCGGCGAGGGCGTCGGCCCGGTGCCGTGGCTGGCGCTCGTCACCCTCGAATCCCTGCTGATGGGCCTCACCACCCTCGGCATCGCCCTCGTCAGCCGGCTCCCCGGCTGGCCGCTGTGGGGCGCCGCCGTTTGGATCGGCGGCGAGGCACTGCGCGCCCGGGCCCCCTTCGGGGGCTTCCCCTGGGGCAAGCTCGCCTTCGGCCAGCCCGACGGCGTCTTCCTGCCGCTCGCCGCGCTCGGCGGCACCCCGCTGCTCTCCTTCGCCGTGGCCCTGTGCGGATTCGGGCTGTACGAGGTCCTGCGTGTCGGCGCCGACACCCGCCGGGCCACCGCCGCGCTGCTCGCCGCCACCGCCGTGGCCGTCCCGCTCGCCGGGGCGCTGGCGGCCAAGCCGCTGGTGTCCGACGCGGCCGAGGACGGCACCGTGGTGGCCGCCGTCATCCAGGGCAACGTCCCGCGCGCCGGGTTCGACTTCAACGCCCAGCGCCGCCAGGTCCTGGACAACCACGCCAACCGCACGATCCAGCTCGCCGAGGACATCAAGCTCGGCAAGGTCGCGAAGCCCGACTTCGTCGTCTGGCCGGAGAACTCCTCCGACATCGACCCGTTCACCGAACCCGACGCCTACGGCGTCATCGACAACGCGGTCAAGACCATCGGGGTGCCCGTCGCCATCGGCTCCGTACTGGCCCCGGAGACCGGCCCGCTGCGCAACACGATGATCCTGTGGGACCCGGTCAAGGGCCCCGTGGACACCTACGACAAGCGGAAGATCCAGCCCTTCGGCGAGCGCATCCCGATGCGCTCCTTCGTCCGGCTCTTCAGCTCCGACGTGGACCGGGTGCGGCGCGACTTCGGCCCCGGCAAGGAACCCGGCGTCTTCGACATGGCGGGCAGCGGAGTCGGCATGGTCACCTGCTACGAAGCCGCCTTCGACGACGCCGTCCGCTCCACCGTCCGGGCCGGCGCCCAGGTCATCGCGGTGCCCAGCAACAACGCCACCTTCGGCCGCACCGAGATGACCTACCAGCAGCTCGCCATGGACCGGGTCCGGGCCGTGGAGCACAGCCGGACCGTACTGGTCCCCGTCACCAGCGGGGTCAGCGCGGTGATCCGCCCCGACGGCGAGATCGTCCAGCAGACGAAGCTGTTCACGGCCGACGCCCTGGTCGCGGAGATTCCGCTGCGCTCCACCGAAACGCCCGCCACCCGTTTCGGTCCGCTCGCCGAGTACCTCCTGCTGGCCGTGGCCGCCGCCGGACTCGGCTGGACGTTCGTACGCCGGATGCGCAGGGCCTCGTAAGGTCGCGGGGCCTCGTAAGGTCGGGGAATGACCACACCTGACTTCATCCGTACCCTGCGCGCCACCGCCGGTCACCAGTTGCTGCTGCTGCCGGGGGTGACCGCCGTCGTCGTCGACGAGCGGGGGCGGGTCCTGCTGGGCCGTCGCGCCGACACCGGACGGTGGTCGGTCGTCGGCGGGATCGCGGAGCCCGGCGAGCAGCCGGCCGACACGGCGGTGCGCGAGGTGTACGAGGAGACGGCGGTGCGGTGCGTACCGGAGCGCGTGGTGCTGGTGCAGATGCTCCCGCCGATGACCTACCCGAACGGGGACGTCTGCCAGTTCCAGGACATCACCTTCCGCTGCCGGGCCACGGGCGGGGAGGCGCGGGTCAACGACAACGAGTCGCTGGAGGTGGCCTGGTTCGAGCCGGACGCGCTGCCGGAGCCGCTGGAGTCCTTCGCGGTGGACCGGATCCGTCAGGCCCTGCGGGACGAGCCGACCTGGTTCGAGGCCGCCGCCCCGGTGGGCCTCGGCACCTGACCGCCCCGGCCCCGGCGGGCCGGGCTCAGCCGTTGCCGGAGGCCTCGCGGTAGAGCTCCACGGCCTGTTCGCCCATGACCGCGCTGTACGAGACCTCCGGCACGGTCCCGCCGCCCTCGTAGCCTCCGAGTACCCCCGCCAGTGCGCCGTCGACGAGCCAGGGGCTGCCGCTGGTGCCGCCGGTGAGGGCCGGGCATTCGATGCGGCGCTGGGTCCCGGAGAACAGGGTCGTGGTGTTGGCGCAGTACAGCGGGGACTCGCTGCGGCTCGGATAGCCCACGAGGGACACCGTGGCGTCGGCCGTCTGCTCGGCCGCGACCGGGAAGCCCCCGACCACGTCCTCGATCTGCCGTCCGACCGACTGTCCGTCTTCCGACTGTCCGTCTTCCGACTGCCAGTCGTCCGACTGCCCGCCGTCCAGCGGGGCCACCGTCGCGAAGGCGATGTCGGCGTCGGGGTCCTCGCCTTCCGTCCAGCCCGGGGCCACGTACACGCCGGTCAGCTTCCACAGGCCGTACGGGGCCGCGCCGTCGCGGTAGCCCGGGGCGAACACGGTGGTGTCGGGGCTGCCCAGGCAGTGCGCGGCGGTGACGATCACATCGCGGTCCCGGCTGCGCACCACGGAGGCGGTGCAGAAGTGGCCGCCGTCGAGCCCGCCCGCGAAGAGCGCGCCGACCCGCCCGGCCGTCTCGTCGGCGGAGGCCGTGACGGTGACGCCGAGCGGCGGTTCGGCCGGTGCGTCGGGGGAGTCGACGCCGAGCAGGGCCGCCATGGTGGCCAGGGCGAGCAGGATCCGCGCAGCGCGCCGGTCGCGGGCACGGGCGCGGGAGCGGCGGTCCGGTCGGGAGGGGAGGCGCTGGATCATGCTCCGAGCCTCACGGGGCAACCTGTGACCGGAGCCGGGGAATCCGTATGAATCCGCTGTGAATCGTCCGAGGAGGCCGACGAGCCCCTTCACGGGCCGGATCGGCTCCGCCCCCGGCCCGGATCGCGCGCCGGCCCGGACAGCGCGCCCACGAGGAGGGCATCGCCTACGATCCCGATCCGCTGCCGGAGGACCCCATCGAGTTGACCTACGAGGAGTTCCTCGACGGGGTCGTACGGATGCGCGAGCGCGGGGTGGCCCTGGCACGCGATCCGGAGCAGGCCTGGCCGCACTTCCGCGGCCGGCGCGTCGACTACGAGGCGGTCGCCTACGCCTTGGCCCACCGCATCGACGCGGTGCCCGCGCCCTGGTCCGGACGCCGCCGCGGGGGCCCCGTCGAGGTCCCCACCCCGGTGGACCGCAAGCGGGCGGACGGATAGCCGGACGGATGGCCGGACGGCCTGCCAGGCGCTGCGCCGTCAGTCGCGCCGCTCGTACACCGTCACCCGGCGGCCGCGGACCTCCCGGTCCTCCACCACGGTGAACTCGGCCCGCAGGACGGCCGCCTTCGCCCGGTCGGCCGGGGAGCCCGAGGGCTTCGCCGCCTTCCGCGAGTCCGTCACCAGGAGGACCCGCCGCTGCTCCCGCAGGGCCGCCGAGATCCGTGCCGGGTCGGCCTCCTCGCCCTTGAGGGTGCCCGACTCGGCGGGGCCGCGGGACAGCGCGATGTCCTTCAGGCCGGCGAACGCCCCGGGCGAGACCAGTGCGGTGTCCCGCCGGGCCGCCGGGACGAAGAGCACCGCGTCGCCGTCCCGCTTCAGCGCGGACACCTCCCCGGCCACCGCCAGGACGTCGTCCACCCGGCTGGCCGGAGACCGGTCGGCCAGGGCCACGGGCAGCAGCGCCGCCGCCGAGACCGCGACCACGACCGGCACGAGTGCGCCCGAGGCCTTCGGGTACCGGGGCGCGAGGGCCCGTACGGCCGCGCCCAGCGCCGCACCGATCAGCAGGGCCAGACCCAGCATGGAGAACAGCACGTACCGGTCCAGGAACAGCGGCTGGATCAGGGAGGCGGCGGCCAGCCCCAGCAGGGGCACCGCCAGCAGCGGCAGCCCGACCGAGGCCGCCGTCAGCCGGGCGGGGAGACCGGTGCGCGGCCCGTTCCCGCGGTCCGCCCACGCGCCGAGCGCGCCGACCGCCAGCAGGACGCCCGGGCCGATCATCATGTGCCAGGTCAGCGGCGGTATCCAGGAGACCTGGCCGGACTGGGTCCGGCTGAACAGGATCAGCGGCAGCGCCCCCGCCACGGCCGCCGCCGAGGCGAGCAGCCAGGGCGCCACGACACCGCGCCGGGCCCGCGCCCACCACAGGGTCACCGCGTGGGCGGGCAGGATCAGCAGGGAGAACCAGTTCAGCAGGGCGCAGACCAGCACGAGAGCCCCGTACGCCGTCCAGCGCGGCAGGGTCCGCCACCGCCCGGGATCGGTTCCGGTGCCCGCGATCAAAGAGACCAGGAGCAGGGTCGACAGTCCGGCCCCGCCCGCGATCAGGGCGTAGGACCGGCCCTCCTGGAGCTGGAACTGCACGGCCGGCAGCAGCCCGAGGGCCAGCCCGCCGCCCAGCCCGGCCCACGGGCCCGCCAGCCGGCGCCCGATCAGCGCCACACAGGCGGCGGCGACCGCCACCGCCAGCACCGAGGGGAGGCGCAGGGTGGTCGTGCTCGCCCCGAACACCTCGAAGAGCACGTGCATCAGCAGGTAGTACAGGCCGTGGACCGCGTCCACATTCCCGAGGAGCTGCCAGATCTCAGCGGGGGAGCGCTCCGCCACCTGCCAGGTCGCCGCCTCGTCCCGCCACACGCTGTTCTGCCGGGAAAGTCCCCACAGGCCGAGCGCCAGGGTCCAGAGGACCGGAGCCAGCCATATGGGATACGGCCGTCGGATGCCGGTGGATATGTGGGAAGTCATGAAGGCGTACGGATCCTCGGGCATCAGTTCGGGCAGAAACCACCAGTCTATGGACGATACGGAGGGTTCCCGGACCGGGTGTTGTGCACGACGGAGCGTGATCAACGGGCCCGTCCGCCCCTAGCCTCGCGGCAGCAAGGTGCGCAACCGGCACGCGGCAGGCACGCAGGAGCACGAACGAGGGGCGGTACCCGGTGAACTGGCTGATCCACGACTACCGCGAGAGCGATCTCGCGGCCGTTGTCCATCTGATCGACACCACGGCCGAACTCGGCCAGGAGTCGGTCTTCTCACTCGCCGAATGCATCAGCGCCCTCACCGACCGGCAGCCCTGCGTGGTCGCCGTCCACCAGGGCGTCCCCATCGGCGCCGCCCTCGCCTGCGTCACCGGCGAACGCGCCTGGGTCATGCGCATCGCCATCGCCGCCGGCTGGCGCGGCCGCGGCCTGGCCAGCGCGCTGCTCGTGGAGCTGGAGCGGCGGCTCATCGCCGCCCGCGTCGGGCGCATCGCGTACGTCCTGCCCGAGGAGGACCTGCTCGGCGAGGGCCTGCTCAACGCCGGCTACACCCGCCAGCCCGCCGTCGCCTACTTCGAGAAGACCGAGCCCCTGCACGGCCCGGCCGCCGGCCTCCTGGACGACCTCGGCGGCCGCTTCCTGCCGAACGACCTGTGGACCAAGGTCGCCGGCATGGAGACGGAGAAGGACCTCATCGAGCGCCGCGTGGTGCTGCCGCTCGCCGAGCCCGAGCGGGCCGCCGCGCACGGGGTGCGCCCGCCGCGCGCCATCACCCTCTTCGGCCCGCCCGGTACCGGCAAGACCACCTTCGCCCGGGCCATCGCCTCCCGCCTCGGCTGGCCCTTCGTGGAACTGCTGCCCTCCCGCCTCGCCGACGAGGGGAACCTCGCGGCGGCGCTGCGCGACGCGTTCGCCCGCATCGCCGAGCTGGAACGGGTGCTCGTCTTCATCGACGAGGTCGAGGAGATCGCGCCCGTGCGCACCGAACCGGCCCAGCCCGGCGGGATCCACGGGGTGACCAACGAACTGCTCAAGCTGATACCCGGCTTCCGCGAGGGCGACGAACGGCTGCTGGTCTGCGCGACGAACTCCATCCGCTCCCTCGACCCGGCCTTCCTGCGCCCCGGCCGCTTCGACTACCTGATCCCGATCGGCACCCCGGACGCGGGCGCGCGCGCCGCGATCTGGGCCCGGTACACGGCGGGCCGTCCCGATGTGGACGTGGCGGCGCTGGTCGAGGCGAGCGAGCTGTTCACCCCGGCCGACATCGAGCACGCGGCAAGGATCGCGGCGCAGGTGTCCTTCGAGCGGGACCTGGAGGCGGTGGGCGCGCGCGGCGCGGCGGCGGCCCAACTGGGCGCGAGCACGCAGGACTACCTGGCGGCGGTGGCGCAGTGCCGGCCGACGGTGACCCCGGCGATGACGGGGGAGTTCGCGGCGGACATCACCGCGCACGCCCGCTTCTGAGGAAGAAGCGCTCCGAGCTGCCCGCCACGGACGGGCAGGCAAGACGGCCCGCAGCCACTCCCCAAAGCGGCTGCGGGCCTCCCGCGCGGACTTGGCATCCGTGCGGGACGGCCACGTTCCGTTGGGGTGTATCGCCGGCTGGAACGTGGCAGCAAGGGTGCCGTGAGGGCCATCCCTGATGCCCTCGCCAACACATTCGAGTCAACCAGGGGCGGGGGTGGCGGCGCCTCGGCCGCACGGCCACGATCGCCCCGCCGGAAGGACCGGGTTGAGGGGCCGGGCCGCCGGCCGAAAGGAGGACGGAGCAGGGACCTGGGCCGGGGCCGAGGGCCGGGGTTAGGGTCGGGCCATGGCCTTCGTCGTCTTCATGACCCTTCCGGGGCTGGCGCTGCTGCTCACCGCCGTCGCCTTCCTCGACCTCGTGCTGGAGCGCGCGGGCCGCGCCGGTGTACTGCCCTGGCGGTGGAACGGCCGCCAGGGGCAGATGTCCGCGACCGGCTTCGAGCAACTGCACGCGAGCTTCTCGCCGGGCAAGCAGAACGAGCTCAAGGAGCGGCAGAGCGCCCTGGTCATGCGCGACGACGAGGAGGACGGCGCCCCGCCCCGGTCCCGTGTCGACCTCGACGGCGGGCTCGCGGTGATCCGCATGCCCGCTGCCTCCCCCGCTACGGGCGGCAGCGGTACGTGAACTCCGCCGCGGCCGTGTGCCGTACGGGCGAGACGAGTTCGAGCTCGGCCTTCGCGGGGTAGGTGCCCGCGCCCTGGAAGGTCCACAGCAGGTGCAGGCGGGCCTCCTTGCGGCCGCTCGGCACGCGTTCGGTGAGCTGCTCGGAGCGGGTGCCGTCACTGCGCAGCCAGCGGTACGTGAGGGTCCCCGGCCGCCCGTTGGTCTGCACGACCGCCACCACGTCGGCGGTGCCGTCGCAGCCCGGACCCTTGGCATCGGTGGTGACCGCCACGTCCCGGACCTCCAGGGCCGGGCCGTAGCGCTGCCAGCCCAGGTAGCACAGGACCCCGATCAGGACCACGGCGGCCAGGGTGTAGCGCCGCCATTCGCCTGGCCGGCGGCGTGTGCGGGGTACCGGGGCGACCGGGAACGGCAGCGGGAGGGCGGCCGTCACCCCCGGTCCGAAGCGCAGCACGGACCCCTCGACGCGGTCCGGCACGGCACCCACCGGCACGTCGAACCGTGCGGTCGCGTCGGTGCCTGCGGTCGCGCCCGTGCGTTCGGTCGCGCCGGCGCCGTCGAGCCGCTCGGTCCGCTCGGTGCCCTGGGGCGGTCCGGTGATCCAGTGGCTGCCGAGCACGGTGGCGCTGTAGTCGTCGTCGCCCTGCGGGGCGTGCGGCCCGGTCATTGGGGCGCCACCGTGCAGCGCGGGATCTGGACGGTCGCGTACGCGTACCGCTTGGGGGCGGCGGGCTCGGTGGAGGCGCGCACCGTCAGGTAGCAGCCGCTGCGCCGCGTGAAGCTGTGCTGCTGCGACAGCGAGGTCAGAGAACCGGCGGGCGCGGTGACCCGGTCGGTGCCGTCCGCGACGGCGAGGTCGTTCGGCGCGTCGCCGAGGAACCACTCGAAGAGCACGGTGACGGGCCCGCCTTTGGCGTCGAGGCTCACGGTCGCTTCACCGACCGTGGGCGAGGCTTTGAGGGTGACGGACACCGAGGACACGATCACGCTCGGGCTCGGGCTCGGCGTGACCGTGGGCGTGGGTGTCGGGGATGTGGTGGGGGTCGGCGTCGGGGACGGCGGGCCGCTGTACGTGGGCGTGGCGGACGCGGACGCGGACGCGGACCCGGACACCGACGCGGACGGCGACGGCGTCGTACCGGTCGGACTCGCCGACGGGCTCGGGCCGGTGCTCCGGCTCGGCGAGGCCGACGGCGTCGGGAACGGGCTGCTGCCGGGGGCGGGCGCCGAAGCGCTCGACGTGGCGAAGGCGTTCAGCGCCTTCGCGCCGCCCGGCTCCGAGCCCACCGCCTGGTAGCCGAGTACGGCCACCAGCCCGAGCACGAGCGCGGCCCCCGCCGCGAGCAGACCCCGCCCGCCCGGGCTCCAGGGCGGGCGCGGCGGCAGGACCGTCGTGGCCAGTGCGGTGACGCCCTGGGCCGGGGCGGCCGCGGAGGGGAACAGCAGGGGCAGCAGGGCCGCCATCGCGGCCAGCTTGCGCTGTCCGCGCTCCTCCCACTGGGGCCCGTACGCCGCCAGGGCCACCGCCTCCAGCTCCGCGACGAACGCCTCGGCGTTCGCGGGCCGTTGTTCGGGAGCCTTCGCCAGTCCCCGCCGGATCAGCGGGCGCACCGGCTCGGGCGCCTCGGTCTCCGGGACCGGCGCCTCGATGTGCTGGACGGCGAGCTCGGCGAAGTTCTGCCCGTCGTACGGCTTGCGGCCCGTCAGGCATTCGAGGAAGGTCGCCGTCGCCGCGTACACGTCGGCCTCGGGCGAGGCGGGCCGGCCCTGCCACTGCTCGGGGGCCATGTAGGCGGGGGTGCCCGCCGCCCCGGGCGTGGTGCCCAGGGGGGTGGCGATGCCGAAGTCCACCAGCTTGGAGGTCCCGTTGGCCGCGACCAGGACGTTCGCCGGCTTGTAGTCCCGGTGGACCACACCGGCCCGGTGCGCGTCGGCCAGCCCCAGCAAGGAGCCCTTCAGCAGCACCAGCGCCGCCTCCGGTCCGGTCCGCCCGCACTGCTTGAGGAGGGCGTTCAGCGGGATGCCGTCCACGAGCTCCATGACGATCGCGGCGCCGCCGGGCGCCTCGACGTACTCGTACAGCCCCACCACGTACGGGGAGCGCAGGGCGCCGAGCAGCTGGGCCTCCGCCCGGAACTCCCGGACGAAGACCGGGTTCTCCAGCATCCGGTCGTTCAGGTACTTCACCGCGACGGCCGTGCCGGTGACCTCGTGGACCGCGAGGACCACGCGGCCGCTGGCACCCGAACCGAGCTCGCGGACCTGCGAGTAACCGGGAACCGACCACACGCCGTTCATGCCTTCCCCCTTGCCGTGGCGTGACCGCGCCCCGGAGCCGCTCCTTCCAGGGGACCGGCCATCACCTGGGACACAATTCCGCCACGGCCGGTTCCCTGTCGGGGGAGCCCGGATCAGGCCGCAGCGGCCCGCGCTCCGATCATGGAGTGCAGCCGGTCGGCCGCCGCCCGCCCGAAAGCCGGATCGTTGATGTGGGTGTCGTAGTCGTGGATCCGCGCGGCGCTTCCCCGCAGGCCTTCGCGCAGCGCCGAGAACAGCGCTCCGTCGGCGTCGGGGTCATGGTAGGGCCCGCCGGGAGCGCCGAGCGTGGACAGTCCGCGCAACGGTACGCAGACGGCCGTGGGGCCGGTGGCCGCACGGAGTTTGGCGGCGACCCGGCGGCCGAGCTCGGCGCACTCGGCCCCGGTCGTACGGATCACCGTGATCGAGGGGTTGTGGACGCGGACCCGGCGGTAGCGGACCCGTTCGGGCAGGCTCTCCATCGGGCCGAACTTCACCATGTCCAGCGCCCCCAGGCTCACCACCTGCGGGATCCCGGCCCGCCCGGCGGCGCTGAGCCGGTCGGGCCCGGCGGTCAGGATGCCGCCGCACAGGTCGTCGGCGAGCTCGCTGAGGGTGAGGTCGAGGACCCCGGCGAAGATCCCCTGGCCGGCCAGGGTCTCCAGGGTCCGGCCGCCGGTTCCGCTGACGTGGAAGACCAGTACCTCGTAGCCCAGTTCGGTCAGGCGTTCGCGGGCCGCGTCCACGCCGATCGTGGTCACGCCCGCCATGCTCGCCGCGATCAGCGGCCGCGGCCCCGAGCCCAGCAGGGCCGGCCGGCGCAGTTCCAGGGCGGAGCGCGCGTAGGCCTCGGCCATCCCGGCGACGGCCGCGACGGCATTGGCCATGACCGGAGCGGAGACGCTGTTGATCCCCGCGATGTCCACGACGCTGTACATCATGGTGATGTCCGCGGATCCGACGTACGGGGCCACGTCCCCGGACGCCATCGAGGAGACCATCACCTTCGGAACGCCGAGCGGCAGTGCGCGCATCGCCCGGGTGGCGATGGAGGTCCCGCCGCTGCCGCCTATCGCGAGCACTCCGTGCAGCCGGCCCTCGGCGTGCAGGCGTAAGAGGGTCGCTTCCGCGCCCCGGGCCATCGTGGTGACGGCCGCACCCCGGTCGGCGGCCGCGCGCAGTTCGGACAGTTCCGTTCCCGCGGCCCGCGCCACCGCTTCGCGCGGTACGTCGGCGGGCACGCGGGGCTCGTTCATGATTCCTGTGTCGACCGTGATCACTTCGACGCCGGCGCGCAGCAGCCTCTCGCGCAGCCAGCCGTACTCCACACCCTTGGTGTCCAGGGTTCCCACCAGCACGACGTTCGTCATACGTGCAATGTCCATGCAGGTGGGGTTTGTTGGCAAGTAAAGGTCAGGTCAACCCTGGTTGACCGTCGTTCCCCAGCAGCTCCAACAGCCGTTCCAGGAAGGGAATCTGAGACACCACCAGCTTGGTCCTGGCCACCGGGGGAGCGAACCACTCCACCCGGTCCAGCTCGGGGAACTCCGCCGTCCGCCCCGATTTCGGCGGCCACTCCATGGTGAAGGTGCCGGGCACCGCGAGGGCCGGATCCAGGTCCGCCCGTACCGCCCAGATCGTCACCAGCTTCCCGCCGATCATCCGCACCTCGCCCAGCGGCAGGTACGGACCCTCCGGCGGAGGCAGCCCGACCTCCTCCTCGAACTCCCGGCGGGCCGCGTCGCGCGGGGTCTCCTCGGGGCCGTACTCACCCTTCGGGATCGCCCAGGCGCCCGCGTCCCGGCGCTCCCAGAGCGGGCCGCCCATGTGGCCGAGCAGGATCTCCACCCCGGCCCCGGGGTGCTGGCGGAACAGGAGGAGCCCGGCGCTGCGCTTCGCGGTCATGGCCCCATCCCTACCCCGTCCGGGCGCACCTCAGTGATCGTGCGGGCCCTGGCGGTGGACCGGGCCGTGGGCGTCCGCGCAGTGCGCGTCGGGCCGGTCCTCGCCGGGGCGCCCCACGGTGAGCAGGGAGTCCTGGGCGTGGTCCACCTGGAGGGTGGTGTGCGTGATCCCGTACTCCTTCGCCAGCAGGGCCTCCAGGTCCCGGCGCACGGCGTGGCAGTCGCCCTCCGGGGCCACCAGCACGTGCGCGGAGAGCGCGGCCTGCCCGGAGGTGATGGTCCAGATGTGCAGGTCGTGGACCTCGGTGACCGGGGGCTGCCCGACCAGGCGGTCGCCGACCGTGTCCGGGTCCACGTGGGCCGGAGCGGCCTCCAGCAGGATCCGGCCGGACTCGCGGACCAGTCCGTAGCCCGCCTTGACCATCAGGACGACCACGACGAGCGAGGCGATCGAGTCGGCCTGCCGGAAGCCGGTGGTGAGCACGATCAGACCGGCGACGGCGGTGCCGATGAAGGCGAACAGGTCGTTGAGGATGTGCTGGTAGGCGCCCTCCACCGCGAGCGAGGTGCGGTTCGCCTTCGAGATGCACCAGGCCGCCACGATGTTGACGACGATCCCGGCCAGCGCCGTCACCAGCACCAGCCCGCCCTCCACGGGCGGCGGATCGAGCAGCCGCCGTACGGCTTCGTACGCAAGCCAGACCGCCAGCAGCAGCAGGGTGAGGCCGTTGGCCTGGGCGGAAAGTATCTCCGCCCGCTTGAGGCCGTACGTGAATCCACCGCGCGCCGGCCGGGCGGCCAGCCGCATCGCGATCAGCGCCAGGACGATCGAGACGGCGTCCGTCAGCATGTGCGCGGCGTCGGAGATCAGGGCCAGGGAGTGCGCCAGGACGCCGATGACCACCTCGATGGCCATGAAGCCAGCGATCAGGCCGAGGGCGATGCCGAGCCAGCGGCGGTCCGCGTCGGCGGCGACACCGTGGCTGTGGCCCGCGTGACCGTGACCGGGCCCCTCGTGGCCGCCGTGGCCGCGGTGGTCTTCGGGGCCCTCGTGGCCGGCCGTGCCGACGGTGTAGCGGTCGTGCTGCGCGTGGTCGTGCGCGCTCATGGTGTCCCCCGTGAGTCGTGGCGCGTGGCGTGCGCGCGGATGGCGCTCCCGTACGCGTCGGACGAAATTCCGTACGCGTCGTCTGAAGTGAAGCGCACCTCAAGGCGATGGGCAAAGGCTGCAACGGGGACCGTTGTCATTACCCATAACGCCCGCCTGACCTGCGGTTATGCCGGGCTCGCCGGATCGTGGGAAAATCGGCCCATGGCCCAGCGCCCCGGTGTGCCGACCGCGCCAGAGCTCCTCCTGGAAACGGACAGGGGCTCCACCGCGATGAGCCCGCGCCGGACGTACCACGTCGGCCGGGACCCCCTCTGCGAGATCTGCCTCGACGACGCCCGCGTCTCCTGGCACCACGCGGTGCTGCGTCCGGACGGCGACCACTGGACGCTGGAGGACGAGGACAGCACCAACGGAACCTGGGTCGACGGCTACCGCGTCCGCGAGTGGGCGGTCGGCGTCGGCAGCGAACTGCGCTTCGGCAGCGCTGCCGACGGACCGCGCGTCCGCTTCGCCGAACCGGCCGTCGTCTCCCGCCCCGCCTCGGTCTCCCGCCCCGACATGACCAGCACCTTCAGGCAGCCGACCTCGGTGCGCCCGCTGGCCGACCGGGCCGCCGTCCGCATCGGCCGAGCCCCCGACAACGACCTCGTCGTCAACGACCTCGTCGTCTCCCGCCACCACGCCGAACTGCGCGTCCGCCCCGACGGCAGGTACGAGATCGCCGACCTCGGCAGCCACAACGGCACCTACCTCAACGGTGCGCGCCTCGCCGGAGCGGCCGCCATCGGGGAGGGCGACATCGTCGGCGTCGGCCACTCCGCCTTCTGCCTGGTCGGCGACCAGCTGCAGGAGTACGTGGACACCGGCGAGGTCTCCCTCGACGTCCAGAACCTCGGCGTGGCCGTCGACCACGGCCGCAAGACCCTCCTCGACGGCGTCTCCTTCCCCGTCGGCGCCACCACCCTGCTCGCGGTGGTGGGCCCCAGCGGCGCCGGCAAGTCCACCCTGCTCGGCGCACTGACCGGCCTGCGCCCCGCCGACCAGGGCACCGTCCTCTACGACGGCCGCGACCTCTACCGGGACTACGCCGAACTGCGCAGCCGCATCGGCCTCGTCCCGCAGGACGACATCCTGCACGCCCAGCTCACCGTGCGCCGCGCCCTCGTCTACGCCGCCGAGCTGCGCTTCCCGCAGGACACCGCCAAGGCCGAACGCGAGGCCCGGGTCGACGAGGTGATCGGCGAACTCGGCCTCCAGCAGCGCGCCGACCAGCCCATCCACAGCCTCTCCGGCGGCCAGCGCAAACGGGTCTCCGTCGCCCTGGAACTGCTGACCAAGCCCTCCCTGCTCTTCCTGGACGAGCCCACCTCCGGGCTCGACCCGGGCATGGACCGCTCGGTGATGAACATGCTGCGCGGCCTCGCCGACGACGGCCGCACCGTCATCGTCGTCACCCACAGCGTCCTCAACCTGAGCGTCTGCGACCGCCTCCTCGTCCTCGCGCCCGGCGGCCGCATCGCCTACTACGGGCCCCCGGACGAGGCGCTCGGCTTCTTCGGCTTCGACCAGTGGCCCGAGGCCTTCGAAGCCTTCGAGAACGAGCGCGAGCGCGACTGGGCCGGGGAGCACCGGGCCTCACCGCTGTACCGCCGCTACGTCGAGGTCGCCGGCGGGGTCCCGCTCGCGGGGGCCGCCGACCGGGCCGCGGGCGTCCCGCCGAAGCCACCGCCCAAGGCACAGAGCTGGGGTTCGCAGCTCTCCACCCTGATCCGCCGCTACGCCGCCGTGCTCAGCGCCGACCGCACCTTCCTGATCATCATGGTCGCCCTGCCCTTCGTCATGGGCGCCATGGCCCGCGCCCTGGCCGGCAGCGAACTCACCGCGGAGACGGCGCTCAACGCCCTGTTCATCCTGTGCGTCGGCGGAGTCCTGACCGGAGCCGCCAACGCCGTTCGCGAACTGGTCAAGGAACGCGTCATCTACCAGCGCGAACGCGCCGTGGGGCTCTCCCGGTCCGCCTACCTGATGTCCAAGGTGGTGGTCCTCGGCGCCGTCACCATCGGCCAGGCGGTGGTCCTCACCCTCGTCGGCCTCGCCGGAGTCAAGACCAACGCCCCCGATGGCAAGGGCCTCTTCCTGCCCCCGCTCATCGAGATCACCCTCGTCGTCGCCATGCTGTCCGTCACCGCCATGGTGCTCGGACTGCTGATCTCCGCCCTGGTGTCCAAGGAAGAGGTCACCATGCCGCTGCTGGTCCTGCTCACCATCGTGCAGGTCGTCTTCTGCGGCTCCCTGCTGAAACTCACCGGGGTCCTCGTCATCGAACAGTTCGCCTGGTTCGTACCGGCCCGCTGGGCCATGGGCGCGATGTCGGCCACCATCGACCTCGGCGCCATCGTGCCCGGCAAGATCACCCAGGACCCGCTCTTCGACCACAAGCCCCGCCTGTGGCTCATCGAGGTGGGGATGCTGGCAGCCCTGGCCGTGCTGTTCGGCGTGCTGACGGGCCGGGTGCTGCGCCGCCACGAGCCGACCATCATGCGGAAGTAGCCGCGATGACCAGCCCCGGCCAAGCCGCGGACTTCCGGCCCACCCACATCGTCCCGCAGGACGGCCTCCCCGCGTGGGAGACCCCGGACCTGTCCCGGCCGACCGTGCCGCTCGACGCCTTCCTCCCCGTACGGCTGCTGTCCCGGCGCGGGGAATGGGGGGAGATCCTGTGCGCCAACGGGTGGTCCGCCTGGGTGGACGGACGCCTGCTCCTCGCCGTGCCGCAGCCCCCGCCGACCGGCGGGCGCCCGCTGACGCGCGTCGAGGACCCGCAGCCGCTGCTCACCCGCTGCGCCGAGGAGCTGGAACGCTACCGGCGGGCCGTCGCCGACCTCGCGGCCGGGCGGACCGACCCCGAATCCTTCCGGCGCTCCCTGCGGGGACTGCGCGTCGGCGTCGTCGTCGACGGGGAGTCCGTGTGGCTCTACGACGAGACGGCGGGACGGTGGATGTACGGGGACGGGAGCCGCCTGGCCACCTACGCGGTCGTCGCGGGACCCGGTGCCCCGCCCGCGCCCCAGGCGCCGCCGTCGGAAGCCGACACCGAGGGCGGTGGCGACGTACGAGATGTTCCGCATGTTCCGCACGAACCCACGAAGATCGTGGACTTGCCCGGGCCGGAGGCGGGCTGATGGGCTCCGATGCGGCGGCGGAGCCGTTCCGCGGGCGGGAGTCCGACCTGCGGGGGCGGCGGATCGCCGGGTACGTGGTGGAGGCCGAGATCGGGCGCGGCGGGATGGCGGTCGTCTACCGGGCGCACGACGTACGGCTGGACCGGACGGTCGCGCTGAAACTGCTCGCGCCCGAACTCGCGCGCAACGACGTCTTCCGGCAGCGGTTCGCGCACGAGTCGAAGGTGGCGGCGGCCATCGACCACCCGCACATCGTGCCCGTCTTCGAGGCGGGGGAGACCGACGGGATGCTGTACATCGCCATGCGCTTCGTGCCCGGCCAGGACCTGCGGGCCATGCTCGACCGGACGGGCTCGCTGCCCGTGGAGGCGGCGGCCCGGATCTCCGGCCAGGTCGCCTCGGCGCTGGACGCGGCGCACGCCCACGACCTGGTGCACCGGGACGTGAAGCCCGGCAACATCCTGGTCGCGGGCGGCACCGACAGCGAGCACCCCGAGCACGTCTACCTGACCGACTTCGGGCTGACGAAGAAGTCGCTGTCGCTGACCGGGTTCACGAGCGTCGGGCAGTTCGTCGGCACCCTGGACTACGTGGCGCCCGAGCAGATCGCCGGGAAACCGGTCGACGGCCGGTGCGACGTCTACAGCCTGGGGTGCGTGGTCTACGAGATGCTGGCCGGTGGCCCGCCGTTCCAGCGCGACGACGACATGGCGCTGCTCTGGGCCCACCAGTACGATCCGCCGCCCGCGGTGTCCTCCCGGCGGGAGGGCCTGCCGGCGGGGGTGGACGAGGTGCTGGCGCGGGCCCTCGCGAAGGCGCCGGAGGACCGGTGGGGGAGCTGCCTGGAGTTCACCGGGGCGCTGCGGCGGGCGGGCGCGGGGGAGGGCGGGGGCCCGGGCGTCGCGGCGTTCGTCCACGCGCCGGCCCGGGTGGCCTCCGACGGGCCGCCGCCACCGCCGCCCCGGTGGGCCCTGCCGGTGTTCTAGGGGGGTGTCCCGCCCCCAGTCTCCCGTGGTGATCAAGGCGGTGATCCGGCCGCGACACCACCCGCAGCCGCGCCTACGCTGGTGTCATGGCAACGGTGCAGGTCGGCGGGGTGGAGGTCGCCTACGCGCGCGTGGGTCACGGTCCGCCCCTGGTTCTCGTGCACGGAGCAGGCGCGGACGGCCGTATGTGGCAGCCGCAACTCGCTGATCTGGAAGATGAGTTCACCGTGGTGGCCTGGGACGAGCCGGGCGCGGGGCGTTCCTCCGATCTGCCGGCGGATTTCGGCCTGGTGGACTTCGCGCACTGCCTCGCCGCCGTGATCGAGGCGCTGCGGCTCGGCCCGGCGCACGTGGCCGGGCTCTCCTGGGGCGGGACGGTCGCGCTGGAGCTGTATCGCCACCGTCCGGAGCTGGTCAGGACGCTGATCCTGGCCGACACCTACGCCGGGTGGAAGGGCTCGCTGCCGCCGGAGGAGGTGGCCGCCCGGGTCGAGGGGGCCAAGCGGATGCTCGCCGCGCCCGGGGAGCGGTTCGATCCGACACTGCCGGGGCTGTTCGCCGGTGACCCTCCCTCCGCGTTCGTGCCGTTGCTCGACGCGATGGCCGACGACGTGCGGCCGCGGACCATGGGAGCGGAGCTGTCCATGATGGCCGAGGCCGACGAGCGCGACCTGCTGCCCGCGATCACGGTGCCGACCCTGCTCCTCTGGGGCGAGCTCGATGTGCGGTCACCCTTGAGCGTCGCCCGTGCGTTCCGGGCCGCGATCGCGCACAGCGAGCTCGTGGTGCTCCCGGGCGTGGGGCACGTCAGCAACCTCGAGGCACCGGAGCGGTTCAACCACGCCGTCCGGCGGTTCTGCCGCGCCCACGCGTGATCGGGTCGAGACCCCTCGGCACGCTCGGCCCAGGGCCTGTCGTCAAACTCCCGTCTGCCTCGGGCGGCGACGGGAGTTTGACGACGGGCCCTAGTCCTCGTGGTCGGGAACGGGCGTGCACACGACGTGGGCCGTGACCTCGGCGTGAGCGGCCGAGGCGTACCAGCCCTTGCGGCCGTCCGCGTCGACGACGGGGTGGGAGGCCAGGACGGTGTGCCGGAGCGTGCCGTCGCGGCCGTGGTCCCAGTGGGTCGTGGAGTACCCGCCCGACTGCACGGCCGTGCCGCGCGGACAGAACACCCTGCTGACGGAGACCGCCTGGGCGGAGCCGTCCTTGCGGCCGGTGTCGCCGGAGAGGTGGCGGGCGCCGGGGCCGGTCGCCTGGGTGGGGAGGGCGGTGGAGAGGGTCAGGGCGAGCGCGGAGAGGGCGATCAGGCCAGCGGCGTGAAGCGGCCGGAACAGGCCTTTGGTCATGTTCACGGAGACCAGCGTGTCATGCGGAAACGATCCCCCGATGAGCCGATTTGCGACTGTTCACTCGAACGGCGCAACAGGTCGGCTGGGGCGGGTGGGGTGG
Organism: Streptomyces sp. NBC_00335; assembly: GCF_036127095.1. Lineage (GTDB taxonomy): Bacteria > Actinomycetota > Actinomycetes > Streptomycetales > Streptomycetaceae > Streptomyces. The sequence continues at coordinate 7,641,143 of NZ_CP108006.1, forward strand.
GAGGGACGGCTGAGATGCTCGGGGTGGCCGGGATGGCCCGGGTGGCCGGGATGGGCCGCCGGGTCAATGGGCGGCGGGTGCTGCGGGGTCTACGGGTGCTGCGGGGTCTCCGGCGGTCCGGCGGTCGGGTCCGCCCCGGCGGCGGGGAAACAGGGCGCCGAGGAAGCCCGCCACCGCGCCCGCGAGGAAGGCGAGGCCGACCGTACGCCAGAGCAGGGGGCGCAGCTCCAGGTTGCCGCTGAGGTCGTCGACGTCGCCGAGGCCCAGCAGGGAGAGGCCGAACTGGGCCTGGATCCGGGCCAGCAGGCAGACCACCAGGGTGGCCAGGGCCAGGGCGACGGCCAGGTGGAGGGCGTGCTGCCAGGGGCGGACGTGCGCGGGCGAGCGGGCGGCGGCCAGCGCCCCGGCGCCGAGCAGGAGGACGACGGCCAGCACCACCAGCCACCAGGCCCGGGAGTCCCGCTCCGCGAGCGAGGCCACGTCGATGGTGGACAGCTCCGAGGCGGAGCCGGAGCCCTGGCCGGTGGCGCGCAGCACCTCGTCCAGGACCTGCGGTACGGGCAGCCCGAACGGGCCCTCGGCCTTGCCCTCCCACGCCCCGCCGAAGCCGAGCGTGAGGGCGGGCCAGACCAGGTTGGGCAGACCCAGCAGGATCACCGCCAGGGTGCGGTCCGCATGCCCCTGGGTCGCCGCCACCACCACGCCGGCGCCGATCCCGAGGACCACGTACGCGAGGAGCAGCGCGACCACGGCGAACGCCGCCGGCCGCACCGCCGCGTGGAAGCGGACCAGCCCCGTCGGGAGCGGTGCGCGCCGGGACACGAGCAGCGCGATCAGCAACAGGCCCAGGATCCAGAGCAGTCCGAAGCCGAGGGTGGCGGGGATCGCGGCCTCAAAGCCCACCGTCGGGCCGGCATCGAGGACTTCGCCGATGTCGCCGAGGATCGAATCGCCGGTGGAGATGGCGAAGTTCCGGCGGGCCAGCAGGGCGACGCCGGTCAGCGCCACCAGCCAGAGGAGCACCAAGGGGGCGGCGCGGGCGAGCAGTTCGCGCGCTCTCGCCACGGCCCGGTTGTGCAGGGGGCGAAGGAAGAGCCAGCCGGTGGTCAGCGCGCCGGCCAGGCTGACGGAGAGGGGGAGCAGGGACAGGCTCGCGTCGGCCCCCGCCAGGAAGCCGGCCCCGCCCGTCACGTCGACCGAGCCGCCCGCGGCCATCAGTACGACGGCGGCCACCACGTGCGGGAACGCTCCGTCGGGCAGAGATCCTGCGCCGGCGAGGGCGAGCCCCGCGGAGGCGACGATCGCCATGACCGCGAAGCCCGCCAGGACCGCCACGAGGGCGTCGCGCCAGGCTCGCGCGGCCGGTGCCGTTGTAGGGCTCACCCTGCCACCGTAGGCAGCTCCGCTTGCGGCCACCACCCGGACGGCGCACACAATGGTCGCCAGGAGTGCACCACATCCGGAGATTTCCGCTGATGACCCGCGGAAGTTCCATAACGGAACGTCCACGGAACACCGGGAGCACCGTCCGAAGGGTCCGCAGCGGAACGTCCACAGGGGACCGGAACCCCTCCGCCTGGGAAGAAGAGCCCGTGACCACTCAACCCTCCGGCCAGCAGCCGCCGTGGCCGACACAGCCGTCACAGCCGCCCTCGCAGCCGCCGTCGTCTTCGTCCGGGCGTCCCACGGGTCCGCCTTCCGGGCCCCTGTCCGGGGGCCGGGAAGGCCCCCCGCCACCCCCGCCGCCGGCCCCTCCCGGAGGATCCGGGAGCGGGGTGCCCCCCGGGCCGCCCGAGCCCCCGCACAAGCCCTGGTGGCGCTCCGTTCCCCGGCTCGCCACCACGATCGTCGCCCTCGCCGCCGCCGTGACCCTGGCCGTCGTACTGACCAGGCCCAGCGGCGGAGGCGGCGGCACCACCACCTCCGCGGGCAACGAGGTCTTCCTGCAGCCCGCGGCGGCGTCCGGGCCCGACCCCTTCACCGAGTCCACCGCCGCCAAGGAGGCCACGGCCCCGCCCGAGAGCCCGGCGCCTGCGACGACGGGTCCGACGACGGGGACGAAGCCCGAGTCGAAGGCCCCGTCGGCCACGGGAACCACGGCCACCCGCAGCGTCAGCGGAGCCTCGCCCGAGCTGTACGGGGGCACGGCCAACGTGGCCAGCTGCGACGTCGAGAAGCAGATCCGGGTGCTCTCGGCGCAGCCCGGCAAGAACGCCGCCTTCGCCTCCTCGCTCGGCATCCAGCCGGCGACCGTGCCGACGTACCTGCGCTCCCTCACCCCGGTCCAGCTCCGGGTGGACACCCGGGTCACCAACCACGGCTACCGGGACGGCAGCCCCACCAGCTACCAGGCCGTGCTCCAGGCCGGGACCGCCGTGCTCGTGGACGACCGCGGGGTGCCGCGAGTGCGCTGCGCCTGCGGAAACCCGCTCGGGCCGCCGGTGGCGCTGAAGGCCAACCCGAAGCGGTTCGGGCAGCCCTGGACCTCGTACCAGCCCGCGCGGGTCGTGGTCATCGCGCCGTCCGTGACCATCGTGAACAACTTCGTGATCTACGACTACCAGGACCGCCGCTGGTTCGAGCGCGACCGGGGTGACCACCACGGCCGGCACGACAGGCCGATCCCGCCGCCGGTGATCCCGACGCCGATCTTCACCACTCCGCCGCCGTCGCCGACGTTCACGTCGCCGTCGCCGACGTTCACCTCCCCGTCTCCGACGTCGCCGTCCCCGACGTCACCGTCCCCGACGGTGTCGCCGTCCGACTCTCCGTCGAAGTCCCCGTCCGAGTCGCCTTCGGAGTCTCCGTCGGAGTCGGAGTCGGTGTCGCCTTCGGAGTCGGTCTCGGAGTCCGCGTCCGAGTCGCCCTCGGAGTCCGCGTCGGAGTCCCCGTCCGAGTCCCCGTCGGAGTCGCCTTCGGAGTCCGTGTCGGCGTCGGTGACCGGGTCGGAGTCCGCCTCGGAGTCCCCGTCCGAGTCCCCGTCCGCGTCGGTGTCCGAGTCGGCCTCCACCTCACCGTCCGCGGACCGGCGGGTGACCTCGCCGACGCCGTCCGCGTCGCCCTCGAAGAGCGCTGTGGTTCCGTCGCCCTCGCGGAGCTCGTCGGAACCACTGCCTCCGGCCCCGCCCAAGATCTCCTCGGTGGCGCCGGAGCCCGAACCTCCGGTGACTCCGGTGGCTCCGGTGCGGCCTGAGCCGCCGAAGCCGACGCCCCCGCCGCTGGTCTCGCCGCCCCCGCCCCCGCCGCCCCCGCCGGTGACCTCCGTGCGGCCCCAGCTTCCGCCGCCCTCGCCCTCGCCGGTCGAGCCCGGATCCGGTGGCGACGCGGGCCAGGACGGAGGTACGGACAACGGCGGTGGTGGCCAGTAGGGTCCCCGCCCGGAACGAAGACCTCCCCGAGGGCCGACGGCCCTCGGGGAGGTCTGCTACCGCCGTCGTGCAGGGGCGGCCGTTAGCGGACGCGCCCGTACAGGTTCGGGTTGTACGCGCTGAAGCTGGAGACGCGGACCTGCTTGCCCGGGCGGGGGGCCTCGATGTACTTGCCGCCGCCGAGGTAGATGGCCACGTGATGGATGCCGGAGGTCCTGCCGTTCGAGGTCCAGAACACGAGGTCGCCGCGGCGCAGTTCGGAGCGGGAGATCGGGGTGGTGGCCCGGTACTGGTCGGAGGCCACGCGGGGGAGGGTGATGCCCGCGGAGCGGTACGCGGCCTGGACCAGGCCCGAGCAGTCCCAGCCGCGGGGGCCGTTGCCGCCCCAGACGTACGGGTCGCCGAGGTGGCTGTTGGCGAAGGAGATGGCGCCTTCCGTGCCCTGCCGGACGGGGGCGCCGGAGGAGCCCGAGGAACCGGAGGAGCCCGAGGAACCGGACGAGCCGGATGAGCCGGAGGAAGAGCCGGATCCGGATCCGGAGCCGCCGGCGAAGCGCTCGTACTTGGCCTTGTGCTGGGTCCAGCGCCACCAGCCGGTGCCGTCCTTGTACCAGTACACGCGGTCCGTCGCGTCCCAGCCCGCGCGGCCGCGGAAGGTCGGCTCGGAGGTGCGTACGGAGGAGGACGAGGAAGAGGGAGAGGAGGTGCCGGCGGAAGAGGAACGGCCGCTGTTCGCCACGTACTTGCTGTAGTGCTGGGTCCAGCGCCACCAGCCGGTCGTGTCCTTGTACCAGTACTTCGAGCCGTCCCAGCCGGCGTGCGCCGGGGCCGGTTCGGCGGACGCGGTGCCCACTCCGGTGCCCATCAGCAGCGTGGCGCCGACGGCCGCGACCACGGCGCCGCGCAGGGTGCAGCGACGGCGGCGGGCCGCGGCGGCCGTCATGGCCGTCGTGCCGCGCGCGCAGCCGGTGCAGTCACAGCTGTCGGGTATCTCTTCGGTGAACTCGGGCGTGCGCATGCATGGTTCCTTATCCATCGGGGGTGTTTTCAACGGGCGTCGGCGGCAGGGCCGCGCGCCGTGTAGAAGGCCACGGTCAAGTCCTTGACCAGGGCCTTGCGTTCGTAGTCGTCCAGGCTCACGAGCCCGCGGTCCGACATCCGGTGAACGGTGTCGTCCACGGCGTCGAGCACGGAGGTGAGGACGGAGTCCCGGTGCCGGGCGTCGATCGAGGCGACCCGGCGGCGCTGCATCGCGGCGGCGACCTCGGGGGCGTACTCGACGTGCAGCGGCCGGGCGGAGAAGACTTCGATGCCGACGGCCTTGCACTCGGCGGCGAGCAGCCGGGTCAGTTCGTCGCCGACGGCCTCGGTGTCGCGCAGGGTTTGCGGCCCGGCCGGTTCCGGGCCGAAGGAGTCGGCGGGCATCCGGGAGAGCACCCGGGCGGTCGCGGACTCCACCTGCCCGCTCAGGTACGCGGCGTGGTCGTCGACCGCGAGCAGCGCGCGGGCGGTGTCCCTGACCCGCCAGACGACGAGGACCACGGACCGCAGCGCGGTGCCCTCGGAGTCGACGACGCAGAGCGGCTCGCTGCGCCAGTGGCGCAGCCGCACGTCGACGCGGGTGTGCCGGGGCAGCGGGTTGGACCAGATGAGGCCGGTACGCCGGATCGTGCCGCGGTAGCGGCCGAAGAGGGTCAGCGACCAGGCCCGGCCGGCGCGGCCGCGCCGCAGTCCGCAGAGCGCGGCGAGCGTGAGGAGCGCGCAGCACACGACGACGGCCAGGGGCCAGACCTCGGCGGGGGAGGTGGAGGGGCGGAGCTCCTCGAACCGCGCGAGGGCGGCGGCGCCGGCCGTGGCCAGAGCGGCGGTGAGCAGCGCCCACCAGCCGGAACAGGCCCGCGCGGGGTGTTCGGTGAGCTCGGGGTCGAGCACGGCGGGGAGGGTCCGCGGGGTGTTCGGCGCCGCCATCACCGGTCGGGCGGGCCGGGGTATCGCCGCATGCACGGCGGCCTGGCCGAGGGTGTCGGGCTCGGCGGTGCCGTGGCTTCCGCGGGGGCGGCCGGGGGTCCCGTCGCCGCCGGGCGAGCCGGGTCCGTGGGGCCGGCCCGGACCGCCGGGTCCGCCGCGGGCGCCGGAGTTATCGGGGCGGACGGCGGTCGTGGCGGGGGCTCCGGCCTGTTCCTCGTCGCGGAAGAGCGGGCCGAGGACGAGCGGATCCCGGTAGGGCCGCACCACCAGACTCCCGCGCCCGGTGCGGGCTCCGAGGGAGCCGTCGCCACCGGAGCCGGAGGCTTCGGCCAGGGGGGACGCGAGCGGCGCGGATATTCGGCCCGGGGTCTGCGCCCCTTCCTCCGGCCTCTCCGTCCCGCCTTCCACCACTCCTTCCGCCCCTCCCTTCGGTGCTCCCGCCGGTTCTCCGGTCGTCTTCGGCGCTTGCGACAAGCCACACCCCACACAGCCGTGGGCGCCAACGACCCCGTTCCGGGGGGTTCCTGACGCCAGCAAAGATGATCACGAACGGATCGATCTTCGCGAAATCGTACAAGTCGCCTATTCGGTGAAAGTCACGACAGGCCGAGACTTTGGTCCTTTTTCGCCCTGATATTCGACGTCCTGGGCGCTCGCTAGCGCACAAGGGGTCCGGCGCCCCCGTGGACACGCCGGACCGGGCCTGCGCGTACCGCGAACCCGCGCCCTGCCCGTGCGTCCCCGCGCCTCTCCGCACCGCCCCGGCACGCTCCCGCAGACCGGCGCGCACCGTCGAAGAGTGAGACCCTGAAGGTGTGGCCGAAAGGGGAGTGACCCCCCAGGTCGAGTGGCCTGCCCGGACGGACACGAGCCTCGCGCTCAACCACATGGGCACCTTCGACTGGGACCTCGACAGCGGGCAGATGTTTCTGGACACCACCGCCCTCGAGGTCCTCGACCTGCGCCCCGAGGAGTTCACGGGCGCCCCGGCCGGACTGCGGATGCGCCTGGCGCCCGGCGAGGAGGCCCGGCTCGACGCGAGGGTCGCGCAGGCGCTGAAGGCCGGCCGCAGTCACTACGGGGCCTACGTGCGCAGCCGCGACCGGGACGGAGCCCCGGGCTGGACCCATGTCCAGGGCCGCATCCTGCGCGACCCGCACGGGCGCCCGTACCGGATCATCGGGATCATCCGCGACGCCGTCCACGACCCCGGCGAGCCCGGCGCGGCCGGTGAGCGCGACGAGGGCCGGCGCCGCATGACCGGGGTCGTCGAGCGGACCACGGCGATCCTGGCGCACGCCCGCACCGTCAACGACGTCACCGACGTCCTCAAGGACCCCGAGGCGCTCGGCCACCTCGGCGCGGTCAGCGTCATGCTCGGCGTCGTCGACGGCGGCCGGATCCACCTGGTCGCGGAGGGGCAGCTCGACGCGTACGTACCGGAGACCGAGTACACGCGGATCGACGCGCCGCTGCCGCTGAGCGAGGCCGTACGGACGATGCGGCCGGTGTTCATCGGCTCCCGCGAGGAGTTCCAGCAGCGCTACCCGGACCTGTGGCCGTACATCGAGCCGCTGTCCGTCCACAGTGGCGTCTACCTGCCCCTGATCGCGCAGGGCCGTCCCGTAGGCGCGCTCGGGCTGCTCTACACGCGCGAGGGCGACTTCAACGCCGAGGAGCGCAACGTACTGATGGCGCTGGGCAGCGGCATCGCGCAGAGCCTCCAGCGCGCCATCCTCTTCGAGCAGGAGCACGACCTCGCCGAGGGCCTCCAGAAGGCCATGCTGCCGCGCCGGATCCCGGAGGTGGCGGGGGCGCTGATCGCCGTACGGTACCGGGCCGCCCGGATGGGGCGGGACATCGGCGGCGACTGGTACGACGTGGTCCCGCTCGGCGAGGGCCGCGTCGGCGTGATGATCGGCGACGTGGAGGGCCACGACACGGACGCCGCCGCCGTCATGGGCCAGCTGCGCATCGCGCTGCGCGCGTACATCGCCGAGGGCCACACCCCCGGCGCGGCCATGGCGCGGGCTTCGGCCTTCCTGCGGGACCTGGAGACGGAACGCTTCGCCACCTGCACGTACGCCGAGATCGACCTCACCAGCGGCATGGCCCGGCTGGTCCGTGCAGGGCACCTCGACCCCGTGGTGCGGCGCGGCGACGGCAGCTGCCACCGGGTACAGGTGGCGGGCGGGCTGCCGCTGGGCCTCCCGGCGCGCGAGCCGGGAGCGGGCGGCGCGGGTGCCTCCGGCGGTCCGGATGCCTTCGCCGCCGCCGCCGGTACGGGTACGGGATACCCGGTCACCAGCCTCGAACTGCACCCCGGGGACACCCTGCTGCTGTGCACGGACGGTCTGACCGAACGGCACGGCGGGGACGGCGACACGGGTCTGCGCGAAGTCATGGAGGCGGTCCGGGACGGGCCGGCGGACGTGGAGGAACTCGCCGACGTGCTGTGCGACCTGGTCGGGGACTCGGGCGGCGGGGACGACATGGCCCTGCTCCTGCTGCGCCGCCGCGGCACCCCGCTCCCGCGCGGCAGCGGCCCGCTGCGCCACCGGCTCACCCCGGGGGACCCGGACGCCCCGGCGATGGCCCGGCACCTGATCCGGGCGGCCGCCGCCGCGTGGGGTGCGTGGGACGTGGCGGACGAGATCGAGCTGGCGGCGGACGAGCTGATGACCAACGCGCTGGTCCACACGGACGGAGTCGGCGGGGTCAGCATGCGGCTGACCCCGGAGGGCCGGATCCGGATCGAGGTGGAGGACACCAGCAGCGCCCTGCCGCAGCGCCGGGAGGCCGATGACTGGGCGGTTTCGGGGCGCGGGCTGCTGCTGGTGGACCGGCTCGCGGATGCCTGGGGCGTGGAGCCCCGGGGTGGCGGGAAGTGCGTGTGGTGCGAGTTCGCCGTACCGGCGCCCACCGGCTCGGCCCCCGCCGGCTCGCCTGCCGATCCCCCGTCCCCGGAGCCCGGCGCGGTGTAGGTGCGCCGGGCTCCGGGGGCTCGGCGGGGTTTCGCGGGCCGGTGCCGGTGAACCCTTCCGGCCACAGCACTAGGGGGCGGCGTAGGTGGCCTGCGCCTGGGCCGCCTTGGCGATCTGCATGGCCGTCAGCCCGCGCACGAAGCGGATCGCGAGGACGGAGGCCGCGAGCAGCACCACGCCGTACCCGGCGGCGACGGTGGCGGCGGTGGCGAGCCCGTCCGCGTCGGTGGCACGGCCGTGGAGGGTGTCGTAGGCGCGGTTGGCCAACAGCGCCGTGATCCACACGAGCCACCAGCTGGTGACGGGCGCGGTCGAGACGGGGCGGTGGGCGCCGTCCGGCCCGCGCAGGAGGCTGGCGGCCCAGATCTCCTTGGCCATCTTGTACGGGATGCGGAGGAAGGCGAAGGGGACGAACCAGCCGCCGATGGCCCAGGCCGGGGACCGGGTGACCGCGTCCCGGCCGAGGATCAGGGCGTTGTGGTGGACCCGGTGGAACCAGCTGACGAAGAGGACCGCCGTGGTGATCAGCAGGGGGATCTCCACGAGGCCCGCCAGCGCCATCAAGGTGTCCGGCAGGGTGCCCGCGTCCGCGGTTCCCGCGCCCGGGTAGCTCCCGGCGCGCAGGGCCGAGCCGAGGTACAGGCCGGTTCCGGTCAGGAGCAGGGCATACAGGACGAAGAGGGCGAGCAGGACGGTCGTTGCCGTCGCGAGCCCACCGGGCGGGCGCAGCCGGGCGAGGGGCTCCGGGGGAGCCGCCTGCGGGGAGGGCACCCGGGGCGGAGTCCGCTGGTCGGGGTCGACGGGCGGCGGCGAGCCGGTCGCACTGAAGGACATGAAGAGGTACCCCCGGGAACAGGTGACATGCGGAGAAGGCCCGCCGGCCCGCCGCCATGTGGTCACGGTCGAAGCTATGGCCGGGCCAAGATCTCAGACCGCACCTTTGAACGGCTTGGATGGCGTGGACGGCCCCCCCCGGGGTGGGTGCGGGCGAATGGCTGATACTCACCGGACTCGCGCTGTGTTCATGTACTCATATGCATGGAGCTGGATGATCCTGCGTGGATGTCCACCCTGCGCCCGCTGTTGCCCGTCATGCTGCCGGCCCTGCTCACCGCGCTGCTCGTGGCCCCGGCGTCCCCACGGGCCCACGCCTCGGGTAGCGCCTCCGGGAGCGGCAAGCGCGAGGGGATCGAGACGGCCCGCACCGCCCGGCAGATCGCCCCCGGGGTACGGCTGGAGTCGTACGACCGGCTCGAAGCCGACCGGTGGCTGCGCATCGACGAACTCGACGTCCACTTGGCGGGTACGAGTACGAGTACGAGCACGGGGGCGAGCAAAGGCACGGGCCCGGGCACGGGTACGAGTGCCGGCGTGCGGGCGGAGTACCTCGGCGGCCGGGGCCTCGCCACCGTCACGGACTCCGCCGCCCGTCACCCCGCCGGGCCGGGCCGCCGTGTGGTCGCCGCCGTGAACGGGGACTTCTTCGACATCCGGGGTACGGGCGCCCCGCTCGGCCCCGGCATCGGCGCCGGCCGGCTGCTGCACGCGGCCTCGCCCGGCGCCGGAGCGGCCGTCGGCTTCGGCGCCGACGGGCCGGGCCGGGTGCTCCGCCTCGCCCTCGACGGGAGCGTCACCCTGCCGGGCGGCCGGGTCCGCCCGCTCGCCGGTTTCAACACCGCGCGGCCGCCCGCCGAGGGCTTCGCCGCGTACACCGCCGACTGGCCGGCGGACGGACTCCCCGTGTCCGGACCGGCGGTGGAACTGCGCGACGGCCGGGTCACGGCCGTGCGCGCGGCGGTACGGGGGCCCGCGCGCCGGGAGCGTCCCGCACCCGGGACCACCGTGCTGGTCGCGGCCGGCCCGGCCGCGCCGGAACTCGCCGCGCTGCGCCCCGGGGACGCGGTCGCAGTGGCGGCCCGGCCGGTGGCGGCCGGGGGCGGGCCGCTCCCGGCGAGCGCGGTCGGCGGCCGGGAGGCCCTCGTGGTGGCCGGGGTCCCGCAGAACCACGAGGGCGAGCCGAACAACGCGGCCGCGCCGCGCACCGCCGTCGGCTTCTCCCGCGACGGCCGCCGGGCCCGCCTGGTCACCGTCGACGGCCGGCAGCGCGACAGCGGAGGGATCACCCTGACGGCCCTCGGCCGGCTGATGCACCGGCTCGGCGCCCACGAGGCCCTCAACCTGGACGGCGGCGGCTCCTCGACCCTGCTCGCCGCGCTGTCCGGGGAGACGGCCCTGACCGTGGAGAACTCCCCGTCCGACGGCCGCCGGCGCCCGGTCCCCAACGGCCTGGTCCTGACCGTCCCGGCGGGCTCCGGCCGCGCCGCCGGCTACCGGATCGAGCCCGTCGGCGGCGCCGCGCGCGCCTTCCCCGGCCTCACCCGGACCCTCAGCGCCACCCCCTACGACACACGCCTCGGCCCGGTGACCGCCCGGGAGACGGCTCCGGGGTGGTCCCTCCCCGGGGGCGGGGGCCGGATCGACTCCGCCGGGGTGCTGCGTGCGTCGGCCCCGGGCCCGGTGGAGGCACGTGCGGAGCTGGGAGCGGCGCGCGGTGCGCTCCGCGTCGAGGTCCTCGGGGCGGTGGCCCGGGTCCGGGCCGTGCCGGAGCGGATCGGGCTCGCGGAGGAGGGGGAGAAGGCGCGTTTCGTCTTGACCGGGTACGACGCGCAGGGCGCCGCCGCCGTCATCGAACCCCGGGACGTACAGCTGGATTTCGACCGGTCCCGGTGGAGCGTCGCCGACGACGGGCGCGGCGGCTTCACGGTGACCGCCCTGGTCGCGGGCGCGGCCGGGCCGTTGCGGGCCACGGTGCGCGGTGCCTCCGTGGCCGCGGCCGAACTGGCCCTCGGGGTGGGGCTGTCCGACCGGCCGCTCGCGGATCTGGAGGACGCGGCCCGCTGGACCGGTACCGGCGCCGCGCCCGCGGCGGGCCGCCCCGGCCGGGGGCTCGCCCTGGCGCCGCCCACCGGGGGAGGGACCGCCGTCGCGACCCCGCCCCGGCCGCTGCGGATCCCCGAACTGGCGCGGTCGCTGTCCCTCTGGGTGCACGGCGACGGCTCCGGGGCCCGGCCCGCGGTGGAACTCGCCGACGGTGACGGGGCCGCCGCCGTCCTGCGCGGGCCCGCCGCGGACTGGACCGGCTGGCGGCAGATCAGCCTGCCGCTCCCGGCGATGGCGGAGCGCCCGTTCACCGTGACCCGGCTCTCGGCCACCGCCCCGGCGGCCACCCGCGCCGAGCCCGTTGCCGGAGCCCCGGCCAGGGGCACTGCTCCCGCCAAGCCCGCCGCCGCCCCGCGGCTGCTGCTGGACACCCTGGCGGCGCGGACGCCGCCGACCGGGGTCGTCGGTGCGGCCGGTTCCCCGGACCCGATCGTGGCCACGGCGGCCCGGGTGAACGCCCGGCCCTGGCGGTTCGCGATCACCGCCACCGCCACCGCAGCCCGGCAGGCCGCGACCTCCGCCGGGACCCCGGCCGTCGACTTCGTGCTGACCGGCACCGGCCGCCCCGCCTTCGTGCACCGGGGCGTACGGTTCCTGCCGCTCGGCTCCACGCGCCCCACCCTGGCCGGCGGCGGGCTGGACCGGATCACGGCCCTGCGCGCGGCCCTCGCGGAGGCCGCCCGGGAGTCGGGCACGGGTGCGCTGGCCGTCGTAGAGCCGTACGCGCCGAAGGCCGTCGACCGCAAGGAGGCCGCCCTGCGGGTGCGCCTCCTGTCGGAGTTCCGCCGGGCCACCGGCAAACGGGCCGTGGTCATCACCATCGGCGCGCCCCGCTTCGCGGCCGGCCGCAGCGAGGGCGTGCTCCACGTCGCGGCTCCGCGCACCGGCCGCACGGTGATCGGCGCCGACGCCTTCGCGGCGGGCGACTGGCTCTCCGTACTACCGGCGGGCAGCCGGTGAAAGCGGTCAGGAACGGAGAAGCACCGGCCGCCCACCCGGCCGTAGCGTGAAACCCATGGACATCAACCTTTCGCAGTGCTTCATCGCCGTCGACGACCACGACAAGGCGATCCCCTTCTACCGGGACGTCCTCGGTCTGGAGGTCCGGAACGACGTCGGGTTCGAGGGGATGCGCTGGGTGACCCTCGGTTCCCCCGCGCAGCCCGATGTGGACATCGTCCTCGAACCGCCCGTCGCCAACCCGAACGCCTCGTCCGCCGACCGGGAGGCCATGGCGGAACTGCTGGCCAAGGGCCTGCTGCGCGGAGTCATCTTCAGCACGGACGACTGCGACGCCACCTTCGAACGCATCCGGGCCGCCGGGGGTGACGTGCTCCAGGAGCCGATCGACCAGCCGTACGGCGTCCGGGACTGCGCCTTCCGTGACCCGGCCGGCAACATGCTCCGGTTCCACCAGCCCCGCACGCGCTGAGATCCACCGCCCCTCTTACCCGGCGCCGCGCCCGCATGACACCGCCGATCGGGTAGACAGGGAAGCGTTGCCGCGACCGCGAAGGCGGCGCCACCCCGACAGGGCGGCGTCAGCCCAACAGTATGGAGACACGATGAGCAAGGTCACGAGGACGGGCGCGCAGTCACCCGAGCCGCACGCCGCCGACGTCCACGACCTGATCCGCGTACACGGTGCGCGGGTGAACAACCTCAAGGACGTCAGCGTCGAGATCCCCAAGCGGCGGCTCACGGTCTTCACCGGCGTGTCCGGCTCGGGCAAGAGCTCCCTGGTGTTCGACACGATCGCCGCCGAGTCGCAGCGGCTGATCAACGAGACCTACAGCACCTTCGTCCAGGGCTTCATGCCGACCCAGGCGCGGCCCGAGGTGGACGTCCTCGACGGGCTGACCACCGTGATCACCGTCGACCAGCAGCGGATGGGCGCCGACCCGCGCTCGACGGTGGGCACCGCCACCGACGCGAACGCGATGCTGCGCATCCTCTTCAGCCGGCTCGGAAAGCCGCACATCGGCTCGGCCAAGGCCTTCTCCTTCAACGTGGCTTCGATCAGCGGGGCCGGCGCCGTCACCATCGAGCGTGCCGGGCAGACCGTGAAGGAGAAGCGCAGCTTCAGCATCACCGGCGGCATGTGCCCGCGCTGCGAGGGCCGGGGCTCGGTCAACGACATCGACCTGACCGCGTTGTACGACGACACCAAGTCGCTCAGCGAGGGCGCCCTCACCATCCCCGGCTACACGATGGAGGGCTGGTACGGCCGCATCTACGCCGGCTCCGGCTTCTTCGACATGGACAAGCCGATCCGCAAGTACACCAAGCGTGAGCTGCACGACCTGCTCTACAAGGAGCCGACCAAGGTCAAGTTCGACGGGATCAACCTGACCTTCGAGGGGATCATCCCCAAGCTCCAGAAGTCGATGCTGTCCAAGGACGTCGAGGGGCTGCAGCCGCACGTCAGGGCGTTCGTGAAGCGCGCGGTGACCTTCAGCGTCTGTCCCGACTGCGAGGGCACCCGGCTCAACGAGGGCGCCCGGTCCTCGAAGATCAAGAAGATCAGCATCGCCGACGCCTGCGCGATGCAGATCAGCGACCTGGCGAAATGGGTCCGCGACCTCGACGAGCCTTCGGTGGCCCCGCTCCTGGCCACGCTGCGCCAGACCCTCGACTCGTTCGTGGAGATCGGGCTCGGCTACCTCTCGCTGGACCGGCCCTCGGGCACGCTGTCGGGCGGCGAGGCCCAGCGCGTCAAGATGATCCGCCACCTCGGCTCCTCGCTCACCGACGTCACCTACGTCTTCGACGAGCCCACCGTCGGCCTGCACCCCCACGACATCCAGCAGATGAACCGCCTGCTGCTGCGGCTGCGCGACAAGGGCAACACGGTGCTGGTCGTGGAGCACAAGCCGGAGACGATCGCGATCGCCGACCACGTCGTCGACCTCGGCCCCGGCGCCGGCCAGGGGGGCGGCACCATCTGCTTCGAAGGGAGCGTCGAGGGGCTGCGGGCGGGCGACACCATCACGGGCCGGCACTTCGGCGACCGGGCGAGCCTCAAGGACACGGTGCGCGAGCCCAGCGGACAGCTGGAGATCCGCGGCGCGAAGAAGCACAACCTGCGGGGCGTCGACGTCGACGTACCGCTCGGGGTGCTCGTCGTGGTCACCGGAGTCGCCGGCTCCGGCAAGAGCTCGCTCGTCCACGGCTCGATCCCGGCGAGCGAGGGCGTGGTCTCGGTCGACCAGGGCGCGATCCGCGGCTCCCGGCGCAGCAACCCGGCCACCTACACCGGCCTGCTCGACCCGATCCGCAAGGCCTTCGCCAAGGCCAACGGGGTGAAGCCGGCCCTGTTCAGCGCCAACTCCGAGGGCGCCTGCCCCGCCTGCAACGGCGCCGGGGTCATCTACATGGACCTGGCGATGATGGCCGGCGTCTCCACCACCTGCGAGGAGTGCGAGGGCAAGCGCTTCCACGCCTCGGTCCTGGAACACCACCTGGGCGGCCGCGACATCAGCGAGGTCCTCGCGATGCCGGTCACCGAGGCCGCCGAGTTCTTCGGCGAAGGCGAGGCGCGCACCCCGGCCGCGCACAAGATCCTGGAGCGGATGGCGGAGGTGGGCCTGGGCTACCTCAGCCTCGGCCAGCCGCTGACCACCCTCTCCGGGGGCGAGCGGCAGCGGCTCAAGCTGGCCACGCACATGGCGGACAAGGGCGGTGTCTACGTACTGGACGAGCCGACCGCCGGCCTGCACCTCGCCGACGTGGAGCAGCTCCTCGGCCTGCTCGACCGCCTCGTCGACTCCGGAAAGTCGGTGATCGTGGTCGAACACCACCAGGCGGTCATGGCGCACGCCGACTGGATCATCGACCTCGGCCCCGGCGCCGGTCACGACGGCGGCCGGATCGTCTTCGAGGGCACCCCCGCCGACCTCGTCGCGGCCCGCTCCACCCTCACGGGCGAGCACCTGGCGACCTACGTGGGCGCGTAAGGCCCTTAGAGCCGTACGAGGGTGACCTCGGTCGCCTTCACGCTGGTCCACACCGCGGCGCCGTCGACGATTCCCAGTTCGGCGGCCGCCTCGGGGGTGATCTCCGCGACCAGGTCGGGCGCCTGGTCCGAGCCGACCAGGACGCGCAGCCGGCTGCCGACCGAGGTGATCTCCCGCACGGTGCCGGGCCATACGTTGCGAGGGCTGCCGCCCGGGCGGTCCCGGTGCACGGACACCGCCTCGGGGGCGATGATCGCGAGCGCCTGTGCCCCCTCGGGCAGCGCCTCGGCCACCACCAGGCGGCCCCCGCCGGCGAGTACCAGCCCGTCGGCCGAGGCCGTGCCGGGCCAGGCGTTGCGCCCCAGCATCCGGGCCACCCACGGGGAGCGCGGGTGCCGGGTCACCTCGGAGGGCGGGGCGTCCTGCAGGGTCCGCCCGTCGGAGAGCACGAGGACCCGGTCGGCCAGGGACACCGCCTCGACGGGGTCGTGCGTGACGATGAGGCAGACCCCGCCGAAGCCGGCCAGGTGGGTCCGCAGGGTGTGCCGGACATGGGCGCGGGTGGTCTGGTCGAGGGCGGCGAGGGGTTCGTCGAGGAGCAGCAGCCGGGGCCGGGCGGCCAGCGCGCGGGCCAGCGCCACCCGCTGGGCCTGCCCGCCGGAGAGCTGGGCGGGCTTGCGGTGGGCGAGGTGCCCGACGCCGAGCCGGTCCAGCCAGTCCTGTGCCTCCGCCCGGGCCGCGGCCCGGGGCACCCGGCGTGCGCGCAGCCCGTACGAGGTGTTGGCGAGCGCGCTCAGGTGCGGGAACAGCGCCCCGTCCTGGGGGACCCAGGCGACCTGGCGCCGGTGCGGGGGCAGGCCGGTCACGTCGGCGTCGCCGAGGCGGAGCTCGGCGTGGGCGCGGGGGGTCAGGCCGAGCAGGGCGCGCAGCAGGGTGGTCTTGCCGGCGCCGTTCTCGCCGACGACGGCGATGGTGGTGCCGGGTTCGGCATCGAGGGTGAGCTCGTTGAAACCGGTGACGGTGGCGTGCAGCGGCCAGTGCCCGCCGTCTGCGGAGGCCCCGGCCGATTGCCGCGCCGGCTCCGCGGGCGGTACGGGCCCCGCGGGCGGTACGGGCCCCACGGGATCGGGGCCGGCTGCCTCCTCCGCGACCACCGGCGCACCGGAGTCCTTGCCGGCGACGGGGGTTCCCGTCCACCTCCCGCGCAGGGCGATGAGTACGGCCATGGCGATCGCGAGCAGCAGCAGGGACACCGAGGTGGCGGCCTCGGGCTGGTCCTGGAGGAGCAGGTAGACCTGGAGCGGCAGGGTCTGGGTGGTGCCCGGGAGGTTGCCCGCGAAGGTGATCGTGGCGCCGAACTCGCCGAGCGCCCGCGCCCAGGTCAGCGCGGCTCCGGCGACCAGTCCCGGGGCCACCATCGGCAGCGTCACGGTGAAGAACACGCGCAGCGGCGTGGAACCGAGGGAGGCGGCGGTCTCCTCGTAGCTCGGCTTGAGCCCGGCGAGCGCGCCCTCCAGGCTGATCACGAGGAAGGGCATCGCGACGAAGGTGGCCGCGACGACCGCACCGGAGGTGTGGAAGGGCAGCGTGATGCCGAAGGTGCCCTCCAGCCAGGGGCCGAGCAGCCCGCGCCGGCCGAAACCGAGCAGCAGGGCCACACCGCCGACCGTGGGCGGCAGCACCATGGGGAGCAGGACCAGGGAGCGCACCAGCGCCTTGCCCTTGAACTCGACGCGGGCCAGCAGCCAGGCGAGCGGCACCCCGAGGAGAAGGGAGAAGCCGAGCGACCACAGGGACACGACCAGCGAGAGCCGCAGCGCCTCGACCACACCGGGGCTGGTGAGGTGCGAGCCGAGATCGCGCCACTGGGTGCGGGTGAGGATGCCGACGAGCGGCATCAGCAGGAACGCCACGGCGAGCAGCGCGGGGAGCGCCAGAGCCACGGGGGGCCGGGCGCGGCGGGTACGGAGTCTGCTCATGTGGGTTCCTGGCCGGGGACGTCGGGACGCCGCCGGGGAATTCGGGACTCCCGGCGGCGTGTGAAGCGTAATGCGGGGGCGGCAAACGGAGGGGGACCGCCCGTCCCCCCGGACCGGGCGGTCCCCCTTCGTGGTCCCCCTTCGTGCGCCGGACCCGGCAGGCGGTTACGGCTTCTGGAAGCCCGCGTCCTGGAGGATCTTCTGGGCCTCGGGGGTGCTCAGCCAGGCCACGAACGCGGCCGCGGCCTCGGCGTTCTTGGAATCCTTGAGCGAGGCGGCCGGGTACGAGGCCACGGCGTTCTCGGCGTCCGGGATCTCCACGACGGCGACCTTGTCACCGGACTTGAGGGTGTCGGTCTTGTAGACCAGACCGGCGTCGGCCTCGCCCAGCTCGACCTTGCTCAGCACGGCGCGGACGTTGGGCTCCTGGGACACCGGCTTCACCTCGATCTTCTGCGCGTCGAGGATCTGCTTGCTGTAGCGGCCCACCGGGACCTCGGGCGCGGCCAGCACGACCTTGAGCTTGGTGTCGGCGAGGTCCTTGAGGCCGGCGACCTTGAACGGGTTGCCCTTGCCGGTGGCGATGACCAGACGGTTCTTGGCGATGACCGTCGGGTCGTTGGTCTGGGCCAGCAGGCCCGTCATGGTCTTGGTGTCGGCGGTGACCAGCGCGTCGGCGGGGGCGCCCTGCTTGACCTGGGCGGCGAGCTCCTGCGAACCGGCGAAGGAGAAGGTGACCTTGGTGCCCGGGTGCGCCTTCTCGTACGCCGCGCCGGCGGTCTTGAAGACGTCGGTGAGGGAGGCGGCGGCGAGCACCGTCAGGTTCGCGGCCTTGGGCGCGGCGGACCCGGAGGCGCTCGGGGAGGCTGCGGCCGCGTCCTTCTTGTCGTCGCCGCTGCCGCAGGCGGCGAGCGCCGGCACGAGCAGGGCGGCGGAGAGGGCGAGCGCGGCCGTACGGCGGTTCAGGGGCAGGATCGGGGACATGAGCTGGTGCTCCTCGGTCGGGTCGGCGGGCGGCCTGGTGCCGGATCCGCGCGGTGGTGACCCGCGCCGGGGACGGGCGGAGCGGGTGGGGAAGCGTTGTATGGAGCGGGGGTTGAACGGGGTGGTGCCGAGCGGTACCGAGCGGTGGCCGGTGGGGTCAGGCGCGGTCGATGTGCACGCTGGTGGACTTCACACGGGCGGTGGCCCGCATGCCCACCTCCAGCCCGAGCTCGTCGACTGCCTCCCGGGTGAGCAGGGAGACCAGGCGGTGGGGACCGGCCTGGATCTCGACCTGGGCGGCAACGTCGCCGAGCTTGACGGCGGTCACGATCCCGGGGAAGGCGTTGCGCGCCGACGTATGGGTCTCGCCGTCCTCGGCGTGGGCCCCTTGCGCCACCTCGACGGAGAAGGCGGCCAGGGCACGGCCGTCGATCAGCCGGCGACCGCTGTCGTCGCGATGGGTGGTGACGCGGCCGGCGTCGGCCCAGCGGCGTGCGGTGTCAGGGCTGACGCCCAGAAGACGGGCCGCCTGACCGATGGTGTAGGACTGCATGTGCGACAAGGTAGGGGCACGTGTGCCGCATTTGCAATTCCATTGGGATGATATCCATGGCAGGTACTGCCACCTTGTCGTAACCGCCAAAACCCCTTCCGTTTCTACGGACTCGGCCCGGCCCGTCTCGCCTCGCTAAAGTCGGGGCATGGCTGAAGAGGGAACCGTGGGTGCGGGATCGGGTGCG
Source organism: Streptomyces sp. NBC_00335 (assembly GCF_036127095.1). Taxonomy (GTDB): domain Bacteria; phylum Actinomycetota; class Actinomycetes; order Streptomycetales; family Streptomycetaceae; genus Streptomyces. Next base: position 7,660,062 of record NZ_CP108006.1, read on the forward strand.
GGGTCGGCGCGGGTCGACGTGTGGATCTGGTCGGTCCGGCTGACGAAGACGCGGGCGATCGCCGCCACGGCGTGCCGGGCGGGACACGTGCGGGTCAACGGGGAGCGCGCGAAGCCGGCGCAGGCAGTGCGGGCCGGGGACGAGGTGCGCCTCTTCCATGCGGGGCGGGAGCGCATCGTGGTGGTCCGGCGCCCGGTGTCCAAGCGGGTCGGCGCCCCGGTCGCCGCGGAATGCCTGACGGACAACAGCCCGCCCCCGCCGACCCCGGTCGAGGCCGCGGTGGTCGGCATCCGCGACCGCGGCGCGGGCCGCCCGACGAAGCGCGAACGCCGAGAGATCGAAACCCTGCGGGGCGGCCGGTAGCCGCCGTTTCTCGCCGGTAAAGGCGGAGTGGCAGGGGAGGCGGCACCGGAGGGGGTCGCCTGGCTCTGCGACCGATGCGACCCTTGCGACCCGTGCGGCCCCTGCGGCTGCCGTGCTTCCGCCACCGCTGTCACCGTCCGGTGGGCGTGCGCATCATCAGTGTCGACTTATCGACCTCTTCCGGGTCCTGCTTCCGCCCGCCCGCCCTCACGTGGTGAAAATTTCTGCAAGCCATTGCGGCAGTTCTCGCCATAAAGGGCCCCTTAGGGCTGCCCGGACGCGCACCGTGGCGAGATTTCTGCTTCACGAGGGGTTCACGCGCTGGTGACACGTGGATAACCTCCCCGCAAAACCTTGCGGCAAGTTTTCAATGCCGCGGAGCCGCGGGGCTGTTGGGCCCTGCTTCGAGGAGCAGACCTTGAGATCACGTACACGATCACGTCTTAGAGGGCGGTCCACGGCCCTGGCCCTGGCCGTCGCCGGGTGCCTGGCCGCCGCGTTGCCGGCCGCCGGAGCCTCTCTCGCCGAGGCGGCCACCGCCTCCCCTGCCGCCGCGACGGCTGCCGGCGACGGCACGGCGACGGTCTTCTACTACACCAAGACCCGCAACTGGGCCGCATACAACCTGCATTGGGCCCCCGACGGCGGCAGCTGGACGACCGTACCCGGCACCGGGATGGAAGCCGCCTGTACCGACTGGGTGAAGAAGACCGTCAGCCTCGGCGCGGCCGCCGGCCTCCAGGCGACCTTCAACAACGGCCAGGGGACCTGGGACAACAACGGGGGCAAGAACTACGCCCTGGGCACCGGGGTCATCACCGTCAAGGACGGGGTCGTGGCCCACAGCGACCCGTGCGCCGCGGACCCGGGCACCGGCACGGGGACCGGTGCGAGCGCCACCGTCTACTACTCGACGGCGACGGTCGGCTGGCCGACCGTCAACCTGCACTGGGCCCCGACCGGCGGCTCCTGGACCACCGCCCCCGGCACCGGCATGGACCCGGCCTGCACGGGCTGGGTGAAGAAGACGGTCCCGCTCGGCACGGCCGCCGGACTCGCCGCCACCTTCAACAACGGCAACGGCACCTGGGACAACAACAACGGCAGGAACTACGCCCTCGGCACCGGCCTGTCCACGGTGAAGAACACCACCGTCACCGCGAACGCCGCCGATCCGTGCGCCGCCGTCGTCCCCGACACGACCGCGCCCACCGTGCCCGCGAACCTGCGGGCCTCCGCCACCGACGTGTCCACCGTCGTGACCTGGGACGCCGCCACCGACGACCGGGGAGTGACCGGCTACCAGGTCACCCGCTCGGGCGGCACCAAGGGCACCGTCGTCACGTCCGTCACCTCCACGGTCCTCACCGAATCCGGCCTGGAGGAGCGCACCGCCTACACCTACACGGTCAAGGCGGTGGACGCCGCCGGGAACCTCTCCGCCTCCTCCGCCGCGGCCGTCGCCACCACGGGCACCCGGCCCCCGGCCCCGGCCGGATCCGCGCCGCTGGGCGGCGACCCGCGCAAGGACCCGATCTACTTCGTGCTCACCGCCCGCTTCAACGACGGCGACAGCGCGAACAACCGGGGCGGCAGCCAGGACGTGAAGTCCGGGAACGCCGCCAACAACGACCCGATGTTCCGCGGGGACTTCAAGGGGCTGGTCGAGAAGCTGGACTACGTCAAGGCCCTCGGTTTCTCCGCGATCTGGATCACCCCGGTCGTGCTGAACCGCTCCGACTACGACTACCACGGCTATCACGGCTACGACTTCTACAAGGTCGACCCCCGCCTGGAATCGGCGGGCGCCTCCTACCAGGACCTGATCAACGCCGCCCACGCCAAGGGCGTCAAGATCTACCAGGACGTGGTCTACAACCACAGCGCCCGCTGGGGGGCCAAGGGCCTGTTCACCCCCACCGTCTTCGGCGTGCGCGACGCGCAGTGGTCCTGGTACTACGACGAGAAGCAGGCCGGCTTTGAGTACGACGGCCTCACCGTCGACCCCAAGAGCGGAAAGTCCTACTACAACGGCGACTTGTGGTCGACGGCAGAGCCGGCCGGGAACACCTGCGTCAACTGGGGTGCGGCCACGCAGTACAAGAGCGCCGAGGGCTACACCATCTACAACTGCCAGTGGCCCAACCCCACCTCGGGCATGTTCCCCAAGGCCCTGTTCCACCAGTGCTGGATCGGCAACTGGGAGGGTGAGGACGCCCGTTCCTGCTGGATCCACGAAGACCTCGCGGACTTCAACACCGAGAACACGGCCGTCCAGAACTACCTCATAGGCGCCTACAACAAGTACATCGACATGGGCGTCGACGGCTTCCGGGTCGATACGGCCGTGCACATCCCCCGCGTCACCTGGAACCGGCGCTTCCTGCCGGCCATCCAGCAGCGCGTGGCCCAGCAGTTCGGCGCGCAGAAGGCCCAGGACTTCTACGTGTTCGGCGAGGTCGGCTCCTTCGTCAACGACAAGTGGAACCGCGGCTCGGCCAACCAGTCCGCCCAGTACTACACCTGGAAGGAGTCCGCGACGTACAGCGCGGACGACGCCACCGCCGCCGTCCAGCAGTACACGACCGACAACGACCCGGCCAAGCAGCCGACCAGCACCAACGCCTTCCTGAACGGCAACCTCTACCACGCACCCGATCACAGCAAGTTCTCCGGCATGAACGTCATCGACATGCGCATGCACATGAACTTCGGCGACGCCAACAACGCCTTCCAGAACGGCAAGGACTCCGACGACAGCTACAACGACGCCACCTACAACGTCGTCTACGTCGACAGCCACGACTTCGGCCCCGGCAAATCCTCCACCCGTTACGCGGGAGGCACCGAGGCCTGGGCCGAGAACATGGCCCTGATGTGGACCTTCCGCGGCATCCCGACCCTGTACTACGGCTCCGAGACCGAGTTCCAGGCCGGCAAGCAGATCGACTGCGGCCCGACCTGCCCGCTCGCCGGCACCGGCCGCGCCTACTACGGGGACAAGATCGCGGGATCGGTCACCGCCTCCGGCTTCTCGAAGGTGGCCACCGCCACCGGGCCGGTCGCCGCCACCCTCGAATCCCCGCTGGTCAAACACCTCCAGCGGCTGAACGAGATCCGCCGCGCCGTGCCCGCGCTCCAGATGGGCCAGTACTCCACCGAGGGGGTCTCGGGGGGCATGGCCTTCAAGCGCCGCTACACCGACACCGCCACCGGAGTGGACAGCTTCGCGCTGGTGGCCGTCACGGGCGCCGCCACGTACACGGGCGTACCCAACGGCACGTACAAGGACGCGGTCACCGGCGACGTGAAGGCCGTCACCGGCGGCACCCTGTCCGTCCCCGCCCCCGGAAAGGGCAACCTGCGGGTCTACGTGCTCGACCTGGGCGGCAGCAACGCCGCCCCCGGCAAGGTGGGCGCCACCGGCCCCTACCTCAAGTAGCGGAACGGGCCGCCCGCCAGGAGGCCCGTCAGCGCAGGAGACCGGCCAGGAACTCGCGCTGGTCGTTGGCGAGGAGAGCGAGCTGCGTGCGGTTGGCGAGGCCGCACTTGTGCAGGGCACGGGAGAGATGGGTCTTGACCGTGCCCTCCGCAAGGCCGAGCCGCTCGGCGATCTCCCGGTTGCCGAGTCCGTCGGCGAGCGCGACCACACAGCGCAGTTCGCCCTGGGAGAGGTCGCGAAGGCGGGCCTTGACCTCCGGCGTCGGCGCCGGATGGTGGTGGGTGGCGAACCGGCTCATGACGGTGGAGATCACGTCGGGGCTGAGCACGGCGCGGTGTCCGGCCGCGCTGTGCACGGCTTCGCGCATCTCCGCGGCCGAGGCGGTCTTCAGCAGGTAGCCGTCGGCGCCGGCCCGCCAGACCCGGGCCACCTGCTCCTCGTCCGCGATCGTCGTCAGGTTGAGGATGCCGAGGCCCGGGTGCCCCTCGCGGAGCAGCCGGGCGGTCTCGGCGCCGTCCGGGCCGTCGGGCATGGCCAGGTCCAGTACGACGACGTCGGGGGAGTGTTCCGCGACGGCCTCCAGGGCCTCGGAGCCCGTGCTCGCCTCGCCCACGACCTCGATCTCGTCCGGGACGGCGAGGATGGTTCTCAGTCCCGCGCGGATGACATCCTCGTCATCGGTGATCACGATACGGATCACTGCTCTGCTCCTTCGGGTGGGTAGGGGGCGTGGGCGCGCAGCAGGTAGCCGCCGCCCCGGACCGCCTCGTCGGCATCGACCTCGACCTCGGCGTCGGCGGGGCCTGTGCCCCACCCTCTCGGGCCATTTCGTAAGCGGAAGTGAGCGAGCCCGTCGAACTCGCGCACATGTTCGATTCACGCGTTATCCTTGACCCATGCACGCACTCCAGGGCTCGCTCTTCGACCAGGGCGACGAGATCCGGCTCGGCCCGCTGGTGGGTGCCCGGCGCACCGAGCTGGGCGCCGGGGCATGGGTGGATCACCTGCCGGGCTGGCTGGCGGGCGCCGACGCGCTGTTCGAGCGGCTCGCGGCCGACGTTCCGTGGCACGCCGAGCGGCGGCAGATGTACGAGCGGGAGGTGGCGGTCCCGCGCCTGCTGGCCCACTACGGCGAGGCCGACCCGCTGCCGCATCCCGCCCTCGCCGAGGCCCGGGACGTACTGAGCCGCCACTACGCGCCCGAGCTGGGCGAATCCTTCGTCACGGCGGGCCTGTGCCTCTACCGTGACGGCCGCGACAGCGTCGCCTGGCACGGCGACCGCACCGGCCGCTCCGCCACCGAGGACACGATGGTCGCGATCCTCTCGGTGGGTGACCCCCGCGACCTGGTCCTGCGCCCCCGCGACGGCGGCCCCACCCTGCTCCGCCTGCCCCTGGGCCACGGTGACCTGGTGGTGATGGGCGGCTCCTGCCAGCGCACGATGGAACACGCCATCCCCAAGACGGCCCGCCCGGTGGGCCCCCGGATCAGCGTCCAGTTCCGCCCGCGCGGGGTCCGCTGAGCCGGCGGGTGCGCAGGCCGGGGATGCCCTACGCCGCGTCGAGTTCCTTGGGCGGACGGGCCGTGGAGGCCGCCGCGTGGAGCGAGCGCAGGGCCAGCAGCAGGATGCCGATGTCGTCCAGGTAGACCGGGTCCGGGATCAGGTCCACGGGGGAGATCGTGTACGCCACGGCGGCCCAGAACAGGGCCTTGTCGCGCAGGGGGATGCCCGCGTCGCGCAGGAGCCGGCGGGCCGCGAAGACCCGTACGAGCAGTACGGCTGCGGTGACCGCCAGGCCGGCCGCCACCACCGCCGCCACGATGAGCCAGACGGTCGTCGCGTCCATCAGGCGCCCTGTGTCCGGAGCCGGCGGCTGACCTCGCCGAGCCCGTCGGCGAGGGTGTCGAGCTGTTCGGGGGTGAGGACGTCCACCAGTACCTCCCGGACCGTGCTCACGTGCCCCGGCGCGGCCTCCGTCAGGCGGGCGCGGCCCGCCTCGGTGAGGACGGCGTAAATCCCCCGGACGTCGGAGGGGCAGGTGCGGCGGCGCACGAGGCCCGCCTTCTCCATCTGGGTGACCTGGTAGGTCAGGCCGCTCTTGGAGTTGACGAGCCCGTTGGCCAGTTCCGTCATCCGCAGTTCGCCCTCCGGCGCCCTGGCGAGCCGTACGAGGATCTCGTACTGCGGGTGGGAGAGCCCGGAGTCGTCCTTGAGCTGCTGGTCGAGGCGGCGGTTGACCAGGGCGGAAGCGGCCAGGAATCCCTCCCAGGCCCGCATTTCGCGGTCGTCCAGCCATTTCGTCTCAGCCATGGATCCAGGCTACACGGGGCGTTCCAATTTGAATCAGCGGCGGATGCGGGGCTAGGGTCGAGACAGTGGTTCGAATTTGAACAACCCGACACGGGCAACCCGCCCTCGGGCCGCCCGACCGGAAGGACCCCCGATGAGCAGCCCCATGACCAGCCCCTCCGCGACCACGCCCAAGCCGCGGACCGGCGAGCCGGCCGCGATCCCCGCCACCCCTGCCGGCGCCCCGGCCCCGTCCACCCCCGCCCACGACGTCGGCCTGCTCCTCCTGCGCGTGGTCCTCGGCCTGACCATGGCCGCCCACGGCGCCCAGAAGCTCTTCGGCTGGTTCGGCGGCGGCGGCATCAGCGGCACCGGCCAGTTCTTCACCGCCAGCGGCTACCCGGCGGGCGACGCCATGGCCGTCCTCGCCGGACTCACCGAGACCCTCGGCGGACTCGGCCTCGTCCTCGGGCTGCTCACCCCGCTGGCGGGCGCCGCACTGGTCGGCACCATGATCAACGCCATCGCCGTGCACGGCGCCGGCTCCTTCTTCGCCCCGCAGGGCATCGAGTACGAGCTCCTGCTCACCGCCGGCGCCGCCGCCCTCGCGCTCACCGGCCCCGGCCGGTACGCCGCCGACCGCTTCCTGCCCGTCCTGCGCGGCCACCGCCTCGCCCACGGAGCCCTCGCGGTCGGCCTCGGCGTCGTGACCGCGGGCGCGCTGCTCCTCGTACGGAACTGAGCCGGGCGGCCGGGCCGTCCCGCTGAGCCGTCCCGCTGAGCCGCCCGGCCGGGCCGCCCGGCCGGGCCGCCCCGGGGGCGGCTCCGCGCGGGGACCCGTACGGGCTGATTGAGTGCTGGCATTGGGGGGAAAGTGCCCTAAATGACACAACCCATCGAAGACTACGCACTCATCGGCGACCTGATGACCAGTGGGCTGGTCGGCCGCGACGGGTCCATCGACTGGCTGTGCCTGCCGCGCTTCGACTCGGCCGCCTGTTTCGCCGCCCTCCTCGGCGACGAGGAGAACGGCCACTGGCGCATCGCCCCGGCCGCCGCCCCCGATTCCGCGCGCTGCGCCCGCCGCGCCTACGTGGACGGCACGCTCATCCTGGAATCCTTCTGGGAGACCGAGGACGGCGCCTCGTTCAAGGTCATCGACTTCATGCCGCAGCGCGACACCGCACCCGACCTGATGCGGATCGTCGAAGGCCTCACCGGCGAATCGACCGTGAGCAGCACCCTGCGCCTGCGCTTCGACTACGGGCACGTCGTGCCCTGGGTCCGGCGCGGCGGCAACCGCGAGGGCGACCGGGTCGCCGTCGCCGGACCCGACGCCGCGTGGCTGCGCAGCGAACCTTCCGTGCACACGTGGGGCGAGGGCATGAGCACCCGCTCCGAGTTCACCGTCGCCCCCGGCGAGCGCGTCGCCTTCGTGCTCACCTGGCACCCCTCGCACGAACCGCGCCCCGAGCCCCTGGACCCGTACGCCGCCCTGGAACAGAGCCTCGCCGACTGGCGGGAGTGGACCGGCCGGTGCACCTACGAGGGCCCCTACCGGGAAGCGGTCGTCCGCTCCCTGATCACCCTCAAGGCCCTCACCTACGCCCCGACCGGCGGAATCGCCGCGGCCGCGACCACCTCCCTGCCGGAGGAGCTCGGCGGCGTCCGCAACTGGGACTACCGCTACTGCTGGCTGCGCGACTCCACCCTCACCCTCGGCTCGCTGGTGGCCACCGGGTACCTCGACGAGGCCCGCGCCTGGCGGGAGTGGCTGCTGCGGGCCGTCGCGGGCGACCCGGCCGACCTGCAGATCATGTACGGGATCGGCGGTGAGCGCCGCATCCCGGAGAGCGAGCTGCCCTGGCTGAAGGGGTACGCGGGCTCCGCGCCGGTCCGGGTCGGCAACGCGGCCGTCGACCAGCTGCAGCTCGACGTGTACGGAGAGGTCCTCGACTCCCTCTACGTGGCCCGCTCCGCCGGCCTCCCCGCCGAGTGGCACTCCTGGAAGATCCAGCTCGCGCTCCTGGACTTCCTGGAACAGAACTGGCACCGCCCCGACGAGGGTCTGTGGGAAGTGCGCGGCCCGCGCCGCCACTTCACGCACTCCAAGGTGATGGCGTGGGTGGCCGCCGACCGGGCCGTGCGCACCCTGGAGCTCAACCCCAAGATCCCCGGCGACGTGCACCGCTGGCGCGCCATGAGGGAGGCGGTGCACCGCGACGTCTGCGAGAACGCCTACGACGCGGAGCGGCGCACCTTCACCCAGTACTACGGCTCCCGCGAACTGGACGCCGCCACCCTCCTCATCCCGCGCGTCGGCTTCCTGCCCCCGGACGACCCCCGCGTCATCGGCACGGTCGACGCGGTGCGCGAGGAACTGGGCCGCAGCGGCCTGGTCCGCCGCTACAGCACCGAGGGGCTCTCGGTGGACGGCCTGCCCGGCGACGAAGGAGCGTTCCTCGCCTGTTCGTTCTGGCTGACCGACGCCCTGTACCTGACCGGCCGGGAGGAGGAGGCGCGCGAACTCTTCGAGCGGCTGCTGGCCGTACGCAACGACGTGGGACTACTCGCCGAGGAGTACGACCCCGTCTCGGGGCGCCAACTCGGCAACTTCCCGCAGGCGTTCAGCCACGTCGGCCTGGTGAACACCGCCCTCACCCTGAGCGGCGCGAGCCCGGCGGTCGTGGCGGGGTGAGGGGGTCCGGCTGAGGGGCGCCGGTCAGTCCGGGCGCAGCGCCCGGGCCAGGCGGCCGCGCAGCCGCGCGAACTCGGGGGAGGCGCGCAACCCCGCGACGTCCGTGGCCGGGTCGCGGGGGAGCGGCACCGGGAGGTCCTCCACCACCCGGCCGCCGCCGGGCCCCGCCGCCATCACCAGGACGCGGGATCCCAGGAGCACCGCCTCCTCCACGGAGTGCGTCACGAACAGCACCGTCGTGCCGAGCCGCCCGGCCAGGGAGCGGACCTCCTCCTGGAGGCGCTCCCTGGTCAGCGCGTCCAGAGCGGCGAACGGCTCGTCCATCAGCAGCAGTTCGGGCTCCGCCGCCAGGGCGCGGGCCAGCGCCACCCGCTGCTGCTGGCCGCCGGACAGCTCCCAGGTGCGGCGGCCGCCCATGCCGGGCAGACCCACCCGGTCCAGCAGCTCGGCGATCCGGCCGGGCCGGCGCGACCGCGGCACCCCGTGGCGGGCCAGCGCGAAGCCGAGGTTCCCGCCGACGGTCCGCCACGGGAACAGCCTCGGCTGCTGGAACACCACCCCCGCACCCCGCCCGGGGCGCGGGGCGGAGCCCCGGACCAGGGCGGTGCCCGAAGCCGGGCGGGCGAAGCCGGCGATCACCCGCAGCAGGGTGGTCTTGCCGCAGCCGGAGGGGCCGACGAGGACGACGAACTCGCCCGCGCGGACCCGTAGGTCCACCGCGTCGAGCACCGTCACGGGCTGCTTCGCGGATCCGTAGCGCACCGACACCCCGGAGAGGTCCACGGCGAGATCGTCATCGACGGCATCGGGATCGCCGGCGGTGCCGAGGGCGGTGCCGGCGCCGACGGCGGGGTCAGTTCGCGGCACGGCCGAGCTCCTCCACCGCGAGGGCCCGGCCGAAGGCGGCCTCGTCCGGAACGGCGTCCACCTTCTTCTGCTCCTTCAGGAAGACGGCCGCGTCGTGCAGGGTCGCCGCCAGCTTCCCGGGGGCGCCGGGCGTGCCGAGGTAGTCGGGGCCGGTCTGCTCCTTCGCGCTCAGCAGCACCAGCTCCGAGAGCTGGCGCTTGGCCTCCTCCGCCGGCAGCCCGAGCTCCGCCCCGATGGACTTCGCGGCCTGGTCGGGAGCGGTACGGGCCTGCCCGACGGCCTGGTCCTGTGCCTTGATCCAGGCCGTGACCACCTCGGGGTGCTTGGCCGCGAACGCGGTCGTCACCACACCCAGGTCGGCGGTGGGCTTGCCCTGCTCCGCGAGCTGCCGGCTCGTGATCAGCACCTTCCCGTCCTTGGTCAGCTCGCTCAGCGTCGGCGTCCACACGTACGCCGCGTCGATGTCCCCGCGCTTCCAGGCGGCCAGGGCGTCCTGCGGCTGGAGGTCGATGGTCTGCACGGCCGCCGCGTCCACCCCGGCGGCCTTCAGCGCGGCGAGCAGCGAATAGTGGGCGGTGGAGCCGAAGGGCGTGGCCACCTTCTTCCCGGCCAGGTCCTTGACCGAGCCGATCCCCGACTTGGCGACCAGCGCCTCGTTGTCACCGATCAGGTCGTGGATCCAGACCACCTTGTACGGGATGTTCAGCGGGGCCGACAGGCCCTTGGTGACGGGGCTCGAACCGGCCAGGCCCAGGTCCACCGAACCGGCGATCACGGCGGTGTTGACGTCGCCGCCGGACTCGAACTTCACCCACTTCACGTCGGCTTCGGGCAGGGCCTGCTCCAGCAGCCGCTGGTTCTTCACGATCAGGTCGGCGTTGGGTATCGCCTGGTAGGCGATCCGTACGGTCGTCCGCCCCGGCCCGGCCGCCGACCCGTCCCCGTCCGCCCCGCAGGCCACGGTGAGGGAGGCGGTCAGGGCGACGGCGGCGGCCAGCAGCAGGGTGCGGCGGGATGCGTTTTTGGGCATGACGGAACTCCAGGAGTGAGGGAGAAGGGGTGTTGGGGGAGGAACGGGGGGGGGTGCCCCTATGGGTTTGGTCAAGCTGATGGGGCGGGTTGGGGTTCGTAGAAGGTGCCGTCTCGGAGCATCGCGAAGAGGACGTCGGCTCGTCGTCTGGCGAGGCAGAGGAGGGCTTGGGTGTGGTGTTTGCCCTGGCTGATCTTCTTGTCGTAGTAGGCCCGGGAGACCGGGTCGGCCAAGGCGGCGAACGCGGAGAGGAAGAAGGCCCGTTTGAGCTGCTTGTTTCCTCTCCGGGACGGTTGTTCGCCGCGGATCGAGGACCCTGAACTGCGGGTCGCCGGGGCGAGCCCGGCATAGGCGGCGAGGTGGGCGGCGGACGGGAAGCTGGATCCGTCGCCGACGTCGATGAGGATGCGGGCTCCGGTCCTGACGCCGATCCCCGGCATGGACGTCAGGACCTTGGAAAGAGGGTGGTTCTGCAGCAGTTCCTCGATCCGGGCGGCGATGAGTTTGCGCTGGTCAAGCACCGCTTGGAGCGAGCCGGCGAGGCTCGGGACGATCAGTGCGGCCGCGTCCGTGCCGGGCACGACGACGGTCTGTTCGTTCAGGGCGGTGAAGATGTCCTCGATCAGCCGCTCTGCCATCCGCGGTGCCTTCGGGCGTATCAAGGTCACGAGCCGGCGGCGTCCGGCCTTGCGGATCTGTGCCGGGGAACCGAACTGGTCGAGGAGCCTGAGCACGGCCGGGTGCTGGATGCGCGGGCCCAGGATCCGTTCCAGAGACGGGTGGATCTGCGTGAGCAGGCCCCGCAGCCGGTTGCTGATCCGGGTTGCCTCACCGGCCAGATCGTCGTCGAATCCGACGATCATCTCCAGCTCGGCGATGGTCTCGTCCTCGAGGTCCACCGAACGGAGCGTGTGAGGCATGACGCGGGCCGCGTCCGCGATGACGAACGCGTCGCGGGCATCGGTCTTGGCCTCGCCGGGATAGAGATCGGCGATCCGCCTCATCGTCAGTCCGGGCAGATAGGCGACCGGGCAGCCCATGTCCCTTGCGACCGCGAGCGGCAGGGCTCCGATGGAGGCCGGCTGGTCGACCACGACGAGCACGGTCCCGTGCTTGGCCTGCAGTTTCCCGAAAACCTCGCGGAGCTTGGGTTCGCTGTTGGGCAGCCGTTTGTCGAAGGCCTTCTTCCCGGCCGGCGTGACGGCGGTGGCGTGGTGTTCGCCCTTGCCGACGTCCAGGCCGAGGAAGGCGCCGATGCCGCTGATGTCGATCACACGCGTCCTCCGGTCGTCCTCTTCGCCCGGCCGTCCCACGGCACCGATCGCCACATCCACATTACGAAGAGCCTCCCGACCTGCGAAGAAGTCGGTGGTCATGCCCCTAATCAGCGGTCTGTCGATGCCTCCGGAGCCGGTGACACCACCCCCCAAGACATGAGATCGACAGGGGGAGAAAGTCATGCCAACTCCGGAGGCCGGGCGCCCCGTTGCGGGGCAAGCAAAACGGTAATGGGGGGCAGGGCGGTCAGCTGCGGCCGCGCCAGGGGACGGCGAACCGCTCGATCCCCCGGAGCAGGGCGTCGAGCACGATCCCGGACAGTCCGATGGCGAGGATGCCGGCGATCACCAGGGCCGTCTGGTTGTAGCGCTGGGCGTCGCGGATCATGCCGCCGATGCCGGGCACGCCGTTGATGGTCTCGGCCGCCACGACCGAGGTGTACGCGACCCCGACGGCGATCCGGATGCCGGTGAGGATCTCGGGCAGCGCGGAGGGCAGTCGCACCGACAGCAGCAGGGATGCCGGACCGGAACCCAAGGCCCGGGCCGCTTCGATGAGTTCGGCGGGCACGGTCCGGACCGCCGCCGCCGTGGCCGCGGCGATCGGAGGCAGAGCGGCGATCACCAGCAGCCAGATCTTCGGGGCCTCGTCGATGCCGAACCAGATGACGAGCAGGGAGAGGTACGCGAGCGGCGGCAGGGTGCGCAGGAAGGTCACGGCCGGCTCCAGCACCACCGCGATCGGCCGGACGGTGCCGATCAGCAGGCCCAGGGGCACCCCGACCAGCACGGCGTACGCGGAGCCGGTGCCGATGCGGCCCAGACTCACCCCGAGGTGTTCGACCAGCAGGTGGCCGCCGTAGCCGCGGACGCCGTCGTGCGTGGTGGACGCCAGCAGGAACTGCCTCCACACTTCACCGGGCGAGGGCACCAGCACCCTCGGCCACAGCTCGGCCGCCACCGCCGCCTGCCAGGCGGCGAGCAGCACGGCCAGGGCGAGGAGGCGCAGCGCGGTCCAGCGCAGTGCCTCCCGGACCCGGGCGCGGGACCGCTGCGGTGACGGGTCCGACGGGGCGCCGGGCGGGGCCGGTTGGGGTCGGACCTCGGTGGTGAGCGCGGTCATGCGGCCGCCGCCCCGGTCAGGGCGCGCAGGCGCGGGGCGACCTCTTCGCCCACCCGGTAGGCCTCTTCGAGATGCGGATAGCCCGACAGGATGAACTCGTCGACCCCCAGGGCCCGGTACTCCGCCAGCCGCGCCGCGACCTCGTCGTGCGAGCCGACCAGCGCCGTCCCGGCGCCCTCGCGGACCAGCCCGATGCCCGCCCACAGGTTCGGCGCCACCGTCAGCCGTTCGGCGTCCGCGACCCCGCCGTGCAGGGCCGCCATCCGGGCCTGCCCCGTGGAGTCCATGGCGGCGAACCGCTCCTGGCTCGCCCGGACCGCCGCCGGATCCAGCCCGGCGAGGATCCGGTCGGCCTCCGCCCAGGCCTCGGCCGCGGAGTCCCGGCTGATGACGTGCAGCCGCAGCCCGAAGCGGACCGTGCGGCCCGCCGCACGGGCCCGCTCGCGCAGCCGGCCGATCCGCGCGGCGATCGCCGACGGCGGCTCGCCCCACAGCAGTTGTACGTCGGCCTGCCGGGCGGCGACCTCCTCGGCGGCGGGCGAGGCCCCGCCGAAGTACAGCGGGACCGGGTGGCGCAGCTCCGGGTCGGTGAGCCGGGCCCCCTCGATGTGCAGGTGGGTGCCTTCGTGGTCCACGGACTTCCCGTCCAGGAGGTCCCGCAGCACGGCCATCACCTCGCCGGTGCGGGCGTAGCGCTCGTCGTGCGCCAGCCGGTCCCCGTAGGCGCGCTGCTCGGCGGGATCGCCGCCCGTCACCACGTTCAGCCCGAGCCGCCCACCGGCGAACCGGCGGAAGGCGTCCGCCTGTTGGGCGATCAGCGTCGGGCTCGCGAACCCCGCGCGGAACGCCACGAGGAAGCCGATCCGGCTGGTGTGCTGCGCGAGCGCTGCCGTCAGGATCCACGGATCCACGCAGCCCAGTCCCACCGGGGTCAACAGCGAATGGAATCCGGCCTGTTCGGCGGCGCGCGCGACCTGCGCGAGGTACGGAACGTCTGCGGGCCGGCGGGTGGCCGTACGGCTGCGTCCCTGGACGGCGGTGACCCCGCCGGGGTCGCGGCCGTCCCCGCCGGTGGGCAGGAACCAGTGCAGCAGGAGCGGATTCTCGGGCATGGCGAAACCTCGTCGGAGCAGCGTGACGCGCACCGCCGCGCGAGGATCGGGATGCGGGGCGGCAGTGACACGTGTACGGGGAAGTGCGGGCAGGAACGCGGGAGTCCGCGCGACCGGAGGCGTGGCCGGGACGGCCCTGTGGCCAGGGCTACGGCCGCCGCGAACGGCGCGGTGAAGAGCGCGGTGAAGGGTGCGCCGGGAGGCGCGGACTCATCCGTACGGAGTCAGATACGGCGGACCGGTGAGATCAACAGCCGTGCGTACGGGGGACGGCAGCCCGACAGAGCATGGTCGACACACGCAGCAGATCTACGTGACGACGCGATACGAGTACGGGGGCCATGGGTGCATCCTGTCGGTGTCCGGGCGGTATCGACAAGCGGGGTCCGGATGATGGACGAAATCGTCCCGCATTCCGGGCGGTGGAGGGATCTCGGAGACTACCGGCGGCGGTTGAACGGCAGTGTGCCGAGCACCACGGCCATGCCGCACGTGCCGGTGAGGGCGGAGAAGACCAGCCCGGCCGCGATCCCGGCGCTGAGCAGCTCGAAGGCCGGGTGCACCAGCAGACCGAGCAGCAGACCGAGGAGGACGATCGCGCCCGCGGTGAACCGGACCTGACGCTCCATGGCCCAGACCCGGCGGGGCCCCTGTGCCGGGTAGTCCAGCGGGTGCCCGTGCGCCGACCAGGAGGTGGTGCCGCCGGTCAGGCTGGTGGCCGGGATGCCGTGCCCGGCCAGGGTCCGGGCCGCGTTCTCCGAGCGGGTTCCCGAGGCGCACACCAGCAGCAGCTCGTGCTCCTCGGCGGCCTGCCGAAGCTCGGGCAGGGAGCGGCCGATCCGGTCGAGCGGGATGTTCAGCGCGCCGGGGAGGTGGCCGGAGGCGTACTCGCCCGGGGTGCGCACATCGACGATGCGGAATTCGGTCTGACGGGCGTGGGCCTGGCTGACGTCGAGGAGGGCGGGGCTGCTGCTCATGGCGAACGGGCGCCTTCGAGAGGTGAGGACCGGCGGGCCGGGTGCGGATGCGCGACGTACCGGGGATGCGGCGGGACCGCGGGCGCGCGCCGGGGCGCCGGGGTCATCGGCGCGGCGCGGGGCGGGCGGCTCGGAAGGCAGGCGTCAGCTGGGACAACAGGAGCGCGACAGGAGGCGCTGGGTGACGGCCATGGCGCGGAGCATAGACGAAGGGGCGGACCGGGCGAGTCACCCGTTCCAGCATGCGGGACGGCGGCAAGCCGCTCGGCGCCGGACGGACGACGAAAGGGGTGCGGGCCGCGGGTGAAAAGGGTGCGGGGCCACGGGATACGAACCCGTGGCCCCGCACCTCTACCGTTCGACTGCTACACGGAGCCGGCCGCAGCCGCAGCCGACGCCGGGTCGTCCTCGTCGACCGGGATGGTGACCAGCCAGCGGGTGTCCTGGCGCGGCCGCAGGTACAGCGCCCAGTACAGGGTGGCGACGGCGGTGATCCCGCCGGTCCACAGCAGGTACTGGGTCTCCTGCTGGGTGAGGATGTACGCGAACACCAGGATCAGCACGACCGGGACGGCGGGCCACAGCGGCATCCGCCAGGCGGCGCTTTCGCGGTGCGCCCCGCGGCGGCTGGACAGCGCGGCCACGGCGACCAGCAGGTACATGCCGGTCACCGAGACGCCGGTGACCCCGTAGAGGGTGTCCAGGTTGACGAAGCACATCGCGGCGCCGGGGATGCCGACGAGCAGGGTGGCCACCCACGGGGAGCCGAACCGGCCGAGCCGCGAGAGCGCGGAGTTGACGGGCGCGGGCCAGGCCTTGTCGCGGGCGGAGGCGAACAGCACCCGGGAGTTCTGGATGACCATGACGATGCCGGCGTTGACGATGGCGAGGGCCACGCAGAGGCTGACGAAGGTGCCGACGGCCGAGTTGGACCAGGCGGTCACCATGGTGCCGAGGTCGCCGGAGGTGAGGGCCGCCAGGTCGGGAGCGCCCAGGGTGATGGCGATGACGGGCACCAGGATGACGGCGGCGGAGATGGCGAGGGTGGCGAGCACGGTCCGCGGGACGTTGCGGCGCGGGTTCTCCAGCTCCTCCGAGAGGTAGACGGCCGTGGAGAACCCCTGGGTGACGAAGAGGGCGATGGCGAGCCCGGAGACGACCATCATCGCGGTGACGGTGGAGGTACCGCCGCCCTCCGCCGCCACGGTGCCGTGCACGAGGGCGCCGGCGCCCCGCTCGCTGTGGGCGAAGCCGAGTACGGCGACGAGCCCGGCGGCCACGACCTCCAGGACGAGGAAGATGCCGGTGATCCAGGCGTTGGCCCGCAGGTCGAGGAGGCCGGCGAGGGTGGCGAGCAGCATCACGGCGGCGCCGGCGGCCGGGGCCGGTACGTCGACGACGGGGGCTAGGTAGTCGGCGGTGCCCATGGCGATCACGGGCGGCACGATCATCACGACCAGCAGGGACAGGACGAAGACCAGCCAGCCCGCGAGCCGGCCGGACAGGGTGGACACCATCGCGTATTCGCCGCCGGCGCTGGGGATGAGGGTGCCCAGCTCCGAGTAGCAGAACGCGACCCCGATGCAGAGCAGGGAGCCGATGGCGATGGTGAGCGCGGTCCAGGTGCCGAGGCTGGAGAAGAGGTCCGGGACCACGACGAAGAGGGTCGAGGCCGGCGTCACGCACGAGAGGGTGAGCAGGGTTCCGCCGACGACCCCGATGGAACGCTTGAGCTTCTGGGGCACGGGACCGGTGGCGGGGGAGAGGGCCTGAGGGGCGCTGATCGTGTCAGACATCGGTGCGGTGTTCCGATCGGCAGATGCGGTGAGTGAGCGCGGGAGCGGTATCGCCTCCGAGGCGGTGGTGGGCACGTCTGGTTCGGTGGCTCCCGGGCCGAATGGAATATCCGAGAGATCCGCAGGTCAAGACCTGTTCACCTGCGGATTTCGTCGTCCGGCGGCGGGCCGGCCGCCCTGCGCGTCATGAACGCCGTGTAAACGCTGCGCGATCACCGTGTGCGATAACCGCATGTGACCGCGGGTAAATTTCCCTCCGCTTTGCCCACCCGCCGCCCTCCCGTGTCAGGGGAGGGCGGGGATCCGCTCCAGGACGCCGCCCGCGAAGACGTCGTAGAGCGGGAGCGTCTCCAAGTGGACGTAGCCGATGTGGCACTCGCAGACCGCGAGGGGGCAGGCGCGCGGGCGCAGGGCGGCCCGGTAGGAGCCGTCGTAGAGGTTGCCCAGCTCCGCCTTGACGAAGTGGCAGCGGCGGACCGTGCCGGCGCCGTCCACCGAGATCACCGAGGCGCCCGTGCGGCAGGGCAGGCCCGCCGAGCGGTGCGGGTGGCGGCTGAAGGGGAAGAGCGGGTCCAGGGCGGTCCAGTCGTCCGCTTCCGGATCGGTGTACGTGTGCCCCTCGGCCGCGTTGACCCACAGGTACACCTCGGGCGGCAGCGCGGCGCGCAGCCGGCGGGCCTCCGCGAGGTGTTCGGGCAGGCCGACCACGCCCACGCTGAACCGCACCCCGGCGGCGGTCAGTTCCCGGCACTTGCCCAGGAAGCGGTCGTACGGGGTCTGCCCCGGGTGGTACGTGCACCACAGCGCGAGCGTGTCCCGGTCGGCCTCGGCGGTCCAGCCGGTGCGGCCGCTCAGGTTGGTCTGGATCGCGACCCGGCGCACGTGCGGCAGGTGCGACAGCTCCACCAGGGCGCGCCGGTACCAGGAGCGGACCAATCCCTCGCCCCACGGGGTGAACAGGACGGACAGCCGGTCGCCGGTGTTCCCGGCGGCCCAGCCGGTGAACCGTTCCAGGGCGGCCCGGTCTGCCGTCAGCAGCTCCCGGCTGTCGCGCCGCTTGGCGAACGGGCAGTAGGGGCAGTCGTAGTCGCAGGAGGACAGCGGGCCCCGGTAGAGCACGGTCAGGTCCATCGGGGCCCCGCTCGCCGCCCCTCTCGCCGCCCCGGCGCCGGCCCCGGCCCCGGTCACTTGCGCGCGTACGCGGCCATCGTGGCCCGTACGTCCGCCGAGAACAGTGCCGGGCCCGCCGCGTCCGAGTGCGCCAGACCCTCCGGGGAAAGCCGCAGCAGCTCCGGGTCGTCCACGAGCCAGCCGCGCTCCGCGAAGGCCGACAGCTCCGCCGGGAAGTCCTCCCACGGACCGCTCCCGAACCGCTCCCGGTACTCGCCCACCGGCATCCCGCGCGCCTGGAGGAGGGACTGCAGGAGGTGCCTGCGCCGGGCCTCCTGCCCGTCGATCCACCGGCCGTGCTCGGCCCGCGCGAAGTCCTCCTCCGGGCGGCTCACGTAGTCGTCGATGATGCCGCGGATCTCGCTCATGCCGACCGCGTAGTCGAAGGAGTAGTGCAGCCCGGCCGTGTAGGAGCGGGCCCCGCAGCCGAGACCGATCATGCCGTCGGTCTGACAGGCGTGGTCCTCCGGGCCCACCGCGGGCGCGTCGGCCCGGCGGAACATCCGCATCGACACCTGCTCGTACCCGGCGGCCAGCAGGTGGTCCCGCCCGGCCCGGTACAGCCGCAGCCGCTGCTCGTCCCACCCGGCGGCCGTGGACTCGCCCGGCCTGCGCCCCAGGCCCGTCAGGGGGCGCACGTACAGCGGGTAGAGGTAGAGCTCCTCGGGGCGCCAGGCGAGGGCCGCGTCCAGCGAGAGGCGCCAGCTCTCCTCCGTCTGCCCGTCGATGCCGTAGATCAAGTCGATGTTCAGGACCGGTATCGCCGCGTCCCGGATCCTCGACAGGGCCGCCTCCACCTCCGCCCGCTTCTGCGGACGCACGGCGGAGCGGGCCTCGGCGGGCACGAAGCTCTGTACGCCCAGGCTGAGCCGGGTCGTTCCCCGGTCGGCCAGTACGGCGAGCCGGTCCGCCGTGGCCGTGGCCGGCGAGGCCTCCACCGACAGCGGCACCGCCCGCAGGTCGGCGCCCGCGGTCTTCTCCGCGATGTCGCAGAGCCGCTCCAGCTCGGACGCCGTCAGGAAGGTCGGGGTCCCGCCGCCGAAGGCCGCCGCCGCGAACCGCACGGGCTCCGCGTCGCCCAACGCATTCCGCACCGAACGGGCTTGCCGCTCCAGCGCGTCGAGGTAGGCCGTGGTCAGTCCCTCCGGCGCACCGATCCGGGTGAAGAGGTTGCAGAACCCGCAGCGCACCTCGCAGAAGGGGACGTGGAGGTAGAGCGAGAGGGCGTCCTTGGGCTGCTCGGCCCACAGTGCGCTCAGTTCCGGCCGCTCGGGCAGGGGGCGGTACGCCGTCTTGTGCGGGTAGGCGTAGACGTAATTCTCGTAAGGGGTCGGGCTGTTCACAGGAGTCATCGGAGTCATCGGGGGCATCGGGGATATCGCGGTCATGGGGATCATCGGGGGCCGGGCTCCTCGTGGTTCAGGTGGAACTGTGCGTACGGGATCGTCCAGACCGCCTCGTGGGCGAGCCGGTGCCCCGTGTACCCGTCCTCCCCGTACGTGGTCCCGTGGTCGGAGCAGACGATCGCGAAACAGCGGCGCCGTGATCGCATCGCGGCGAAGAGCCGTCCGATGTGCCGGTCGACGTACTCCAGCGCGGCCGCGTGCGTCTCCCGGGAGTCGCCGTCCGCCGCGGTCGCCCCGGGGGAGTGGAACCAGTTGGGCTGGTGCATCGCCGACACGTTCAGGAAGAGGAACAGCCGCCGGTCGTGAGGCAGTTCGGCCACCACTCGCTCGACGCGGGACACCTGGGCCTCGAAGGAGGTGGGTGACGCCACCCCGAACTCCGGTTCCCAGTGCGACTCCTGGAACATCCCGGGCAGTACGGAGCCCAGCGCGGCCGCCTTGTTGAAGAAGCCGACGCCCCCCACGCACACGGTCCGGTAGCCCGCCCCGGCCAGCCCCGACACCAGGTCCGGGGTGTCGAAGACCCAGGTGCGCCCGGCCGTGGTCTCACTGCCCGGGAAGCGGGCGGCGAACAGCCGCGGATGCGGGCCCGGCCCGTCGGGAGTGGGCAGGAAGCCCGCGAACATGGCCTGGTGGGAGGCGTAGGTGAAACTCCCCGGCGCGTGCCGCCGCTCCCACGCCCCGCCGGGCAGGTGCGCGGCCAGGTTCGGGATCCGCCCCTCGGCGGCAAGACGCGCGGCCACGTCGTGGCGCAGCGTGTCGAGGGTGACGAGCAGCAGGTCGTCGCGGCCGACGACCTCGTTCATGTCAGGGGTGGACGGGGGCGCGTGCATGCGGTTCCTGTCGTACGGCGGCCACTTGGGCCGCATAGGTGTCCAGGCCTTCGGCGGGCGAGCCGGGCAGTCCCGTCAGCCGGGGCAGCAGGTCCCCGAAGGCGTTGACCTCGCCCACGGCGAAGCCCCGCCAGCCGAGGGCGGGCAGCAGATCGACCCCGACGCACAGGGTGCGCGGGAAGGCGGCGGCCGCCCGTTCGCAGACGGCGAGCGCGTCCGTCTCCCAGTGGCCGCCCGCCGCCGTCACGGCGGCCACGGCCGCGTCGAGATCGCCGCGGGCACCGCCGAGGTGCAGGTTCGTGAGCGGACCGGCGGCCGTGCGGACCACGGCGTGGGTGGCCCGGCCGGCGATGACGACCACCCGCAGATCGGCCGAGCGCCCCTGCTGGGAAGCCTTCGGCAGCCACCGCTCGATGTGCAGGCCGTCGGGGGCCAGGGCGTCGACGATGGCGCCGATCACCCGCTCGTCCTCGTACCTCCGCAGGCGCAGCGAGTTGTGGAGTGCTCCCGAAGGGGCCCGTTCCACGGAGGTCGTGGCGCGGATCCGGCCGCCCGCGCCCGTCTCCACCGCGAGCACCCCGGAGGCCGAGGAGCCGTGCGCGAGCTTCACGAACGCCCGCCGGTAGCCGGGGAGTTCGAGCACCCCCCGGACCTCCTCCCAGCCGCGCACCGGGGTGCGGACGGCGTCCGGTCCCGAGGTCGGGGAGGCCGGTACGGGAATCCCGGCGGCCGCCAGCACCCCGTGGCAGAGCCGCTTGTCGAACAGCACTCCGAGGTCGTCGGGGTCGCTCGTCAGCGTGCCGCCGGCCGACCGCACCCCCTGCGCCACCGTGTGCACCACCTCGGTGAACCGGCGGTACCAGAGCCCCGTGCCCTCGACCCGGGTGGTGTCGGCGGTCCCGCGCAGCAGCCCCTCCACCTCGGGGTCCTCGCCGGGGGAGTCGATCCGCACGTTCTCGCCCGCACGGAAGACGGCCCGGCCGGTCAGCACGTCCCGCCACGGAACCACCCGTGGTTCGGGCAGTCCGGCGGCGCGCACGGCCTCCTGGAAGAGGGCGACCCGGCGGTTGCCCGGATTGCCGACGACGGCGAAGGCCGCGGGAGCCGTACGCGTCACTCCGCGACCGCGACGTAGCGGTACTCGGCGTCGTCATCGACGTCCGCGGTCTGGGGGTCGCTCAGGTCCACCTCCACGCCGTGGGGGGCGAGCGCCGCGCTCAGCCGCTCCCGAAGCGGTGAGCCGACGTAGTGGTGGTGCAGGTCGAGCTTGGTGAGATGGGTGAGGGGGCGCCCCGCCAGCAGGGCCCGGGCGCCTGCGTCGGTCAGGACGCCCATGGAGAGGTCGAGCACCTCCAGCCGCTCCACGATCGGAGCGGTGGCGAGCGCCGCCGCGACCGCGTCCTGGATCGCGCTGTTGCGCAGCGCGAGCCGGCGCAGTGCGGGCAGCCGCTCGCCGCTCAGGAACGGCTCCAGGTCGCCGACTTCGGCATCCCCGCCGTAATCGGGGGTGCCCAGCCACAGGTCGAGTTCGGTGAGGGCGGGGAACTCGCTCCGCGCGACCCCGGCCACCGCCTCCTTCGGGAGTCCGCCGGCCTCCAGGCGCAGCACGCGCAGCGCCGCGTGCGCCACGGGCGGGAAGACCAGGCCTTCGCCGCCGCGCACTCCGAACTCCTCCAGCGCGGGATACGCCGGCAGCAGCGGACCCACGTCCGACTGCTGGATCCAGGAGATCTCGCACTCCTCGAAGGTGATGTCACCGACGAACAGCGCCCGCAGAGCGGGGAACTTCGGAGCGGCTTCGACCAGCGCCTCGACGATCCCGGCGCTGGAGGCCTCGTACGCATCGGACCAGCCGCCCACGATCAGGGCCCGTACCTGCCGGGTGTCCACGGACTCGGTGAACCGGCCGAAGGCCTGCGCCCACTCCTCCTCGGCGTCGTACGTCGCCACCGAGATCCGCCAGGCCACGTCCCCCGGCTCGGGCAGCGCACGGGTGTCCTTGGGCCCCGGGAAGTCGAAGGCGGGCAGGCCGCCGAGCTCGCTCAGGTGGGTCCCGATGGTCATGTGCCCAGCTCCTGACGGTATGGCGGGCGGTGGTGCCCGGCCGTGCGGTGTCGTCCGACGACAGTTCTACCAAGCACCACCGACAGCCCTTGCGGCCGACCACCGACCGCCGACTGCCGACTGCCGACTGCCGACTGCCGACTGCCGACTGCCGACCGCCGACCGCCGACCGGCGTCGGCTCAGCGCAGCCCGGCTTTCCTCAACCACTCCATCCGGAACTCCCAGGTCTCCAGGGCGTCGCACTTGCGGGGGCAGCCGCAGGCGCCCTCGGCGAGGAGCTCGGCGCGCAGCGCCGCCGAGGCCCCCGGGTGATGGACGACGAGCCGGCGCACCGAGAAGTCCGGCCGTCTCCAGAACCGACGGGGGGAGGCGGCCCGTTCCGCTTCGGCCAGGGCGCGGAGCACCGGGTCGTCCGCCGCCGGGTTGAGCAGGACGCTCGACCGTACGCAGGCCTCCTCGTCGCGGGCCAGCCGGAGCAGGACGTCGGACGGAGCCGCGAGGCTCTGCGCGGTGTACAGCCGCACGGGCATGATGTCGTCCCCGGCGAACTCGCGCAGCCGCTCGGCCGCGACCCCGGGGTCGCGGGCCTCCTGGACGCAGGCGTAGCCGCGCATCCGTTCGGCCGCGCCGCGGATCTTCCTGGGTGTCATGCGCCCGATGCTGCCACGGCGTGAAATCCGCCGGCCACGAAAGCCGGTGGGCGGCCCTCCCGAGGGAGGACCGCCCACCGGTGTCCGGTGTCCGGTCAGCGCTTGCGGTAGCCGCGCGCATCCTCTGCGGCGGCCAGGACGGCGTCGAGGTCGCCGCCGATCGCCGAGGTCAGCGTGATGGCCACGGCGCCCTCCAGGAACGGCGCGTCCACGATCCGTGCGCCTTCGGGCAGTTGCGAGGGCTCTTCGCCGAGCAGGGCGTTCACCGTCAGCACCGCGCTTCCCATGTCGCAGAGCACCGCCACGCCCCGGCCCTCGTCCACCGAGCGCGCGGCGGCCGTGATCAGCTCCGCGCTGGTGCCGATGCCGCCGTCGGGGGTGCCGCCCGCCACCGCCAGCGGAGCCGGCTCGACCGAGCCGATCAGCGCGCCGGCCAGTGCCGCCACGGACTCCGCGACCGCCTTGCTGTGCGAGACGAGCACGATGCCGACGCGGCCGGTACGGGCCTTCGGTGCCCGCGCCGGTTCCTCCACCGGCGCCTCGGCGGCGGCCGGCTCCGCAGGGGCGAGTTCCGCCTCGGGCGCGTCCACCGCGGAGCGCAGCGCCTCCATCAGCAGGGCCACGGAGTTCGCCCCGGCGTCCTGGTGGCCGATGCTTCGCTCGCCGAGGTAACTGGCCCGGCCCTTGCGGGCTTCGAGCGGCTCGGTGGCGTCGGCCCCCGCGCGGGCCGCCCGTACGGCTTCGTCCAGGGCTTCGCGCAGCGGCCGGTCCGCCTCGGCGGCTTCGGCCAGCGCCGTCACCGCGGGAGCCAGGGCGTCCACCAGGGTGGCGTCGCCGAGCTCGGCGCCGCCCAGCTTCTGCACCGACTTCAGCCCGGCGCCGAGCGCGGCCCCCAGCTCCGCCACCGTCGGCGCCCCGGTGTCGCCGAGCACCTTGCCCGTGCGGCGCAGCGCGGTGCCGAACAGCGGGCCGGAGGCACCGCCCACGGTGTTCGTCAGGGTGGTGCCGGCCAGCGTCAGCAGGGCCCCCGGGGTGGCGGGCCGCTGCTCGGCCACGGCCGCGCCGACGGCGCCGAAGCCCCGTACGAGATTGGCCCCGTGGTCCCCGTCGCCGATGACCGCGTCCAGCTCGGTGAGGCGCGCGCTGTCCCGCCGTACGAGCCGGTTGGTCTCGGCGATCCAGCGGCGGAAGTAGGCGGTGTCCAGCACGGCGGCCTCGGTGGAGTGGGGCGCGGAGGTTGTCGGGGTGGCGGGCGTGGCGGTCATGGAGAAGGGCTCCTGGAGAGTGTCGGGAGGGGGAGGGCGGGCGGGGTCAGCAGCCCCAGCGCAGGGACGGGGTGTCGACCGGCGCGTCCCACAGGCGCAGCAGCTCCTCGTCGGCGCGGCACAGGGTGAGGGTGCAGCCGGCCATGTCCAGGCTGGTGACGTAGTTGCCGACGAGGGAGCGGGCCACGGTGATCCCGCGCTCGCCGAGCACCCGCTCGACCTCCGCGCGCATGATGTACAGCTCCACGGGCGGGGTCCCGCCCAGGCCGTTGACGAGGAGGATGACGGGGGCGCCGGCGGCCTCCGGGAGGTCGTCGAGGATGGCGTCGAGCATCGCCTCGGCGGTCTCGGCGGCCGTCATGAGCCCCCGCCGCTCGCGGCCCGGCTCGCCGTGGATGCCGATGCCCAGCTCGATCTCGTCCTCGCCGAGGGTGAAGTTGGGGCTGCCCTTGGCGGGGGTGGTGCAGGAGGTGAGCGCGACGCCGTAGCTGCGGGCGTTCGCGTTGACCTTGCGGGCCACCGCGGCCACCTCGGCGAGCGGGGCGCCCTCCTCGGCGAGCGCGCCGGCGATCTTCTCCACGAACAGGGTGGCGCCCGTGCCGCGGCGGCCGGGTCCGTGCTCGGTCCGCGCGACGGCCACGTCGTCGTCCACGACGACCTGCTCGACCTCGACGCCCTCGTCCTCGCAGTCCTCCGCCGCCATCGTGAAGTTGAGGATGTCGCCCGTGTAGTTCTTCACGATGTGCAGGACGCCCGCACCCGCGTCGACCGCGCAGGTGGCGGCCGCGATGTTGTCCGGCACCGGGGAGGTGAACACCGGGCCGGCCACGGCCGCCGCCAGCATGCCGCGCCCGACGAACCCGGCGTGCAGCGGCTCGTGCCCGCTGCCGCCGCCCGACAGCAGCGCGACCTTCCCGGCCGGCTCCCCGGCCGCTCCGGCGGCCCGCGTGACGATGCCCTTCTCCGCCTCGACGCGGAGCCCCGGGTGAGCGGCGGCCATTCCGCGCAGTGCGTCGGCGACGACACTCTCGGGGGAATTGATGAGCTTCTTCACGGGGGCCTCTTTCCTTGAAAGGGGAAGGCGGGACGGGGAACTCGGCACGCCGGTCCGGGGCGGAAATAGGAATTGCGGGACGGTATTAAGTCGGCACCGTCGCCGATCCGCCACCGCTTCCGGGGCACTTGGCTGGAACTTTACTCTGGTGAACCTGCGGAACAGCTGGGGTCCTTGGTCCCGGATTCGGCCGCAGAAGGGCCCGTTCGCAAGGGGGACCGTGCATATCTCGGGCCCGGCCGGAATCCGTGATAGGGATGAATAAGCAAGCGGAAATGAATTCGCAATGAGGAGGATTCACGTGAAGACCGTCGGTACGCGCATGATGATCAGCCCGCCCAAGTACGTGCAGGGCGCCGGGGCGATGAACGACCTGGGCGAGCACACGGCCCGCCTCGGGACGAACGCCGTGGTCCTCGCGGACAAGGGCGTCTGGGGCTTCGTGGACACGGCCGTCACCGCTTCCCTTTCCGGAGCGGGGGTCAAGCTGACCAAGGAGGTCTTCGGCGGTCTCTGTACCCAGAAGGAGATCGACCGGGTCGCCGCGGCCGCCCGGGACGCCGGCGCGGACGTCATCATCGGCATCGGCGGCGGCACGGCCATCGACACCGCGAAGGCCGTGGGCCACGCCCTCGGCGACATCGCCGTCGTGTCCGCGCCCACGGTGGCCTCCACCGACGCGCCGACCAGCGCGCTCGCCGTGATCTACACCGAGTCGGGCGCCTTCGAGCGCTACTCCTTCTTCCAGCGCAACCCCAACCTGGTCCTCGTCGACACCGCGCTCGTCGCGGGTGCGCCGAGCCGTTTCATCGTCTCCGGCATGGGCGACGCGCTCGCCACCTGGTACGAGGCCCGGGTCTGCGTGGCCGCCAACCGGGTCGCCATGGCCGGCGGTCTCGCCACCGAGGCCTCCCTCGCGCTCGCGCGGCTCTGCTGGGAGACCCTCATGGAGTACGGCCCCCAGGCCCGGCTGGCCGCCGAGGCGCACGTGGTCACCCCGGCGCTGGAGAAGGTCACCGAGGCCAACACGCTGCTCTCCGGCCTCGGTTTCGAGTCCTGCGGCCTCGCCGCCGCGCACGGCATCCACAACGGGCTGACCGTCTCGCACAAGGTGCACGGCATGATGCACGGCGAGAAGGTCAACATCGGCACCCTCGCCCAGCTGGTCCTGGAAGGCGCCCCGACCGACGAGCTGGACACCTACCTGCGCTTCAGCCGCGCGGTCGGTCTGCCGACCACCCTCGCCGAGATCGGTCTCGGCGACCCGGACCGCGAGGAGCTCCTCGCCATCGGGCGCGCGGCCACCGCGGAGGGCGAGACCACGCACAACATGCCCTTCCCGGTGTCTCCGGAGATGGTCGCCGACGCCCTGATCGCGGGCGACTCCTACGCCCGCGCCTACGCCAAGAGGTAGCCGCGGCAGTCAGGGCGCGGGCGGCCCAAGGGCTGCCCGCGCCCTACGGGGCCGTCCTCCCGGGCCGTCTCCTACGGGGCTTCGCGCGCGGGCCGTCCCCCGCGCGGCGGGCCCCCGTCGGGGGCGGCCCGGTGCGCGTCCGCGTCGGCCCGGTCCGAGTCCGCCCGGTCCGGCGTGGTGGCCTCCGGGGCGGACGTGCGGGACGCCAGGAGCAGGGCGATGTCGTCCGGCCGGTCGGTGGAGTGCCCCGCCTCGGCGACGAGCCGGTCCGCCGTCTCGGTCAGCGGAGCGGGGCCGGCGGCCGCCAGCGCGGCCCGCAGCCGCTCCACTCCCACGTCGATGTCCGTGCCCGGGATCTCCACCAGCCCGTCGGTGTACAGGGCGAGCACCGCCCCCGGCTCGATCCGCAGCCGGGTCACCGGATACGAGGCCCCGGCGTCGACGCCCAGCACCGTCCCGCCCGCCAGGTCCAGCACCTCCGTCCGGCCGCCCGGATGCCGCAGCAGTGGCTGGGGGTGCCCGGCCCGGACGGCGAGGGCGAGGCCGGACGCCGGGTCGAGCAGGACGTAGCAACAGCTGGCGAACTGGCCCGGATCGAGGTCGATGAGCAGCTCGTTCGTGCCGCGCATGACCTGCTCCGGCTCGTTGCCGCTGAGCGCGAAGGCCCGTACGGCGCTGCGCAGTTGACCCATCGTGGCCGCGGCGGCCACCCCGTGGCCCTGGACGTCGCCGATGACCAGCGCGAGCCGGCCGCCGCCGACCTCGATGACGTCGTACCAGTCGCCGCCGACGTCCATCCCGGCGGTGCCGGGCAGGTACCGCCCCACCGTGACCACGTTGTCCCGTACCGGCAGCCGGTGCGGGAGCAGCGCCGCCTGGAGTCCGCGGGCCAGGGCCGCTTCGCTGTCGTAGCGCCGGGCCCGTTCCAGTGCCTGCGCGATCAGCCCGGCCAGCGCCGTGAGGACGGTGCGCTCCTCCGGACTGAACCCGCGCGGGGCGTCGAAGCCGAGGATGCACGAGCCGACCGGCCGGCCGGAGGCGATCAGGGGGAGGAAGGCCCGGGCGCCGACATGGGCGTCCAGCTCGATCCCCGGGTAGGCGGCGGCCAGGTGCTGCATCGACTCGAAGAACAGCGGTCGGCCCGAGGTGAGGGTCTCGACCCCGGGCAGCCGGACGTCCAGCGCGACCCCGTCGAACCGGTCGAGGAAGCCTCGCGGGAAGCCGGTCTCCCAGGCCAGGTGCAAGTGGCCCTCGCCGAGCAGGTAGATGGCCAACTGCCTTCCGCCGAAGGCCGGGAGCAGCTCGTCGGTGACCACCATCGACACCTGGCGCGCCGTCACCGCCTCGGTCAGCGCGATCGCCAGCGCCACCGGGCGGTACAGGGCCGAAGCCCGGTCGGCGGGCGAACCCGGGCCCGGGGACCCGAGCCCCGCACCGGGCCACATGAGCGACTCGGGCGCGTACGAGGGCGGTTCGGCCTCCGCGATGGTGACGGTGACCCCGTCGAAACCGGGATGCAGCCCCACCGACAGCCAGTGCGGGGAGGATTCGGATCCGCGCGGGGCTGCCTGGAAGTGCACCGGCGCGGGGGAGAGGAACACGGCCCGGAAGTGGTCC
Source organism: Streptomyces sp. NBC_00335 (assembly GCF_036127095.1). Taxonomy (GTDB): domain Bacteria; phylum Actinomycetota; class Actinomycetes; order Streptomycetales; family Streptomycetaceae; genus Streptomyces. Next base: position 7,688,512 of record NZ_CP108006.1, read on the forward strand.
TCGTAGGCGGGGTGCCCGAGCCAGGGCAGTGCCTCCCACAGCGTCCGCCCGCAGAGGTCCGGCCCGTGGGAACCGAGCAGGGTCGTGGCGGTGGAGCGGGCGCGGGAGTTGGCGAAGCCGATCACGCCCTGCCGGTCCACGGACAGGACGGCCAGGTCCAGCCGGTCCACGGCGGCGCGGGCACCGGCGGCGTGGCCGTCCACGGGGCTTCCCCCGTGCTTGCCCGCCGGGCCGACCGCCGCACCGACTGCCGGGCCCGGATCGGGCAGGCAGACCGGGTCGCCCTCCCAGGTCACGGTGGCTCCGCCCGCGGCGAGCGCGGCCAGCTCCCCGGCCAGCCGGGCGGCCACCGCGCGCAGCCGCTTGCGGTCACCGGGTCCGACGGGGACTCCGGGGGTCGCGGGGCGGAGCACCACGAGGACGCCGTAGCGCTCGCGGCCGCGGGTCACGGGCTCGTAGAGCGAGCCGAAGGGGAAGGGCAGCCCGGCCATCAGCTGGGGGAAGCGCCGCATCGCCGATTCCGCGTCGGGCAGGTGCACGGACTGGCCGGACCGGTAGGCCTCGGCGACGGGGTAGGGGCGGTTCACGTGCATCCGCCACCAGGGGCGGAACAGCGGGCCCGGGATCCCGGTCACGGCCGCCATCAGCAGCAGCCCCTCGGTGCCGGAGCGCAGGTAGACCCCGCCCGCGTACCCGCCGGCGGCCCCCACGGCATCGAGAGCGGCCCGCGCGAGCGCCTGGGCCGTGGCGTCGGTGACGGGGCCGCCGGTGTCCGGTCTCGCCGTCACCCCTCCAGAATGCCCTGGGGCCGGTGCTTCCGCATACCCCTCGGACTCCCCGACGTACCGGTCGCCGTCGTCGACGCATCCGGATACCGGGCGCGCGACGGCGGCATTCGGAATTCCAGGCCCTGAATGGCGGAAGGGATCATGCCGGGTTAGCGTCGGTTGATGATCGCTCTCGTGGCACATGACCAGAGGAAGAAAGACCTATTGAATTGGGTGCGGCGCAATCACCGTGCCGTGACCCGGCACGGACTGGTGGGAACCAGCTCCACCGCACGATTGCTGAGATCGGAACTCGGCTTGCGGATCAGGTCGGTTGAGTCCGGTCCGCACGGAGGGGACCAGCAGATCGGCTCGATGGTGATTTCGGGCGATGTCACGTCGCTCGTATTCTTCTGGGACCCGCTGTGGGCCGCTCCGCACGTTCACGATGTACTCGCCCTCGTGCGAATTGCCGTGCTCCGCAATATCCCCGTGGCCCTGAATCCGGCGAGCGCGGAGGCCATGTCCGAGGACGGATTCTCCTTCGAAGGCCGGTCCGTCCGCCCGCTCGCGGCGGGCGCCCGTTCCCGCTGATCGGCAGCGCCCGGGCAGCGGGGCCCCGACGCCCGGGACCCGCGGTGTCGGCCGGCGTGTGCGGCTCGGGCTCCCTTTGCTCTCGTAGCGTCGGGCGGGCCGGTCTCCCCACAGCGGATTCCGGCCCCGGCGAGACGGCCCGGCGTCGTCCGATCGGCTGACGCCGGGGCGGGACCGGTGGGCTGAAAGTCCCTGTCGATCAGGGACTTTGCCCCGACCCCCGACCCTCCTCGAACTGCTTAGGTTTACCTAAGTGGAGTCGAACGAGGAGGTCCGGTGCCGTCGCTCAACGACAGCCGTCCAGGGACGACCGTACGCATCACGGGGATCGACCCCGGTCAGGCCGGCGGGAGCCGCAGACGGCTCCTGGAGTTCGGCTTCGTGCCCGGCGCGGACGTCACCGTCATCGCCCGGGGCGCCACCGGAGGGCTGCTCGTGGGGCTCGGGGACACCCGGGTCGCGCTGGACACCCGAACCGCCGGCCGGCTGAGGTGCGCCGGATGAGCTGTCACGCCACCGGGGCCGGTGCGACCGCCACGGCGGAGCGGCGGACCGGAACGCCGTTCGTCGCCCTCGTCGGCAATCCCAATGTCGGCAAGTCGACCCTCTTCAACGCCCTCACCGGCGCCCACCAGCGCGTCGGCAACTGGCCGGGCAAGACCGTCTCCGTGGCCCAGGGCGACTGGCGCACCGCGGGCGGCCGCCCCCTGCGCGTCGCCGACCTGCCCGGCTCCTACAGCCTGCTGCCCGACTCCCCGGACGAGGCGCTGGTGCGCGACGTGCTGACCGCGCCGGCGGGGGAGCGGCCCGACGCGGTGGTCTTCGCCCTCGACGCGGCCAACCCCGCCCGCAACCTGTACCTGCTCTCGCAGATCCTCGACACCGACATCCCCGTCGTCATCGCGCTCACCATGACCGACGTCGCTGCCCGGCGCGGGGCGCCTCCCGCCCCGGACGCGCTGGCCCGCGAGCTCGCGCTGCCCGTCGTACGGGTGGAAGGACGCTCGGGGACCGGGCTGGACCTGCTCGCCGAAGCGGTGGGCGAGGCCCTGGACGCCGTACCGCCTCCCCGCGGGCGGACGTCCGCCTGGGCGGCCGGCTCGCCCGTGGCGGCCGAACTGGCCGGGCTGACCGCCCAGGCCTCCGGGCTGACCCCGCACCCCCCGCGCTGGCTGGCCGTCAGCCTGCTCTGCGGGGAGGAGCCGCCCGAGGTCCCGGCGGCGCTGGCCGGGCGGGCCGGGGCGGCGGCGAACCGCCTCGCCGCGGCGGCCGCGGGGGAGGACGGCATCGAGGCAGATACCGAGGCCGACACTGACACCGATACCGACGCCGAACTCCTCGTCGCCGAGGCCCGCTACGCCTGGGCCCACGCCGTCATCCAACGCGCCGCGCCCCGCCCGGCCGGGGCCCGGCCCACCCTCACCGACCGCGTGGACCGGCTGCTGCTCTCCCGCGGTTTCGGCATCCCGTTCTTCCTCGCCGTCATGTGGGGGGTCTTCCAGGCCACCACCGTCCTGGCCAAACCCCTCCAGGACGGCCTCGGCGACTTCGTCTCCGGACCCGTCAGCGGCGGCGCCGACCGGCTCCTGGAAGCCGTCCGCGCGCCCGGCTGGCTGACCGGACTGCTGGTCGACGGCCTGATCAACGGGGTGGGCCAGCTGCTCACCTTCGTCCCGCTGATGATCATCATGTTCCTGCTGCTGGCCCTGCTGGAGGACTCCGGCTACTTCGCCCGCGCCGCGTTCGTCGCCGACCGCCTGATGCGCACGCTGAGGCTGCCCGGCCGCGCCTTCCTGCCGCTCGTCGTCGGCTTCGGCTGCAACGTCCCCGCCCTCGCCGGCACCCGGATCCTGAGCCGCCGCTCGCACCGGCTGCTCGTCGGCCTGCTCATCCCGTACATGAGCTGCACCGCCCGCCTGGCCGTCTACGTGATGATCGCGGGCGTCTTCTTCGGCTCGAACTCCGGCACCGTCGTCTTCTTCCTCTACGTCGCCTCCGTGCTGCTGGTCGTCGGCATGGGCCTGATCCTGCGGCCCCTGCTGTTCCGCGACATGAAGGAGGAACCGCTCGTCCTGGAGCTGCCCCCGTACCGGCTGCCCACCCTGCGGGTCACCGGCGCCCAGGTCTGGCAGAAGCTCGCCGCGTTCCTGCGCACCGCCGGCGGCATCATCGTCGCGACCGCGGCCGCCGTCTGGCTCCTCATGGCGATCCCGGCCGCGGCCGGCCACGGAGGCTTCGGCAAGGTCGACGTCGAGCAGAGCGTGTTCGGTACGGTCACGCGCGCCACGGCCCCCCTCGTGGCCCCCGCCGGCTTCGGCGACTGGCACGCCACGGCCGCGCTCGGCACCGGCCTGATCGCCAAGGAGGGCGTGATCTCCACCCTCGCCCAGACCTACTCGGCCGAGGAGGACGGCGACCCCAAGCTCCCCGCGAGCCTGCACGCCACCTTCGAGGAATCCTCCGGCGGCCACCAGGAGGCGGCCGCGCTCGCCTTCCTGGTCTTCGTCCTCGCCTACACCCCCTGCTTCGCCACCCTGGCCGCGCAGCGGGCCGAGATCGGCACCCGGCTGACCGTCATCGGCTTCGGCATCCAACTGGCGGCGGCCTGGCTGCTCGCCGTCGGCGTCTTCCAGATCGCGAGGCTGGTGTGGTGAGCGGCACCGGCGGACCCACGGGCTCCGGCCCCGGCATGCTGCGCCGCCTGCTGCGCGCCTTCGAGGAGGCGGCTCCCGGTGAGGGGCTCCCGCAGATCGCCGACCGGCTGGGCATCGACCGGGCCGAGGCGGCCGACCTCGCCGCGTACTGGGTCCGCAAGGGCCGGCTGCGCCGCGAGGAGATCGGCGGCCGCGACTGCGGGGGCTGCCTGGCCGCCACCCGCGGCTGCACGGCGTGCCCCGGCGGCGACGCGCCGGCCGCTTCCACCCGGCCGGTACTGGTCGCACTGACCCCCGTGCGCCCCTCGCGGCCTGAGGCCCCGCACACGTAGTGCCCGGCCGGGGCCCCGCGGGCCTGTCACCGTGCCCGGTGCCGCTTCGCGTAGGACCAGGTCACCGCGGTCATCAGGAGCGGTATGGCCAACAGCGGGGCGAAGACGAGGCCCCAGACGGTCCGTGCCGTACCGCTCGCCAGGTACGTATGGCTTTCGACCGTGAAGAGGACCACGAGTTGCCACAGCGTCCCCAGGACCAGGACCCCCGAGGCGGTCCAGGACAGCGCGGCGAGGACCCCGGGGCGCAGCGGCCGCCACCGGTCACCGACCAGCAGGAGCGGTGACAGGGCGGCCAGTTCGGCGAGGACGGACAGTCCGACGACGTAGGCGATGCCCCAGCCCGGGATGCCGTAGACCTCGCGCAGCACCTGGTCGCTGTAGCCCACGTAGACGCCGGATGCCATGGCGATGCGCCACAGGCCGGAGGGGACGGCGCACAGAGCGATGGCGTGGGCGGCCCGGCGGGCCCAGACGGGCGCGGGGGCGGGGAGAGGAGCGGTCGCTGTCGGCATGCGGCCCATGCTGGCCCTGGACGGGACGGCCGCGCTTCCTCCCTGACGGCGGACCGTATCCGCCCCGCGGAGGAGCGCGCACAGGCCGAGGGCAGACCTGAGGCGGGGGCGGATGCCGCACGAGCCGGGCGTCTGCGCATGCCCCACGGCCCAAGGGCGCAGCTCCGTACTTCGTACGACTGATCCGAACGCCTCCCCCGTCCGGGGGAGGTACGGGGCGGGGACCGACGGCCGCGGCCCGGAGGCGGGCAGGCTTGCGGACATGCGACAGCAGTACGACACGTCAACGCCCCCGCCGGCCTTCTCGGTCGCCGATGCCTTCACCCTGAGCACGGCCCTGGACGCCCTCGGCGGCGTCCGGGGCCTCGACACCCTCGACATGGCCTGCGGGCACGGCAGCACCACCCGGCTGCTGGCGAGCGGCGGGGCCCGCAGGACGGTGGGCGTCGACAGCTGCCCCGAGCGGATCCGCCGGGCCCGGGAGACCGGCGCGGACCTCGCGCACCGCGTCGAGTACGTCGTCGCGGACGCGGCGGCCGGAATGCCGGCCCTGGGGCCGTTCGACCTGGCCACCGCCGTGTACCTGTTCAACCAGGCCCACGACCGGGCGGCGCTGCACGCGATGTTCCGCGCCGTCCGAGCCAACCTGCGCCCCGGCGGGCGGCTCCTCGCCATCGTGCCGAACCCGGGGGCCTTCCCCTACGCGGACTGGGAGCCGTACGGGATCAGCGTCGTCGAGCGAGCTCCCGGCGGGGACGCCCCGCTGCTGCGGGCCCGGCTGGAGACCGACCCGCCGGTCCCGTTCGAATGCCGCGAATGGGCCCACGCCGACTTCGCGGAGGCCGCCGCCGACGCCGGCTTCGCCACGGTGGCCTGGCAGCCGACCCGGACCCCGCCCGCGTGCGAGACCCGGGACGAGACCTACTGGGCCCGCTACCGCACGGCGCCCGTCGGCTCCCTGATGAACTGCGTGGCCTGAGGGGCGTACGGGGTCTGAGGTGCCTGCGGAGTCTGAGGTGCCCGAGCGGCCCGGGACGCCGCCGCGACCCGCGGCGCGGCGCCGCCCGGCAGGCGGTGGCGGCTCAGGACTCCGCCGCCGCCGCGCGGACCAGCTCCACGATCCGGTCGCGGGCCGCCCTGCCCTCCGGGAGCGGCATCAGCGGGTAGTCGTGCGGCAGTCCCGGCTCCTCGATGAACTCCACCTCGGCGCCGGCCGCCCGCGCCCTGGTCAGCAGTTCGCGGCTGTCGGTCGTCAGGACGTCCCGCGTGCCCGTGAACACCGTCAGCGGGGCCAGTCCCGTGAACGACCCGTGCAACGGGCTCACCCGGGGATCGTCGGCCGCCAGGTTCCCCGCGTACAGCCGCCCGGCCTCCCGCAGGCCGGGGCGGGCCAGCATCGGATCGCCCGCCTCGATGGCCGCCTGGTCGGGATGGCTCATCGACACGTCCAGCCAGGGCGAGATCAGCACGATCCGGGACGGCTGCGCCCCGTTGCGGTCGCGCAAGCGCTGCGCCGCGGCCAGTGCGAGCCCGGCCCCCGCAGAATCCCCGAGGAGCACCGTGCCGCCCGCGCCCCCGCTCGCGATCAGGCCGCTGAGCAGGTCGGCGGCGACCGGGACGGTCCGGTCGGCGGTCCCGCGCGGGGCCAGTATGTACGCCGGTACGACCACCCGGGCCTGCGCCTGCGTGACCAGGGTCCGGATCAGCGACCAGTGCGCCCGGACCAGTTCGTTGATGTACCCGCCGCCGTGCACGTACAGCACCCTGGCGGCCGGTTCCACGCCGAGCGGCGAGACCTCGTACACCGGCCAGGCCCCGACGAAGGTCCGCGAGACCTCGGCCACGCGGCCGAGCGAACGCGGGGGGAGGTGCGACGCCGGGCGCCGCATCGATTCCGCCACCCGGGTACGGACCGCCTCGGCGCTCCCGAACCGTCTTCGCCGTCCCGCCGCGATCAGCGCGACCGAAAGCGCCCTGCTGCGCAGACTCGGCACGCCCCTCACCTCCCCATTCCCGGCCCGGCCCACTCCCCGGCCCCTGCCCTTCACCCCAGGAGCATAGGCGTGAAGCTGGGCTGTGGACCCGCTTAAGAAATCCTCGATGGACTGATCACCCGCAGGTCGGCAGATTGGTCTCGTCCGCACGCTGCCCGGCCCGCACGCCCCGTAGCGCTTCCTTCCGCATGCCTGGAGCCACCCCCATGAAGGCACTCGTCAAGCACAAGGCCGAGCCCGGGCTGTGGCTGATGGACGTCCCCGAGCCCGAGTACGGCCCCGGCGAGGTCCTGATCAAGGTGCTGCGCACCGGCATCTGCGGGACGGACCTGCACATCCGCTCCTGGGACGGCTGGGCGCAGGGCGCCGTCAAGACCCCCCTCGTGCTCGGCCACGAGTTCGTCGGCGAGGTGGCGGCGCTCGGCGCGGGCGTCACCGGCATCGAGATCGGCGCGCTGGTCAGCGGCGAGGGTCACCTGGTGTGCGGGACGTGCCGCAACTGCCTGGCCGGGCGCCGCCACCTGTGCCGCAGCACGATCGGGCTCGGGGTCGGACGCGACGGCGCCTTCGCCGAGTACGTCGTGCTGCCCGCGCAGAACGTGTGGGTGCACCGGACGAAGGTGGACCTCGACGTCGCTGCGATCTTCGACCCCTTCGGCAACGCCGTGCACACCGCGCTCTCCTTCCCGCTCGTCGGCGAGGACGTGCTGATCACCGGCGCGGGCCCGATCGGGATCATGGCGGCGGCCGTGGCCAAGCACGCGGGAGCCCGCAACGTGGTGATCACGGACGTCAGCCCGGAGCGTCTGGAGATCGCCCGCAAGGCCGGCGCCACCCTCGCGCTCGACGTCTCGAAGGCGACCATCGCCGACGCGCAGGCCCAGCTCGGCCTGCGCGAGGGCTTCGACATCGGCCTGGAGATGTCCGGGCGCGGCGAGGCCATGCGCGACATGATCGACAACATGACGCACGGCGGCCGGATCGCCATGCTGGGCCTGCCGGCGCAGGAGTTCGCGGTCGACTGGGCCAAGGTCGTGACCTCGATGATCACGATCAAGGGCATCTACGGCCGCGAGATGTTCGAGACCTGGTACGCGATGACCGTGCTGCTGGAGGGCGGGCTCGACCTCAGCCCCGTCATCACCGGCCGGTACGCCTACGGGGACTTCGAGGCCGCGTTCGACGAGGCGGCGACCGCCCGCAGCGGCAAGATCATCCTGGACTGGACCCAGGCGTAACGATCCGGGCGCAGTAAGCCCGGGCGCAGTAAGCCGGGGCGCAGTAAGCCGGGGCGCAACCAGCCGGGCGCAGCCGCCCGGGCGTCCAGCCCCCACAGACCATTTCCCTCCGGCCGGGCCCCGCAGCACCCTCCCCCCTCCGCGGGGCCCGGCCCCCCTCCCTCCGCCGCACCAGGAGAAAGAGAGCACCGCACATGTTCGAGACCGTCCGCGCGGACCTCCGTACGACCCTCGACGAGATCCGCGCCGCGGGTCTGCACAAGCCCGAGCGCGTCATCGGTACCCCGCAGAACGCCGCCGTCGCGGTGACCTCGGGCGGCGCCCCGGGTGAGGTCCTCAACTTCTGCGCCAACAACTACCTCGGTCTCGCCGACCACCCCGAGGTGGTCATCGCGGCGAAGGAGGCCCTGGACCGCTGGGGTTACGGCATGGCCTCCGTGCGCTTCATCTGCGGTACGCAGGAGGTGCACAAGGAGCTGGAGGCGCGGCTGTCCGCGTTCCTCGGCCAGGAGGACACGATCCTCTACTCCTCCTGCTTCGACGCCAACGGCGGAGTCTTCGAGACCATCCTCGGCGCCGAGGACGCGGTGATCTCCGACGCCCTCAACCACGCCTCGATCATCGACGGCATCCGCCTCTCCAAGGCCCGCCGCTTCCGCTACGCCAACCGCGACATGGCGGAGCTGGAGACCAGGCTCAAGGAGGCCACCGAGGGCGGTGCCCGCCGCAAGCTGATCGTCACCGACGGCGTGTTCTCCATGGACGGCTACGTGGCCCCGCTCGCCGAGATCTGCGACCTCGCGGAGCGCTACGACGCCATGGTCATGGTCGACGACTCGCACGCCGTCGGCTTCGTCGGCCCCGGCGGCCGCGGCACCCCCGAACTGCACGGGGTCATGGACCGCGTGGACATCATCACCGGCACCCTCGGCAAGGCACTGGGCGGCGCCTCCGGCGGCTACGTCGCGGCGCGCGCCGAGATCGTCGAGCTGCTGCGCCAGCGCTCGCGCCCGTACCTCTTCTCCAACTCCCTCGCCCCGGTCATCGCGGCGGCCTCCCTCAAGGTCCTCGACCTGCTGGAGTCGGCCGACGACCTGCGCGAGCGGCTCGCCGCCAACACCGCGCTCTTCCGTACGAAGATGACCGAGGCCGGCTTCGAGATCCTGCCCGGTGACCACGCCATCGCCCCCGTGATGATCGGCGATGCGGCGGAGGCGGCCAAGATGGCGGAACTCCTGCTGGAGCGAGGGGTCTACGTGATCGGCTTCTCCTACCCGGTGGTGCCGATGGGCGCCGCGCGGATCCGCGTCCAGCTCTCCGCCGCGCACTCGACGGCCGACGTGGAGCGGGCGATCGCGGCGTTCGTCGACGCCCGGGCCGCCCTGGCAGCGGCCTAGCCCCGAGTCCTGGCTGACCCCCGTTCGCAGCGCGCGGCGCCGTTGCCGGGGGCCAGCCCCCCCGGACCCCCGCTCCTCAAACGCCGGAGGGGCTGGATGTGGCCGACGCCGGCGGGCACGTGATCGTCGGCAGCCCGGAAAATCCAGCCCCGCCGGCGTTTGAGGCGTGGGTTCCGGGGCGGAGCCCCGGGGAACGGCGGAAGGGCGGGTAGGGGACAGGCTCCCCGCCCCCGATATCAGCCGGGACCGGCCGGACCTCCGCCCGGCCTGGGCCGGCCCGGATACCCGGGTGGGGGCGGGGCACTCCGACGGAGGTACCGGCCCGGGCCCCGGCCGATCGGTCGGCCCGGCAGGGCTCCGCGGGCTGCGAGAATGGCACTGTGATCGACCCCCGGAGGCTGCGCATCCTGCGGGCCGTCGCGGACCACCGTACGGTGACCGCCGCGGCCGCAGCGCTCTACCTCACCCCCTCCGCCGTCTCCCAGCAGCTCGCGGCGCTGGAGCAGGAGACCGGGCACGCCCTGCTGACCCGCAGCGGCCGGGGCGTCCGGCTCACCGCGGCCGGGCAGATCCTGCTCGGGCACGCCCACGAAGTGCTCGCACAGCTGGAGCGGGCGGAAGCGGAACTCGCCGCCTACGCCGGCGGCTCGGCGGGCGAGGTCACCGTGGCCGCCTTCGCCACCGGCATCGCCGAGGTACTGGCCCCCGCCATCACCCGGCTCGCCGCCGACCACCCCGGGATCCGGCTGCGCGTACGCGACGCGGAGGGCGACCAGAGCCTGCTGCTCCTGCTCGACGGGGAGGCGGACCTGGCGCTCGCCGTCGAGTACCGGGGAGCCCCGGGCGCCGACGACGGCCGGCTGTCCGTGCTCCCGCTCTACGCCGAGCCCTTCGACGCGGTCCTCCCGGCCGGGCACCCGCTCGGGGACCTGCCCGAGGTGTCCCTGGCCGACCTCTCCGCTGCGGACTGGGTGGGCCAGTACCCCGGAAACCCCTGCCACGACGTGATGCTCCTGGCCTGCGAACTGGCCGGCTTCCAGCCCCGGTTGGTGCACTCCTCCGACGACTTCCGGGCCGTGGTGGCCCTGGTCGGCGCCGGCGCCGGAGTGGCCCTCGTGCCGCGTTCCGCGCTGCGCGGCATGGACCTCAAGGAGGTCCAGGTCCGCCCGGTGTCCGGTCCGGCGCCCACCCGCCGCGTCTTCGCCGCCACCCGGCGCGGCGCCGAGGCGCACCCGCTGATCGCCCCGGTCCTGGCGGCCCTGACCCGTGAGGCGGACCGGCTCCCGGAACACTGACCCGGGAGCCCGCCCTAACCGCGGGCCTGCCCGACCGTGAAGACGGCGCCGGGCGCGGCGTGGTCCACGGGCCCCGAGTAACGGGCGGCGGCGCGGGAGACGGCCTCGGCCGGGTCGAGGTCCCGGCCGACGTGCGTGAGGACCAGCCGTCCGGCGCGGGCCGCACGGGCGGTGTCGCCGGCGTCCTCGGGGGTGTGGTGCACCGGCTCCCCGTCCGCCGGGTGCGCCGGACTGTCGGCCTCGCAGAGCAGGAGCGCGCAGTCCTCGGCGAGCCGGGTCAGGGCCGAACAGGGCGCCGTGTCCCCGGAGTACACGAGGGACCGGCCTCCCGACTCGGCGCGCAGCGCGAAGGCGGGCATGCCGTGGGACACCGCCCGGCTGGTGAGGCCGAGCGATCCGGCCCGCGCGCGGTGGCCGTCGTACAGCTCGTGGACCTCGAAGGCGGCCTCGACCGGGCTGCGGTCCGGGCCGTTGGTGAGGAACCCCGCCAGCCGGTCGGCGATGCCGGGCGGCCCGTAGAGGGGGAGCGGCGCGGGGCGCCGTACGTCGGCGTACAGCAGGCCGTAGTACGCGGTCAGCAGATCGGCCGTGTGGTCGGCGTGCAGGTGCGAGATCCATATCGCGTCGAGCTCGCCGAGCCCGACGTGGCGTTGCAGCGGTCCCAGGGTTCCGCTGCCCGCGTCGACCCAGACCCGGGCTCCGCCGCCTTCGAGCAGGTAGCCGGAGCAGGGGTTGTCGGCCCGGGGGTAGGGCGTCGCGCTGCCCAGGACGGTGAGCCGGAGAAGATCGTCTGCCATCCGGGGAGTCTAGGACGCCGTGCGCCGCGGCCCCGGGCCGGGCCGACCGCCCCCCCGGCTGTGCGCTCAGGCGCGGATGACTTCCACGCCCGCCGCCTCGAAAGCCTCGGCCACCGAGGGGGACAAGCCGGTGTCCGTCACCAGCACGTCGACGGCGTCGGTCGCGACGATCCGGGCGAAGGCGCGGACGCCCAGCTTGCTGGAGTCGGCCGCGATCACCACGCGGCGGGCGCGCTCGCAGAGCAGCCGGTTCATGGCGGCCTCGTCCTCGTGCCGGGTGGCGGCCCCGTCGGCCGGGTCGAAGGCGTCCACGCCGACGACGGCGGTGTCCACGGAGAGCTGCCCGAGCACCTGCATGGCGAGGGGGCCCGTGAGCTCGTACGACTGGGGCCGGGCCACGCCACCGGTGAGCACGATCTTGAACTGCGGTCTGATGACCAGCTCACCCGCGATGTTCAGCGCGTTGGTGACCACGGTGAGGGCCGGGGAGCCGGTGGCGAGGTCGGGGCGGGCGGCCAGCGCACGCGCCACCTCGGTGGTCGTGGTGCCACCGGTCAGGCCGATCACCTCGCCCGGGACGATCAGCGCCGCGACGGTTTCGCTGATGCGGCTCTTCTCGGCGGCCCGGCGCGAGGTGCGGTAGCGCAGGGGGAGTTCGTACGAGACCCCGTGCACGACCGCTCCACCGCGCGTGCGGACCAGTAGCTGCTGCTCGGCGAGCTGGTCGAGGTCGCGCCGGATCGTGGCGGCGGACACGCCGAGGGCCTCGGCGGCGGGCTCCACTTCCAGCTCGCCCCGCTCCACCAGCAGGTCCAGCAGTGTCTGCCAGCGTTCCTTGCGGGTCATCGGCCGCCCTCTCGGTCTCGTCCTCGATCGCTTCTTCGATCGTGTCCTCGGCCGTCGCTCCGCCGTTCGCTTCGGCGCTCACTCTTGGCCTACACGTCGAGATTAACGCAGCAGATCATCCCGGAGATGCTTGAAGTTGCGTGAAAGAGCCCACTATCTTGCAGGAACACGCATTCAGGGAGCACGCACCGCGCTAGGGAGCCGCCATGAGCCATGTCGCGTACGAGTTGGGCACGCAGCCCGCATGCTGGGAGCGGGCCGCCGAACTGGCCCCGGAACACCGGGCGGTGCTGCCGCGGCCGGGGGAGCGTACCGCGATCGTCGGATGCGGGACCTCGTACTACATGGCCCAGGCCGCCGCCGTGTTGCGCGAGGAGGCCGGGCAGGGCGAAACCGACGCCTTCCCCGCCTCGGAGTTCCCCCGCCACCGGCGCTACGACCGGGTCGTCGCGCTCACCCGGTCCGGGACCACCACCGAGGTCCTCGACCTGCTGGCCGGACTGCGGGACGCCGGGGTACCCACCACCGCGGTCATCGGGGACCCCGCCACCCCCGTCATCACCCTCGCCGACGCGCTCGTCGTACTCGACTTCGCCGACGAGCAGTCCGTCGTCCAGACCCGCTTCGCCACCACCGCCCTCACCCTGCTGCGCGCCCACGTCGGCCTGCACAGCCCCTCCGTCGTCGCCGACGCGCGCGCGGCCCTCGCCGACCCGCTTCCCGCGGAGCTGGAGACCCGGGGCCAGTTCACCTTCCTCGGCCGCGGCTGGAGCGTCGGACTCGCCAACGAGGCCGCGCTGAAGATGCGCGAAGCCGCCCTGGCCTGGGCCGAGTCCTACCCGGCCATGGAGTACCGGCACGGCCCCATCAGCGTCTCGGCGCCCGGCACCGCCACCTGGTCGCTCGGCGACGCGCCCGAAGGGCTCGCCGAACAGGTCCGCGGGACCGGAGCCCAGTGGGTGGCCGGGCGCCTCGACCCGCTCGCCGAGCTGGTCCGCGTACACCGCCTGGCCATCGCCGTCGCCGCCCACCAGGGGCTGGACCCGGACGCGCCGCGCAACCTGACCCGGTCCGTCATCCTCACCACGGGCGAGGAGGCCGTCCGATGAGCCTGGTTCCCGCCGGCAGGCTCGTCCTGGAGGCCGCCGCCCAGGGCCGCGCCGTCGCAGCCTTCAACATCATCACGCTGGAGCACGCCGAAGCGGTCGTCGCGGGCGCGGAATCGGCCGGACTGCCCGTGGTCCTCCAGCTCAGCGAGAACGCCGTCAAGTTCCGCGGCGGAGCACTGCTGCCGATCAGCCGCGCGGCCGTGGCCGTCGCCGAGGCCGCCGGGGTCCCGGTCGGGCTGCACCTGGACCACGTCAAGAGCTCCGAACTGCTGCGGCAGGCCGTGGACGCCGGATTCAGCTCGGTCATGTACGACGCCGCGCACCTCTCCTACGCCGAGAACCTGGAGGCCACCCGCTCCGCCGCCGACTGGGCCCACGTCAACGGGCTCTGGATCGAAGCCGAACTGGGCGAGGTCGGCGGGAAGAACGGGGCCGCGCCGCTGGACCCGCACGCACCCGGCGCCCGTACCGACCCGGACGAGGCACGGCGGTTCGTCGCCGACTCCGGGGTGGACGCGCTGGCCGTCGCCATCGGCAGCAGCCACGCCATGACCAGCCGGACCGCGGCCCTGGACCACGTGCTGCTCGGCCGCCTCGCCAAGACGGTCGACGTGCCGCTGGTGCTGCACGGCTCCTCCGGTCTGCCGGACGCGGAACTCGCCGCGGCCGTCGCCGGCGGCATCCGGAAGGTCAACATCGGCACCGCGCTCAACGTGGCGATGACCGAGGCCATCCGCACCCATCTGACCCCCGCGGATCCCCGTCCGTACTTGACCGCCGCACGGGAGGCGATGACGGCGACGGCCGCCGCTATGATCAGCGCCCTGAACTGACGGGAACGGGTACCGGGGGGATTTTCGATGAGCGCACAGCAGGGCCTCAGCAGCAGACGGCGGCTCCTTCTCGGACTGGGGGCCCCGCTGCTGCTCGGTGCGGCGGGGCTCGGCTACGCGATGTGGCCCGAGGAGGAGAAGGCGGAGAAGGTCCGCACCGATGTGGCCCCGCTCAACCGGCGCTTCTGGACCGCGCTGGGCGACGTGACCGACGCGCACTGGCTGGGCTACGGCATCGACGAGTCCAACAACGACCGCACGGTCCCGAGGGCGGATTCCCGGATGCGGCTCGTCGGGGTCGCCCACCTCAAGCCGGGTACGGCGAACCGCATCATGCGCGATCCCGCCCACCACTTCGAGGTCGGGCCGCTGGCCGGGCCGCCCGCCGCGCTGAAGCCGTACATCCCCTCCAGTGCGGCCTGGAAGCAGAGCGTGACGTACGACAAGGTCGCTCTGGAGGAGGGCCTGAGCGTGATCCCGTCGGGCACCTTCCGCTTCGACGCCATCCGCGACCTCGTCTACTTCGACTACGTCTTCCTCTACAGCTGAGCGGCGGCTGAGCGGCGACTGAGCGGCGGCCCGCGGAAGTCCTCCCACTCAGTGGGAGGACGGACGCGGCGGCATTGAAGCCGCGGCCCGGTCGGTGTTTCGTCGGATCCCGGAGCAGAGCAGGCGCCGCCGAGGGAAGGCCACCGCACATGCCGCAGCAGCCGCAGCCGTATCTCCCGCACCGATTCGGGGTGTTCCTCGCCCCTTACCACCGGCCCGACGGTGACCCCGCGCTCCAGCTGCGCCGGGACCTCGACCTGGCCGCCGACCTCGACCGGCTCGGCTACGAGGAACTGTGGGCCGGCGAACACCACTCCGCCGGCTACGAGATCATCGCCTCGCCCGAGGTGTTCCTGGCCGCGGCCGCCGAACGCACCGGCCGGATCATGCTCGGCACCGGGGTCAACTCCCTCCCCTACCACCAGCCGTTGATCCTCGCCGACCGGATCTGCCAGCTCGACCAGCAGTCCCGGGGCCGCGCCATGCTCGGCGTCGGACCGGGCCAACTGCCTTCCGACGCCTTCATGATGGGCGTCGACCCGCTCCACTCCCGCGCGATGACGGCCGACTCGCTCGACGCCATCGTGCGGCTGCTGCGCGGGGAAACGGTCACCGCCGCCACCGACTGGTTCGCCCTGGAGGAGGCCCGGCTCCAGCTCGGGCCCTACCGGGGCCGGGAACTGGACGTGGCCGTCGCCTCCGCCGTGTCGCCGACCGGGGCGGTGCTCGCGGGACGCCACGGGGTGGGGATCTCTCGCTCGCCGCCGCCGACCCCACCGGGTACGCGCTGCTCGACGCCAACTGGGCCGCCCACGAGCGGGCCTGCGGCGAAGCCGGCCGCGCCGCCGACCGTTCCACCTGGCGGCTGGTCACCCCGGTGCACCTGGCCGAGACCCGCGAACAGGCCCTGCGCGAAGCCGAGTACGGCACGCCCGGCATCGTGGACTACATCGAGAAGCTCGGCGGGACCCGCCTCGACGGCTGCGCCACCCCGGCCGGCGCGGTCGAGCGGTGGACCACCGAAGGGCTGCCCACCTTCGGTCGGGCCGTCATCGGAGCCCCCGAGGACGCCGTCCGGCGCATCGAGCAACTCGCCGAGAAGACGGGCGGGTTCGGTACCTTCCTGATCCTCCGGCTGGACCTCGCCGAACCCGCGGCCGCCCTGCGCAGCCTGGAGCTCTTCGCCGAGCGGGTCGTCCCCCGGCTCACCGGCCACACCGAGGCCCGCCGCGCCAGCCTGGAGTGGGCCGGGCGCAACAGCGAACGGTTCACCGGCGCCCTGCGCCGGTCCACGATGGAAGCCATCGCCCGCAAGGGGGAGGTCCGTTGAGGGCCGCGGTGCTCGAAGACGGGGTGTTCCGGGTACGGGAGCACCCGGATCCGGTGCCCGGCCCCGGGCAGGCGCTCGTGGAGAGCGCCGCCTGCGGGATCTGCGGCTCCGACCTGAGCGCGGTGGCGCACACCGAGGACTTCCTGCGGGCCTCCCGGGACAGCGGCACCACCAGCTTCCTCTTCGACCCGGACCGGCCCCTGGTGATGGGCCACGAGTTCTCCGGCCGGGTCCTGTCCTACGGGCCCGGCGCGACCGGCCCCGAACCGGGCACCGGGGTCGTCGGCCTGCCCTGGGCGGTCGACCCGGGCGGGGTCGTGCGGACCGTGGGCTACAGCAATGCCTTCCCCGGCGGATTCGGCGAACGGATCGTCGTACAGGCCCGCGCCCTGCTGCCCGTCCCGCCGTCCCTGGACCTGGCGCTCGCCGCCCTCACCGAGCCGCTGGCCGTCGGTTTCGGCAACATCGCCCGCAGCGCGGCGGGAAAGGACACCCCGGCCGTGGTCGTCGGCTGCGGCCCGGTCGGCCTCGGAGCCGTCGCCGCGCTGCTGGAGCGGGGCGCCGGACCCGTGGTGGCCTCCGATCCGTCGGCGCTGCGGCGGGCGGCCGCCCTGCGGCTCGGCGCACACGCGGTGGTGGACCCGGCCGAGCGGGACCCCGTACGCGTCTGCGCGGAACTCGCCGGAGCCCGCCCGCGGCCCACCGTGGTCGTGAACTGCGTCGGCGTACCCGGCATGTTGAACCAGCTCCTGCACGCGGTTCCGCGCGGCACCGAGATCCTGCAGATCGGCGGGGTGATGACCGAGGACGTGATCCGCCCGGTGGTCGGCATGTACAAGGACGTCACGATCCGCATGTGCCTGACCTACCCGCCCGAGGAGTTCGGCGCCACCCTCGCCCGCCTCGCCGACGGCCGCATCGATCCCGCGTCCCTGGTCACGGGAGAAGCGGGCTTCGGCGGGCTCGACGCGGCCTTCGCCTCCCTGCGGCGGCCGGAGGAGCACATCAAGGTCCTGATCCGGCCCGGGCAGGACGGAACCGGGGTGATCGCCCGCTGATCGCGCCCACCGGCAGGCCGCTGACCCTTCCGGATTCTTGGAACAGGTTCTAGTCTGCCCCGCGGCGGCGGCGGACGGCCGCGCGACCTTGCGCCACGAGACCTTGAGCCACGAGAGACCCGGAGGGGCCGTGCACCTCGAATACACGCCTGAGCAGCAGCGGTTGCGCACCGAGCTGCGCGCCTACTTCGCCGAACTGATCCCGGACGACGTCTACGCGCGGTACGAGGACCCTGCCGAGCAGAAGCGCTTCTACCGGGAGACCATCCGCCGGCTCGGCGCCGACGGCTGGCTCGGCGTCGGCTGGCCCAAGGAGTACGGCGGGCGCGGGATGTCGCCCATGGACCAGTTCATCTTCTTCGACGAGGCCGCGCAGGCCGTCGTACCGCTGCCGCTGATGGCCCTCAACACCGTCGGGCCGACCATCATGCAGTTCGGCACCGACGAGCAGAAGGCGTACTTCCTGCCCAAGATCCTCGCGGGCGAGATCGACTTCGCCATCGGCTACAGCGAGCCCGACGCCGGCACCGACCTCGCCGCCCTCAAGTGCAAGGCCGTCCGCGAGGGCGACGAGGAGACCGGCACCTACGTCGTCGACGGGCAGAAGATCTGGACCACCAACGGCGACACCGCCGACTGGGTCTGGCTCGCCGTCCGCACCGACCCGGACGCCCCCGCGCACAAGGGCATCACCATGCTCCTCGTGCCGACCTCCGACCCCGGATACTCCTGCACCCTCATCAACACCCTGGCCTCGCACGACACCACCGCGAGCTACTACGAGAACATCCGGGTGCCCGCGAGCCGCCGCGTCGGCCAGGAGAACAAGGGCTGGCGGCTGATCACCAACCAGCTCAACCACGAGCGCGTCACCCTTGCCGCCCACGGCACCATGGCCATCCGCGCCCTGCACGACGTCCAGCGCTGGGCCGCCGAGACCAAGCTCGCCGACGGCCGCCGCGTCATCGACCTCTCGTGGGTCCGCGGCCGCCTGGCCCGCACCCACGCCCGCCTCGACGCGATGAAGCTGCTGAACTGGCAGATGGTCAACGCCGTCCAGGACGGCAACCTCACCCCGCAGGACGCCTCCGCCGTCAAGGTCTACGGCTCCGAGGCGCGCAGGGACGCGTACGCCTGGCTGATGGAAGTGGTCGGCGCGGCCGGCTCCCTGAAGGACGGCTCCGCGGGCGCGGTCCTGCACGGCGAACTGGAACGCGGCTACCGCAGCGCGGTCATCTTCACCTTCGGCGGCGGCAACAACGAGATCCAGCGCGAGATCATCTCGTGGATCGGCCTCGGCATGCCGAGGGTGCGCCGCTGACCGGTGTCATGGGCGGGTTGCCGCGGTTCCTCCCCCCCCCGATGCCCCATCAGGGCGCCATCACCCGCAGGTTCTGTCACTCCGGGGGGAGTGCGCCAGCGGCTGCCCGATCCATTCGGCCTGACCACGTGGCCGTTCCTCACTGCCGCACCTCCCATGGGCTCCAACGACCTGGCGTCGTCGGGTGACTTGCTGTTTCCTGGAAGGCGTGCGCACAGAGCGTTGTGGCAGCACGACCGGTCCCGCACCGACGGTGACCGTGGCACCTCAGGACAGCCGCCAGGCCGAGCCGATGGGGGAACTCCATGACCGCCGCGCACGAAGTCCCGGACATCCTCTCGCGGGAGTTCGCCGAGAACCCCTACCCGGCCTACCGGGCCATGCGCGAGAGCGCACCCCTGAACTGGCACGAGGGGACGCAGAGTTGGATCATCTCGCGCTACGAGGACGTCGCGCGGGCCTTCAAGGACAAGGAGGGGCTCTTCACCACGGACAACTACGCGTGGCAGGCCGAGCCCGTGCACGGCAAGACCCTGATCCAGATGAGCGGCCGCGAACACGCCACGCGACGCGCCCTGGTCGCCCCGGCCTTCCGCGGCAACGAGCTGCGGGACAAGGTCGTTCCGGTCATCGAGCGCAACGCCCGTGAGCTGATCGACGCGTTCCGCGACACCGGGTCCGTCGACCTCGTGAGCGGATTCGCCTCCCACTTCCCCATCTCGGTCATCGCCGACATGTTCGGACTGGACCGGTCCGGCCAGCGGGCCCTCGGCGGCTGGTACCGGGCCTTCGTGGCGTTCACCGCCAACCTGTCCGGTGACCCGGAGCGGGCGGCGGAGGGCGCGCGGGCCCAGGCCGAGTTCGCCGCGTACATGCTGCCGGTCATCAGGAACCGGCGGGAACACCTCGGAGACGACCTGCTGTCCGCGCTCTGCACCGCCGAGGTCGACGGCGTGAGCATGAGCGACGAGGACATCAAGGCGTTCTGCAGCCTGCTGCTGACGGCCGGCGCCGAGACCACGGACAAGGCCGTCGCGGGCCTCTTCGCGAACCTGCTGGCCAACCCCGACCAGCTCGCCGCCGTACAGCGCGACCGGGGACTCATCGACCGTGCCTTCGCGGAGACCCTGCGCTACACCCCGCCGGTCCACATGATCATGCGGCAGACCGCCGTCGACGTCACCATGAGCGGCGGCACCATCCCGGCCGGGGCCACCGTCACCTGCCTGATCGGCGCCGCCAACCGCGACCCCGAGCGCTACAAGGACCCGGACAGCTTCGACCTGTTCCGCGACGACCTGACGGCGACCAACGCCTTCTCCGCGGCCGCGGACCACCTGGCGTTCGCGCTCGGACGGCATTTCTGCGTCGGTGCGCTGCTGGCCAGGGCCGAGGTGGAGATCGCCACCAACCAGCTCCTCGACGCCATGCCCGGCCTCCGCCCGGCCCAGGGGTACGACCCGGCGGCCGAGGGGGTCTTCACCCGCGGGCCGAAGTCGCTGCTCGTGGAGTTCACTCCGGCCGCCGGCTGAACCGTCGCCCGTCCTACCGGCGGTCGTCCCGCACCGGGCCGTCCTGCCGGTGGTCGGGGTGGACCCAGCTCGGCTTGCGGAACCTCGGGAAGCACACCGGCGCCACGACGCCCAGGAGCAGCAGGACCAGGCCCTTGGCCGGGCCGGACAGCCAGGTGAGCATGCCGCCGTGTGCGGCCGCCACCAGCATCACCCCGACGACCTTCGTCCTCGTCGGGTGTGTCCTCCGCGGTGGCCGCGGACGCATGCTCGGTGCCCGTCCCGGCTCCCGCACATCGACGGCGGAGGCCGGCTCAGACCTGGCCGGCTCCGCCGTCCACGAAGAGTTCGATCCCGGTGATGAAGCTGCTCTCCCGGGAGGCCAGGAACAGGGCCGCCGCGGCCACCTCCTCGGGGCGTCCGGCCCGGCCGAGCGGGACTCCGGCGGTCGCCCGCTCGCGTACGTGCGCCGGGGCGCCGGCCAGGGCCGGGGTGTCGATCGGGCCCGGGCTCAGGGTGTTGACCCGGATGGAGCGCCCCGCGAGCTCCAGTGCCAGGCTGCGCGCGAGGGACCGTACGGCCGCCTTCGTGGCGGCGTACACCCCGTACCGGGTGGACGCCGAGGAGCCGGCGGCCGAGCCCAGCAGAATGACCGAGGCGCCGTCGCGCAGCAGCGGCAGGGCCCGTTGGACGGTGAAGAAGGCGCCCCGGAAGTTGAGGTCCGAGGTGGCGTCGAACTGCTCCTCGGTGACCTCGGCGAAGCCGCCGGCCGGGCCGCCGCCCGCGTTCGCGACCAGCACGTCGATCGCCTCGCAGCCCGCGGCCGCGACCGCCGCGTAGAGCCGGTCCAGGTCCGCGACGAGGGACGCGTCACCGCGGACGGCCACCGCGTCCGGGCCCAGCTCGCGGACCGCGGCGGCGAGTTCCTCCGGCCGCCTGCCGGTGACGAACACCCGGGCGCCCTCCTCCACGAAGCGCCGGGCCGTCGCCAGGCCGATGCCCGACGAACCGCCCGTGACGACCGCGACCTGCCCTTCGAGCCTTCCCGCATGTCCCGTACGCATGACCGTGCCTCCGCGTGGTGAGGGGAGGCGGGTGCGGTCCGCCGGCCGGAAAGCCTAGTGGCGCGCGGGGGCGTGCGCGCGGCCGTTCGGTGGAATGCCGCAGGAGCGCCCGGAGCCGGCAAGGGCCCACGGGAGGCCGCCCGAGTCCACGGGAGCCCGCAGGCTCCGCAAGGCCCGTACGCCCCCGAGCGGTGTACCGGGGCGAGCGACGGGGGAGGAGCCGGACATGGACATCGACGCGGTCCCCGATCCGGGGCTCTACGGCCCGGGCTCCGTGACCTGGCAGTGCCACGGCGACCCGGTCATGTGGATCGCCGGGGTCCGCGCGCTCTACCTCCAGGCCCTCCACCCGCGCGCGGTCCGCGGGGTCATGGAGAACAGCTCCGCCTTCAGCGGGGAGAACGGCGGGGGCGACGCCTGGGGACGCCTGCTGCGCACCGCCGACTTCGTCGGCACCGTCACCTACGGCACCACCGAGGCCGCGGAGCGGGCCGGCGCACGCGTCCGCAAGATCCACACCATGCTGTCGGCGACCGATCCGGCCACCGGCGCACGGTTCCGGGTGGACGAGCCCGAGCTGCTGCTCTGGATCCACTGCGCGCAGATCGACAGCTTCCTGCACGTCCTGCGCCGCTCCGGCGTCCCGCTCACCTCCGCGCAGGCGGACCGGTACGTGGCCGAAAACCGCGTCAACGCCCGGCTCGTCGGCCTCGACCCGTCCGGGGTACCGGGGGACACCGCGGCCCTGGCCTCCTACTTCGAGCGGATCCGCCCCGTACTCGCCGCCGGACCCGACGCCCGCGCCGTCGACGCCTTCCTGTGTGCCCCGCCCATCCACCCCCTCCTCGTCCCTGGCCGAAATCTGGTGTGGCGCCCGCTCGCCGGCCTCGCCTACGGATCGCTCCCCGGCTGGGCGCACCAGCTGTACGGCCGCCCCGCACCGGCCCCGCGCAGCGTCACCCGCCGCCTGCGTCTCACCGGTAGCCTGCTGCGCAGCATTCCCGCAGGTCTGCGCTGGCAGCTGCCTCCAGGTCACATCTTGAAAGCGATGCGCCGCATGGGCCCCGGGAGCCGCCCCGCGCCGTACACACTGCGTACATCAGCGGCCATACTGGACCGGCCGGGGAGGGCGTAGCACGACACACGGGGGCGACTTCAAGACATGGCGGAGCCAAGACTGATCCAGGGCCGGTACCGGTCGCTCGATCTGATCGGCCGCGGCGGCATGGGCGAGGTGTGGCGGGCCCGCGACGAGTCGCTGGGCCGGCAGGTCGCCGTCAAATGCCTCAAGCCCCTCGGGCCCGAGCAGGACACCCACTTCACCCAGGTGCTGCGCGAGCGATTCCGCCGCGAGGCGCGCGTCGCCGCCTCCCTCCAGCACCGCGGCGTCACCGTCGTCCACGACTTCGGCGACGACAGCGCGGCCGGCGGTCCCCTCTACCTCGTCATGGAACTGCTCGAAGGCCGCAACCTCAGCCAGCTCCTGGAGGACAACGACGCGCGCCCGCTCCCCGTGGACGTGGTCGTCGACATCGCCGAGCAGATGGCCGCCGCCCTCGGCTACACCCACGAGCAGGGCGTCGTCCACCGCGACCTGAAGCCCGCCAACATCATGCGGCTCACCGACGGCACGGTGAAGATCTGCGACTTCGGCATCGCCCGGCTGGCCGCCGACATCGGCTTCACCGCGAAACTGACCGGCGGCGGCATGGCCATGGGCACCCCGCACTACATGTCGCCCGAGCAGATCGCCGGCGGCGAGGTGGACCACCGCAGCGACCTCTACTCCCTCGGCTGCGTCCTGTACGAGATCGCCACCGGAGCCCCGCCCTTCGACCTCGGCGACTCCTGGTCCGTGCTGGTCGGCCACCGCGACACCGCGCCCGTGCCGCCGCGCGAGCACCGCCCCGAACTGCCGGTCTTCTTCGAGCGGCTGGTGCTCGACCTGCTCGCCAAATGCCCCGAGGACCGGCCGGGCGACGCCCGCCACCTGCACCGCCGGCTCGTCGAGGCCCGGCTCGGGCCCGGCGCGGCGGCCGGAGCGCACCTGCCGCTGCCCGAGTGGGCCGACGGGATGACCGCCGGGCGCAGGGCCGGCATCGAGGCCCGCCCCGCGAGCGGGGAGTGGGCCGTCCTCACCGGCTCCTGGACCGCCGCGCGCCCGAGCGGGCAGCACCCGACGGCCGCCGGAGCCGCCCCGGCCGCCACGGCCACCCGCCCCGGCACCGGCACCGGCCCCGTCCCCCGGACCGCGCCGACCGTCGTACGCCCGCGTCCGGCCGAGGACCCCCGCCTCACCGCCGCCTACGGGTTCCCGCACGGCCCCGGCTCCGCTCCCTCGGGCCCGGCCGCGCTCGACGCCGGCCACACGCGGGCCTTCGCCCTCAGCCGGGCGGGCCGTACCGAGGAAGCCCTCGCCGGGTACGCGGCCGTCGCCGAAGGACGCGCCCGGGTGCTCGGAGCCGACCACCCGGACACCCTGGCCGCGCGGCAGGAGGCGGCGTACGAGACGGGCCTGCTCGGCCGCCACCAGGAGGCGTACGAGGGCTACCGCGCGGTGCTCACCGCCCGGGAGCGGACCGTGGGCCGGATCCACCCCGACACCCTGCGCTGCCGGCACAACCTGGCCTGCGCGCTGGGCGCTCTCGGCCGCTTCTCCGAGGCCCACGCCGCCGCCGCCGAGGTGGCCGCCGACCGGACCGCCGTACTGGGGGCGGAGCACGCGGACACCCTGCTGACCCGGTACGAGGTGGCGTACGCGCTGGGCCGCCTGGAACGCTGGGAGGAGGCCCTGGAGGCCTTCCGGCACATCGCGGCCGTACGGGAACGGGTGCTCGGCCGCGACCACCCCGACACGCTGGCCGCCCGCTACGAGGCGGGCATCGCGCTGGGCCGGACCGGGCGCTCGGCCGAGGCCCTGGAGCTGTTCCGGGACCTGGTCCGCGACCGCACCCGCGCCTACGGGGCCGCCGATCCGGAGACGCTGCGGGCCCGGCACGTCCTCGGGGTGAACCTCGGGCGCCTGGAACGCTGGGAGGAAGCGGTGGCCGAAGCCCGCGAGGTGGGCGAGGCGCGGGCCCGCACGCTCGGCGCCGAGCACCCCGACACCCTGGTCAGCCGCCGCGAACTCGCCGTGGGACTGGGCCGGCTGGGCCGTTGGGACCAGGCGCTGCCCGTCTACCGGGACCTCTCCGGCATCCGCGAGCGGTCGCTGGGTGACGGCCACCCGGACACGGTCGCGGCCCACGCCGACGAGGCGCACTGTCTGGAGCGGCTGGGGCAGGTGTGTTACCAAGAGCCATGACGACCTCGCGGAGCTTCGGGCACGACGTGTACGACGCGGTGATCGTGGGCGGGGGCCACAACGGCCTCGTCGCCGCCGCCTACCTGGCCCGGGCGGGCCGCTCGGTCCTGGTCCTGGAGCGGCTCGGCCGCACCGGCGGGGCCGCCGTGTCCACCCGGCCGTTCCCGGGCGTCGACGCCCGGCTGTCCCGCTACTCCTACCTGGTCTCGCTGCTCCCCGCGAAGATCGTGCGCGAGCTGGGGCTGGACTTCCAAGTGCGCCGGCGCACGGTCTCCTCGTACACCCCCGTCGAGCGCGCCGGACGCCCCGGCGGACTGCTGGTCGGCGGCGGCGAGGCGCGCACCCGGGAGTCCTTCGCGCGGCTGACCGGCTCGGAGCGGGAGTACGAGAACTGGCGCGCCTTCTACGGGACCACCGGGCGGGCCGCCGAACGCCTCTTCCCGACGCTGACCGAGCCGCTGCCCACGCGCGCGGAGCTGCGGGCCCGGCTGGATGACGAGGCGGCCTGGCGGATGCTGTTCGAGGAGCCGATCGGACGGGCCGTCGAGCGGGAGTTCGCCGACGACCTGGTGCGCGGGGTCGTCCTCACCGACGCGCTGATCGGCACCTTCGCCGACGCCCACGACCCGGGCCTGGCCCAGAACCGCTGCTTCCTCTACCACGTCATCGGCGGCGGCACCGGCGACTGGGACGTACCGGTCGGCGGCATGGGCGCGCTCACCGACGCGCTGGCGGCTTCCGCGCTGGCGGCCGGGGCGGAGATCGCCACCGGGCACGAGGCGCTGCGCATCGACACCGACGGCACGACCGCCCCGGCCGAGGTGACCTTCCGTACGGCGACGGGCGAGGGGCGGGTCGCCGGCCGGGTGGTGCTCGTCAACGCCTCGCCGCGGGCGCTCGCCGAACTCCTCGGGGAGGAACCGGCGCAGCCGGCTCCCGAGGGGGCCCAGCTCAAGGTCAACATGCTGCTGCGCCGCCTGCCCCGGCTGCGGGACTCCTCGGTGGACCCGCGCGAGGCCTTCGGCGGCACCTTCCACATCGCGGAAGGCTACGAACAGCTCGCCCGGGCCCACGCGGAGGCCGCCGCGGGCGAACTGCCCTCCGTACCGCCCTCGGAGATCTACTGCCACTCGCTGACGGACCCGACGATCCTGGGGCCCGAGCTGGCGGAGCAGGGGTACCAGACCCTGACCCTCTTCGGACTGCACACCCCGGCCCGGCTGTTCGAGAAGGACAACCAGGGGGCGCGGGAAGTGCTGCTCGCCGCCACCCTCGCCCAGCTCGACGCCCACCTGGCCGAACCGCTCACCGACTGCCTGGCCTTCGACGCCGACGGCCGCCCGTGCATCGAGGCCAAGACCCCGCTCGACCTGGAGCGCGAACTGCGCCTGCCCGGCGGGCACATCTTCCACCGGGACCTGTCCTGGCCGTACTCCGCATCCGGCTCGGATGGCGACTCCGCCGAGGGCGGCGGCCGTTGGGGCGTGGAGACCGCCCACCGCAACGTACTGCTGTGCGGCGCGGGGGCGGTCCGCGGCGGCGGAGTCAGCGGGGTCCCCGGCCACAACGCGGCGATGGCGGTACTGGGGCACTGACGCGCCCCGGCCCCGCGTCAGCCAACGGGGTCGATCACGACGATCGGAATCTCCCGGCTGGTCTTGGTCTGGTACTCGTCGTACGAGGGCCAGTGCTTCACCATCAGCGGCCAGAACCCGGCGCGCTCCTCGGACGTCGCGGTCCGCGCGATGCCCTGCATCACCTTGGGGCCGACCTGCACCCGGACCTCGGGGTGCTCGGAGAGGTTCCGGTACCAGAGCGGGTCGGCGGGGTCGCCGCCCTTGGAGGCGACGATGAGGTAGCGCCCGCCGTCCTCGCCGTAGATGAGCGGGGTCCGCACCGGCTTCCCGGACTTGCGGCCGATGGTGGTGAGCAGCAGGGTCTGGGTGTTGTTCCAGTACTGCCCCTCGGTCCCGCCCGAACCGACGTACAGCTTGACGTGATCCAGGGTCCAGCCCGGCTTGGGGTCGGTGGGGTTGTCCCAGTCGATGTCGGTCATATGGACTCGCCTGCCTTCGTGTTGAACGGTCAACGAACCACAACAACGAGCGGCAGGGCTACAGGGCACGGTGCATTCCACCCTGGTTCGGAAGCGCGAATCCGTCGAAGAGGTCGTCCAGCGCCCGCCGCGCGGCCCGGGCCGGGGTGGCGCGGACGGCGAGGTCCCGGGCGGCCACCGCGAGGGGGTGCGTGAGGGCGGCGACCCGGCCCGCGCGGCGGGAGCGGATGCGCAGGGCGTCGGTGCGGGCGCAGCGGGCCGCGCTGTAGGCGGCCAGGGCGGCCGGTACGTCGGCCCCGTCCAGCAGGTGCGCGAGGACGGCGGCGTCCTCGACGGCCTGGCACCCGCCCTGGCCCAGGTTGGGGGTCATGGCGTGCGCCGCGTCACCGAGCCATGCCAATCGGCCCTGGTGGAAGCGGGGGAGCGGGGCGGCGAGGTCGTACAGGTCGTGCTGGAGCACGGCCGCCGGGTCGATCCGCTCCAGCAGGGCGGGGATCGGATCGTGCCAGGTGCCGTACCGGCGCAGGAGTTCGGCGCGGACGTCGGCGGGCCGGTGGCCCTCGGGGGCGACCGCGGTGGCGTAGAGGTACACGCGGCCGTCGGCGAGCGGGACGACTCCGAAGCGCTCCGCGCGGCCCCAGGTTTCGGCGGCGGCGCGCACGGGCGGGCCGCCGGCGGGAAGGACGGTCCGCCAGGCGGTCTCCCCGCTGTAGTGCAGGCCGGGATGGGCCGGGAAGTACTGGCGGCGGATCGGGCTGTGGATGCCGTCGGCGGCGATGACCAGGTCGGCGGTGAGGGCGCCGGACGAGGTGTGGGCGCCGGACGAGGTGTGGGCGATCGGATGGCCGTCCGCGCCCTCGACGGAGGTCACTGCCGTGCCGTACCGGAGGGTGCCTTCGGGGAGTGCGGCGGCCAGGGCGGCTGCGAGGGCCGTGCGGTGCACGGCGAGCGGGGGCCGGCCGTACCTGGCCGTCAGCGCGGCGCGGTCGGCACGGCTCAGCAGGCGGCCGTCGGCGCGGCGCAGGTCCATCGCGGCAGGGGTGGCGTCCCCCGTCGCGCGGGCGACGTCGAAGCCGATGGCGTCGAAGGCGCGCAGGGCGTTGGGGGCGAGGACGATTCCCGCGCCGACGGCGGAGGGCCCCGTCGCGCGTTCGCAGACGGTGACGTCCCAGCCGCGACGGTGCAGCGCCACCGCTGCGGCGAGTCCGCCGATCCCCGCGCCCGCCACCACCGCTTCACGTCGAGTCATGGCAGTCTCCTCCCCGTTCCCCGCATCCTCTACAGCTGTAGAGTGTGCATGTGGCCGTCACTCTACACTTGTAGAGTGACGGTATGCACACCCCCGAGCGCGGAAGAGACCGCAGAACACTGATCGCGGACAGCGCGATCGACCTCGTGGCCGCCGCCGGACTGCGGGGGCTGACCCACCGGGCGGTCGACGGCGCGGCCGGGCTTCCGGCGGGCAGCACCTCGTACTACTTCCGTACGAGGACGGCGCTGATCGGCGCCTGTTATGCGCGGCTGGCCGAGCTGGACCTCGGTGACTTCGACGGGGGCGCAACGCCGTCGTCGTCGCCTTCAGCTGCGCCTTCGCCTGCGCCTGCGCCTTCGCCTGCGCCTTCACCGATGGACCGGGACGCCGTCGCCGCGGCGCTCGCCGCGCTGCTGTACGGATGGCTGACCTCGGGGCGCTCCCGCCAGCTGGCGCGCTTCGAGCTGAGCCTGGAGGCCGCCCGGAACCCGGAGCTGGCGACGGAACTGCACCGGGCCGGCCAGGGCTCGCGGGACCGGGCCGCCGGGATCCTCGCGGCGCTCGGCGCCGCCCGGCCGGCCGAGTCCGCCGAGCTCCTGGTCGCGTGGGCCGACGGGCTCCTCTACGACCGCCTCGCGGGCGCGCTCGCCCGCTCCCGCCCGGCACCCGACCTGGCCGAACTCACCTCCGTGACCCGCAGGATGATCGACGCGGCCCTCGCCTAGGCGGCATCTGGGTCTCCGTGGCGCGGGCGGCCGTCAGTCCGCCGAGCGCGACCAGCCCGCCGCCTCGATGCGGGAGGCGTCCGCGGGGCGGTCCTCGGCGAAGAGGAGGTGGGAGGGTTCCGAGACGCGCAGGACGTCCACGTAGGCTCCGCGGCCCACGTAGCGGCCCTGGGCGGTGTGGCGGAAGCGGAGGCGGACCTCGCGGCCGGCCCAGGCGGCGAGCGGGGCTTCGAGCCGGTGCCAGATGCGGCCCGACCAGCCGGAGACGGAGCCCTGCGGCCAGTGTTCGGCGGCTCCGCCGGTGGTGCGGACGGTGGTGAAGGGGAGCGGCTCCCAGGTCTGCCCGTCGGCGGAGGCCTCCACGTGCAGGGCTCCGGCGCCGGGCACGGTGTCCCACCACACCGCGCAGCGCAGCCGGGCGGAGCCGGAGGCGGGGGTGAGGGGCGGGAGGGTCAGGGTGCCGGAGCCGCCGGTCTCCATGCCGGAGTACCAGGCCGGGCCGCCGTGCCTCGTGCGGACGGGGACGGCGCGGGCGAAGCGGTTGCCGACGGCGACGCGCGGGGCGCTGCCGGCGCGCCAGGTGCGCACGGGGTGGACGGAGTTCCCCAGGAGGATCAGGAAGGAGTCCGTGGAGGGGTCCAGGACCAGGGAGGTGCCGGTGAAACCGGTGTGGCCTGCGGAGTGGGGGGTGGCCATGGCGCCCATGTACCAGTGCTGGTAGAGCTCGAAGCCCAGGCCGTGGTCGTCGCCGGGGAACGCGGTGTTGTAGTCGGTGAAGAGGAGCTCGACGGAGGCGGGGCGCAGGATGCGCTTGCCGGCGTAGACCCCGCCGTCGAGGAGGGCGCGGGCGAGGATCGCCAGGTCCCAGGCGGTGCCGAAGACCCCGGCGTGGCCGGCGACGCCGCCCAGCGCGTGCGCGTTCTCGTCGTGCACCTCGCCCCAGACGAGCCCCCGGTCCAGGCCGGACCAGGGCGGGCGCTGCACCTCGGTGGCGGCGGTGACCCGGCGCCAGGAGAGCGGTGGGTTGAAGCGAGTGCGGTGCATCCCGAGTGGAGCGGTGATCTCGTCTTGGAGCAGGAGGTCCAGAGTGTGACCGGTGATCCGTTCCAAGAGCAGTTGGAGGGCGATGAGGTTGAGGTCGGAGTAGCGGTAGACCGTCCCCGGGGTCTCCTGGGGCCTCACCGACCACAGCAGCCTCAACTGACCCGCCCGCGTGGGCTCCTGGTAGAAGGGGGCCCAGGATCGCAGCCCCGAAGTGTGCGTGAGGAGCTGGCGTACGGTGATCGACTCCTTGCCCCCGCCGGTGAACTCGGGCAGGTACCGGTGCACCGGCGCCTCCAGTTCCAGGCGCCCGCGCTCCATCTGCTGCACGGCCAGCAGTGAGGTGAACAGCTTCGACAGGGAGGCCAGGTCGAAGACCGTGTCCTCGGCCATCGCGATCCGCTGGGCGGCCGGGAACTCCCGGACCCGGTCGGTGCGGCCGTCGTAGTCGGCGTACCGGACGGCGTCGCCCATCGCCCGGTGCAGCGCCACGGTGCGGCCCCGCCCGGCGAGGACCACGGCCCCGGCGTAGTAAGGGTGTTCGGGGGAGGGGCCGAGGAAGCGCCGCGCCTCGTCCGCCACCCCTTCGAGGTGCCTCTCCAGCAGCCCCGCCTGGCGGGCGGACCCGTACCGCAGCCGCAGTCCCTGCAGCGCGCGCCGCTCGGCGGGGCCGCCGGCGGCCCCCGCGGACCCGGGCAGTGCGGCCTGGAGCACGAGCACGCCGCCCAGCGCCAGCAGCCGCGCCCCGAGCCGCCGCCGACTGAGACCGCGCACGCGCCCGGCGGCGCCGTCCGCCCCGGGCCCGGCGCGGCCCTCTGTCTGCAGCTCGCCGCCATCCACCTCCAGCTCGCCGCCATCCACCTCCAGTTCGCAGCCGTCCGCCCCCGGCGTGCTGCCGCCGCCGTCGGGCGCCGTCGGGCCGGCCGTGCCGGAGCCCTTCGTGTCACCGTCGTTCCCGGCTGCCCCTGGTGCCTTCATGACCGGTCCTCCCGTCCGCCGCCTTGCCCTCCCGAGTATCTGCCCGCTCACGACTCGGGCTCCGCGGTGACCGGCCGGCAAAGAATCTGACGCTGCATCAGAAAACCTCTTCCCTCGACGGCCGGGCTGCGGCATCCTGCCGCCCATGGAGACGGAGCTGAGCAGGAAACTGGGAATAGAGCACGCCATCTTCGGCTTCACGCCCTTCCCGGCGGTGGCCGCTGCCATCACCCGCGCGGGCGGGTTCGGGGTGCTGGGGGCGGTCCGCTACACCGCCCCCGACGATCTGAAGCGCGACCTCGACTGGATGCAGGAGCACACCGACGGCAAGCCCTACGGGCTCGACGTGGTCATGCCCGCGAAGAAGGCCGTCGACGGCGTCAGCGAGGCCGACATCGAGGCGATGATCCCGGCCGCGCACCGCGAGTACGTCCGCGACACCCTCGCCAAACACCACGTACCCGAACTCGCCGAGGGCGAGGCCTCCGGCTGGCGCATCACCGGCTGGATGGAACAGGTCGCCCGCAACCAGCTCGACGTGGCCTTCGACTACCCCATCAAACTCCTGGCGAACGCCCTGGGTTCCCCGCCCGCCGACGTCATCGCGCGCGCCCACGAGCACGGCGTCCTCGTCGCCGCCCTCGCCGGCAGCGCCAAGCACGCCCGCCGGCACGCCGAGGCCGGCATCGACATCGTCGTCGCCCAGGGCTACGAGGCCGGCGGACACACCGGCGACATCGCCACCATGGTCCTGGTGCCCGAGGTGGTCGAGGCCGTCGCCCCGCTCCCGGTCCTCGCCGCCGGCGGCATCGGCAGCGGCGAGCAGATCGCCGCCGGACTGGCCCTCGGCGCCCAGGGCGCCTGGCTCGGTTCCCTCTGGCTGACCACCACCGAGGCGGACATGCACTCCCGCGCCCTCACCGAGAAGCTGCTCGCGGCCGGCTCCGGCGACACCGTCCGTTCCCGCGCGCTGACCGGCAAGCCCGCCCGCCAGCTGCGCACCGAGTGGACCGACGCGTGGGACGACCCGGAGGGCCCCGGCGCCCTGCCGATGCCCCTGCAGGGACTCCTCGTCGCGGAGGCCGTGTCCCGCATCCAGAAGTACGAGATCCAGCCGCTGCTCGGCACCCCCGTCGGGCAGATCGTCGGCCGGATGAACAGCGAACGCAGCGTCCAGGCCGTCTTCGACGACCTCACCAGCGGCTTCGAGCGCGCCATCGACCGCATCACCCGCATCGCCGGCCGGGCCTGAAGATCCGAGGAGTGGACAAGATGACCGACACGCCCCCCAACGGCTTCTGGGCCCAGGCCACCGCCGACCCCGAGCGCACCGTCCTGGTCACCCCCGAGGGCGAGACCTGGTCCGCCGCGCGGCTGCACGCCGACGTCAACCGCCTCGTGCACGGCCTGCGCGCCGCCGGGCTGGAGCGGGGCGACGTCTTCGCCGTGGTCCTCCCCAACAGCGTCGAGTTCCTCACCGCCTACCTGGCCGCCTCCCAGGCCGGCTTCTACCTCGTCCCGGTCAACCACCACCTCGTCGGCCCCGAGATCGCCTGGATCGTCTCCGACTCCGGAGCCAAGGTCCTGATCGCCCACGAGCGGTTCGCCGACGCGGCCACCGCCGCCGCCGACGAGGCGGGCCTGCCCGCGAGCCACCGGTACGCGGTCGGAGCGGTCTCCGGCTTCCGCTCGTACGGCGAACTGCTCGACGGGCAGCCGGACACCGCCCCCGCCGACCGCACGCTCGGCTGGGTCATGAACTACACCTCCGGCACCACCGGCCGGCCGCGCGGCATCCGCCGCCCGCTGCCCGGCAAGCTCCCGGAGGAGACGTACCTCGGCGGCTTCCTCGGCATCTTCGGCATCCGCGCCTTCGACGGCAACGTCCACCTCGTGTGCTCGCCGCTCTACCACACGGCCGTCCTGCAGTTCGCCGCAGCGGCCCTGCACATCGGGCATCCTCTGGTCCTGATGGACAAGTGGACCGCCGAGGAGATGCTGCGCCTGATCGACGAGCACGCCTGCACGCACACCCACATGGTGCCGACCCAGTTCCACCGGCTCCTCGCGCTCCCGCAGGAGACGAAGGACGCGTACGACGTCTCCTCCATGCGGCACGCCATCCACGGCGCCGCGCCCTGCCCCGACCACGTCAAGCGGGCGATGATCGACTGGTGGGGCCGGTGCGTGGAGGAGTACTACGCGGCGAGCGAGGGCGGCGGCGCCTTCGCGACGGCCGAGGACTGGCTGAAGAAGCCGGGGACCGTCGGCAAGGCCTGGCCGATCAGTGAGCTCGCCATCTTCGACGACGACGGCGAGCGGCTGCCCGCCGGCGAACTCGGCACCGTCTACATCAAGATGAACACCGGCGGCTTCAGCTACCACAAGGACGAGGGCAAGACGAAGAAGAACCGCATCGGCGACTTCTTCACCGTCGGAGACCTCGGCCTGATGGACGAGGAGGGCTACCTCTTCCTCCGCGACCGGAAGATCGACATGATCATCTCGGGCGGGGTGAACATCTACCCGGCCGAGATCGAATCGGCGCTGCTCACCCATCCGGCGGTCGCGGACGCCGCCGCCTTCGGGATCCCGCACCCCTCCTGGGGCGAGGAGGTCAAGGCGGTCATCGAACCGGCCGAGGGCTTCGCGGCGAGCGACGCGCTGGCGGCGGAGATCCTGAACCACTGCGAGCGGCAACTGGCCGGGTACAAGCGGCCCAAGACCGTCGACTTCATCGAGACGATGCCGCGCGACCCCAACGGCAAGCTGTACAAGCGCCGGCTGCGCGAGCCGTACTGGGAGGGCCACGAGCGCGCGATGTGAGGACCCGGGCCGGCCCTGCGGGGCCGGCCCGGCCCATCCGTCCGCCACGCCCGGAGTTTCGTGAGAAGTGCCACGTCAGGGGCGTGGAGGCGGCTGTTGCACCGCACAAGCGCAACAGTTCTGGCAAGTTGGCTGATATGAGTACGGCAACGCACAGATCCCCCCTGACCGACTGGACCGTCGTGGTCCCCGTGGTGGCGCTCGTCGCGCTCGTCTTCAGCTGGGGACGCGACCTGCCCACGCTCGCCGTGGCCCTGGTGGCGCTCTGCCTGGCCGGTGCGGTGCTGGCGGCCGTCCACCACGCCGAGGTCGTCGCGCACCGGGTCGGCGAACCCTTCGGCTCGCTCGTCCTCGCCGTCGCGGTCACCGTCATCGAAGTGGCCCTCATCGTCACCCTGCTGGCCGACGGCGGGGACAAGACCTCCTCCCTCGCCCGTGACACCGTCTTCGCCGCCGTCATGATCACGTGCAACGGCATCGTCGGCCTGTCCCTGCTCGTCGGGGCCCTGCGCAACCGCGTCGCCGTCTTCAACGCCGAGGGCTCGGGCGCGGCCCTGGCCACCGTCGCCACGCTCGCCGTACTCAGCCTCGTGCTCCCCACCTTCACCACCACCAAGCCGGGCCCCGAGTTCTCCACGGCCCAGCTCGCCTTCGCCGCCACCGCCTCGCTCGCCCTCTACGGCCTGTTCGTCGCCGTCCAGACGGTCCGCCACCGCGACTACTTCCTGCCCGTCGACACCAAGCGGATCCGCAAGGAGGCAGCGCAGGCGGCCGCCGCCGCGGCCGCCGGCGAAGACGACGAGCACGCCGAACCGCCCACCGCCCGAGCCGCCCTGATCAGCCTCGGGCTGCTCCTCGTCGCGCTCGTCGCCGTCGTCGGAAACGCCAAGGCGGTCTCCCCGACCATCGAACGCGGAGTCGCGGACCTCGGCCTGCCCTACGCCGTGGTCGGTGTGATCATCGCCCTGCTCGTGCTGGCGCCCGAGACCCTGGCCGCCGTCCGCGCGGCCCGCCGCGACCGGGTGCAGACCAGCCTCAACCTCGCCTACGGCTCCGCCATCGCCAGCATCGGCCTGACCATCCCGGCCATCGCCCTCGCCTCCGTCTGGCTCTCCGGACCGCTGCTGCTCGGGCTCGAACCGCTCCACATGGTGCTGCTCGCGCTGACCATCGTCGTCAGCGCCCTCACCATCGTCCCCGGCCGCGCCACCCTGCTCCAGGGCGGCGTCCACCTCGTGCTGCTGGCCGCGTACCTCTTCCTCGCCGTCAGCCCCTGAGCGCGCCGTGACCCCGTACGGCCGGCCCCAGGGGCCTGTCGTACGGGGTCACGCGCACGTCAGCGCCGCTCGCGCGGCCAGACCACCTTGAGCCGGGGCGAGGATGTCCCGCTCGCAGAACCGTGCCTTCACCCAGCGCTCCTGGGAGAAGAGCCGCGTCTGGTCGGCGGAGTGCGGGGCCTTCGGGTTCGAGGACTGGCCGTACGTCAGCAGCGTGCGCGCCACGGGACAGCGGCCGCCGTCCCAGCCGACGGCCTGGATACGGCCGGAGCCGTGCAGGACCTCCGGGTAGCCCCCACCCGCCGCTCCTTGCCCTGCGACAAGAACGGCTTGAAGTGATCCAGGCCGACAGGGTGATCCGGTGCAGACTTGCCACTGAAGATGGAGAAGTGTTTCGACTGCCTTTCGAGAGGGACAGTGTCGTGGACCCTGCTGTCGCAGCTGTCGCGGCCACCGCCGCGACCACGCTCGTCACCGCGATGACGACAGACGCGTGGGACCACACCCGGCGTGGTTTCGGCCGGCTGCTCAGGCTCGGCGGGCGGGCCGGGGAAGGTGGCGGCGCCGGGGCGGAGGCGGAGCTGGAGCACGCGCGCGAGACCGTGCTCGCCGCGTACGAGCGGGGCGACGCGGCGGCCCTGGGCGAGGCCCATGAGAACTGGGCGGCGAGGCTCGGGGCGGCGCTGGAGGCGAATGCCCACCGCTCGGCCGAGTGCGAGCGGCTGCTGCGCGAACTGATCGCCGGGCAGCCCGGCGCCGACGGCGAGATCCGCGCCCTCGGGGCGGCCCTGCGCGGGGCAGGGGCCCGCGAGGTCTACAGCCAGGTGATCCAGAGCGGCGGCGCGGGCGCCCAGGGCCCGGGGGCCAGCGTGACCGTGAACCACCACCACGGGCCCGGCGCCGCCCAGGCCGGGATTCCCCGCGGAGAGTCTTGACCGAGCCGCGCTACGAGCAGTACCTCACCCCCGGCTCGGCCGCCGCGCAGGGCCCGGGCGCAAGCGTCACCGTCAACCACTACCAAGGGCCTCCCGGGCCCGGCATCGAGGCGCTGCCCGCGCCGTCGGCCCCGGCGACCGACTGGCTGATGGCGCAACCCAGCCGGCTTCTCGACGCGCGCAGCCGTGTAGTGCCCTTCATCGGCCGGGAGGCCGAACTGGAGCGGCTGCGGCGCTGGCGTGACACCCGCAATGCCCGCCTGTCGGTACTGCTGCTCCACGCTCCCGGTGGGGAGGGCAAGACCCGCCTCGCCATGGAGTTCGCCGAGCGGTCCCGAGACCCCGGCCGACCGGCGGCGGAACGCTGGCAGGTGCTGCACGCAGTGGTCCGCGAAGGCGGCCCCGCCCGGGGCACCGGCACCCAACCGGCCGAGGACGGCGCCGGCGTGCTGCTCGTCGTGGACTACGCGGACCGCTGGGCGTACAGCCAGCTGGAGCGGCTGCTGTCCGATCCGGTCCTGCACCGGCAGCGGCCCACCCGTGTCCTCCTGATCGGCCGTACGGTCCGCTGGTTCGCGGCCCTGCGCGGTGAACTCCACGACCGGCGCGCCGAGATCGACGACATGCTGCTGCCCTCCTTGGACGCGGACCGGCTGCGCATGTTCACCGCCGCCCGCGACCGCTACGGCGCGAGCGACCTCTACGACCTGCCGAACACCTCCGCGGTCGAACCGCCCGCCCTCATGGACCGGCCCGACTTCGGACTGACGCTGACCCTGCAGATGGCGGCGCTGGTCGCCGTCGATGCCCACGCGCGCGGGCGCCGGCCGTCCCTGACCGAACCGCACGAGCTGTCGGCCTACCTTCTGGACCGTGAATACCGGGCGTGGCAAAGGCTGTTCGAGGCCGGCGGGTCCGGACTGGACTACAAGACCCGGCCCGCCGTCATGGCCAGGACGGTGTTCACCGCCGCCCTGACCGGGGCGGTCAGCCACGGCACCGGCGCCCGGGCGCTGCGCGCCCTCGACATGCCGGGCCATCCGCAGGACCTCCTCCTCGACCACCGGTTCTGCTATCCGCCCGTCGACCGCGACCTGTTCTTGGAGCCCCTGTACCCCGACCGGCTCACCGAGGACTTCCTCGGGCTGTTCACCCCGGGACACGACATCACCGCGTACGACCCGGACCCCTGGGCGGGCGATGTCCCGGCGGCCCTGATGGGCGGGGACCTGGGGCCGGCGGTGGCCCCGCGGGCCGTGACGTTCCTGGCGTCCGCGGCCGCCCGCTGGGCGCACGTCGGCCGTCGGGTGCTGTACCCGCTGCTGCGGTCCTCGCCCCACCTCGCGATCACCGCGGGCAGCCCCGCCCTGACCACGCTCGCCGCCCTCGCCGGGCTGGGCGACGCCGGCGGCGAGGGCGATGCGGGCGGCGCGGGCACCGGCGACGAAGCCGCGCTGCCACTCGACGCCGATCTGGTGGCGGTGCTGGAGGCCGTGGAAGCCGTGCTGCCCTCGGGCCGCCATGTGGAACTGGACAACGGAATCCTCGCCGTCGCCGAGGCGCTGACCGCGCATCGGCTGGCCACCACCGAGGACCCCGCCCGGCGGGCGGTGCTGTACGGGACGCTGGCGTGGCGCCGGGCCAACGCGGGCCGCCGCGAGCAGGCCGTCTTCCCCGCAGAGGAGGCCGTACGGCTGCACCGGGAGCTCGCCGCCGAGGACCCCGCGCACCTCCCCTTCCTCGCGAACTCCCTCGGTGTGCTCGGCGAGCGGCTCTCCGCCGCCGGCCGCTGGGAGGAGGCGCTGTTCACCGCCGAGGAGTCCGTCGCGATCGGCCGGCGCCTGACCGCCGTTGACCCCGCCGCCCACCAGGACCGACTGGCGGGCGCGCTGACCGGCCTCGGCAGCAGTCTGTCGCGGCACGGCAGGCGGGCGGAGGCCCTGGCCGTCACCGAGGAGGCCGCCGAGCTGTATCGGCGGCTGTCCGAGAGCGACCCCGTGTACCGTCCCGACCGGGCCGCGCTCCTCACCCACCTGGGCCTGCGGCTCCTCGACGCCGGTCGCACCGAGGAGGGCCTGGCCGCCAGTGAAGAGGCTGCCGGGCTGTACCGGAGGCTGTCCGCCGCCGACCCCGGCAGCGAGCGGCACCACTTCGCGCGCTCCCTCATCAACCTGGGGGCCGCGCTGCGCGCCGTCGGCAGGCTGGAGGAGGGCCTGGAGGTCACGGAGGTGGCCGGCGATCTGTACCGTCGGCTCGCGGAGGCCAATCCCGCCGCCCACCAGCCCGATCTGACGGCGGCGCTGGTCAGCCTCGGGGCGTTCCTCGCGGAGATGGGCCGGGGCGCGGAGGGCCTGGCCCCGGTCGAGGAGGCCGTGGAGATCCAGCGCCGGCTCGCCGAGTCCGACCCCGCCGCCCACAGCCTCGATCTGGCCCGGGTGTTGAACGACCTCGGGACCCGGCTGCTCGCCCTGGGGCACGAGGAGCGGGCCCTGGCGGTGACGAGGGAGGCCGACGACCTGTACCGGCGGCTGGCTCGCGCGCATCCCACCGTCGACCTTCCCGAACACGCCGCCGTACAGGACCGGTTGGCCCGGGAGCCGGATCGGGTCCGGGAGGAGGCGCTGGCGGTCACGCGCGAGGCGACCGAGTTGTACCGGCTGCTGGCCAACCCGCCGACCGGCGCCGACCTCACTGACCTCAGCACGCTGGCGGGCGCGTTGGGCAGGGTCGGTGAGACGCTGATCGGGCTCGGGCGTTTCGAGGAGGCCCTCACGGCCGTGGAGCGGGCAGCGGCCGTCCACCTCGACATCGGCGACCGGCGCCGAGCGGCCGAGCTGCTCCTCCAGTCGGGCAGCGCCCTGGCAGGCATACGGCGGCAGAAGGAGGCGATCGGCCTGTTCGAACAGGCCGTTCAGCACTTCGACCGGCTGGGTGAACGGGCTCTGCTGGGGGCCACGCTCACCAACCTCGGCACCTCCCTGGCAGCCGACGGCCGCACCGACGAAGCCGTCACCGCCTGCGAACGGGCGGCGGCCATCTTCCGGAGCGGCGGTCCGGGCGGCGGTAGCGCCGGAGGTGACGCGGCCAGTGACCCGGGCCCTTTGGAGATCGCCGCGCTCACCAACCTGAGCAATGCCCTGACAGCCGCCAAACGGTACGCCGAAGCCGCCGAAGTCAGCCGGCGGGCCGCAGCCCTGAGCGCCGGCGGCGGCCGTGACCGCTTCGGCAGCGCGCCGCTCCACAACCTGGGCAACGCCCTGATCAACGACGGCCGGTTCGAGGAAGCCATCGCGCCCGTCCGGCAGGCCGCCGCCCTCTACCGCCAGGACGGCGATCGAGGCCGTGAGGCCGATTCCCTCGCCAACCTCGCCGTCGCCCTGCACCGTACGGGTCGACTCGACGAGGCGATCACCACCTACCAGCGCTCGGCCGCGCTCTTCGAAGAAACCGGCGAACGCGGCAAGGAGTGCTGGGTGCTCGGCGGTCTCATCCCGGCCCTGATCGAAGCGCAACGCTACGAAGCGGCCGTCGACGCCGCGCAGCGGTCCGCCACCCTCTACCGTGACCTGGGCGACCGTACGGGTGAGGCGTCCGCACTCATCAACCTCGGCAACGCCGCCGGTCAGGGGGGCCGTTACGCGGAGGCGGCCACCGCCTGCGGGAAGGCGGCCGCCCTGCTGCGGGAGACCGGCGACCACGAGCGCGAGGGCAATGCGCTGTCCAACCGCAGCGAGGCACTGGCCCGGGCGGAACGCCACGACGAGGCTGCCACCGCCTGCGAAGAGGCCGTGGCCGCGTACCGCCGGTCCGGCAATCGGGCGCGGGAGGCCGTGATGCTGCACAACCTCGCCATCCGCCTCTTCCAGGCCCACCGCTCCGACGAAGCCCTCGACGCCTACCGGCAGGAGCTCGCGGTCCACCGGGAGACCGGCGACCCCCGGGGCGAGCTGACCACCCTGCGCAGCCTCTCCCTCGTCCTGGTCTACGAGGAACGGTACGAGGAGGCGGTGCCCGCCTGTGAGCAGGCACTCGTCTGCTGCCGCGCGGCCGGCGACCGCGAGCACGAGGGGGAACTCCTGGACCGGCTCGGCGAAGCACTGGGAGCGCTGGGCCGCGTGGAGGAGTCGGCCGCCGCCCGGGAAGGGGCCGTCGCCGCGCACCGGGCCGTCGGTGACAGGGCGGGCGAGGCCGCGGCCTCCGCCGAACTCGGGTACGCCCTCGACCGATTGGGAAGGTTCGAGCAGGCCGCCGACGCGGGCCGGCACGCCGCCGAGCTGCACCGGCGGGCCGGCGACCGCGCCCGCGAGGCCCATGCCCTCATCGTCGTCGGCAATGGCCTGGAGCATCAGGGGAAACCGAAGAAGGCCATCCCTGCCTACACCCGGGCGGCGGACCTGTCCCGCGAGATCGGCGACGCCCCCGCCGAGGCCACGGCTCTGCGCCGGCTCGGCGGCGCCCTCGATGCGGCGGGCCGGCACGCGCAGGCCATGACCGTCCTGCAACAGGCCGCGACGGTCTCCCGGGGCGCCGGCGACCAGGAGGGCGAGGCCATGGCCCTTTACCACATGGGTGAGAAACTCACCAACGCCGGCCGGCTCGAAGAGGCCGTCGTCGTCCATCGGCGCGTCGCCACCGTGTTCCGTGAACTGGACCGCCCGGACACCGAAGGGTCCGCACTCCTCAACCTGGCCCGCGACCTGCGGGAGTTGGGCCGAGACGAGGAGGCCGTCGCCGTCTACCGGCGGGCCGTGGTCGTCTACCCCCGGACCGAGGACCGGGCGCGGGAGAACCAGCTCCACCTCCACCTCGGCATGACGCTGGAGAAGCTGGGCCGGCGCGCCGACGCGCTCCTCTCGTACGGACGTGCCGCGGACCTGTTCCGTGCCGCACAGGACCGCACCAACGAGAGCCGGACCCTGTACCGCTACAGCGTCCTGGCCGTGGAGCTCAGGCAGTACGGGGACGCCATCCCCGCCCTCGAGCGGTACCTGGCGCTCTGCCGGGCCACCGCCGACGGGCAGGGCGAGGGCACCGCCCTGCTCATCCTCGGCGGCCTCCTCGTGGACGTGGGACGGTACGAGCAAGCCGTGACCGTCAACGACCAGGCAGCCAGTCACTTCCGTGCCGAGGGCAGGACCCGGGCGATGGACCTGGCCCTGACCCACCGCAGCAAGGCCCTCCACGCACTGGGCCGCCGCGACGCCTGACCCGGGGCCGCGACCGACCGACACGGTGGGCCCGGGGTCAAGTCCGGGGTGACGGCGAAGTGCAAGGCTGACGCACCCACCACGGCTCAAGGGGCGAGAACGGCCTGGACGAGTGCCTCTCACACCGGCGGGAAACCCCGTTGCCGGATCGTTACCACGCGGGCGGACCTTGGCCGGAAAACCTATCCGAACGCCCCGGCTCGCGAACTACCGTCCGGTAGCACAGGGGGTGGAGGTCGTCGGATGACCCGTGCTCCGGGGACGTCCGGCGGCATGGGGGCTCTTTGATGACTGTCCAGCGCGTGGTCCGCGGCCGGACGGGCGTGACCGTCATCCTGGCCATGGTGCTCACCATGTCGGGGCTGACCTCGACCCAGCTGCTCAGCAGCGCTGCCTCGACGGGGCCGGACGCCGGGTCGGCGGTCACCGGGCCGGAGGGGCCGGAGGGCACGTCGTTCAACCCGAACCAGATCAAGGACATCAAGGCGGCCGACCCCGGCTCCGGGGTGAACCTAGTCGGGGCGCCCTCGGCGAACAACATCGGTGACGCGCGGTTGTCGTACCCCCTGGAGGTGCCGAAGGGCCGCGCGGGCCTGGAGCCGAGTCTGGCCGTCGCCTACAACTCGTCGGGGACGAACGGGTGGCTCGGCGTCGGGTGGGACCTCGCCACCCCGATGGTCACGGTCGACACGCGGTGGGGTGTGCCGCGCTACGACGCCGGGCTGGAGACCGAGACCTACCTGCTCGACGGTGAGCAGCTGACCCCGGTGGCGCACCGGAGCGAGTTGCAGGCGCGCTCTGCGGAGAAGGTGTTCCACTCCCGGGTGGAGGGCCGGTTCGACCGGATCGTGCGCCACGGCGACGGTCCCACGAACTACTGGTGGGAGGTCACCGACAAGCAGGGCGTCCGCACGCTCTTCGGCGGCACGGCCGACAGCACGCTGGCCGACGGCAAGGGGCGCGTCGCCACCTGGGCGGCGCGGGAGATCCGCGACGGCAACGACAACGTCATGCGCTACCGGTACGCCAAGGTGGCCGACGGCGGCACGGCGGGCTCCACGGTGCCGGGCAGCGACCTGTACCCGCAGAAGATCACCTACACCGGCCGCGGTGACACCGACGGCAGGTACTCGGTGACGTTCATCCGGGACCGTGAGCGCGGCGAGCCCCGCCGGGCGGACGTACGGGTCGACGCCAAGTACGGGTTCAAGAAGGTCACCGCCGACCTGCTACGGCGCGTCGAGGTCAAGCTGGACGGCCAGCTGATCCGCGCCTACGAGCTGAACTACCGGACCGGCGCGTTCGCCAAGACGCTGCTCACCTCGGTGTCGCAGTTCAGCGAGACCAATCAGCTGTTCAACACCCACACGTTCGACTACTTCGACGACGTGCGCGACCAGTCGGGGAACTACAACGCCTTCGCCGAGAAGGCGCGTTGGTCGGTGCCGGATGACGACCTCGGGGTGAACATCCGCGAAGGCGAGGCCAGCGCGATCTCGGCGAACACGTCGGCCGGCTTCGGCGCGCACCTGTTCGCGGGCTACAACGTGCAGGGGCTGCCGGCCAAGGAGGGTTCCGTCGGGTTGAAGGTCGGATTCAGCGCGGGCCAGTCCGACGGCCTGTCGACGCTGACCGATGTGAACGGCGACAACCTGCCGGACAAGGTGTTCCGCAAGAACAACGACGTGTTCTACCGGCCCAATCTGGCCACACCAGGTGGTGAGCCGAAGTTCGGCGACACACCGATCAAGCTCACCAACCTTCCGGGAATCTCGACCGAACGCACGCTGTCCGGCACCATCGGCGTCGAGTCCTACGTCCTCACCACCTCGGCCCAGCTGGACTTCGTGGGCACCACGACCACCTCGGACCGGTTCTTCAGCGACGTCAACGGCGACGGCATCACCGACCTGGTGAACAACGGCGGCGTACTGTTCGGCTACCTGGACGCCCAAGGGCAGCCCGCCTACAGCGCGGACTCCACCCGCACCCCGGTGCCGATCGGGGGCGGCGCGGTGACCGGCGAGATCGTCGGCGATCAGACCGCGCAGTTCAACCAGCAGGTGGACAACTCGCCGCTGCTGGACTCGGTACGCCGCTGGGTCGCGCCGTTCGACGGCAATGTCCGCGTGGACGGCCGCGTGCAGCTGACCCAGGATCCCTCCCCGACGCGGGCGGCTTACACCAAGGCCGACGGAGTGCGGGTCACCATCCAGCACAAGGACACCGAACTCTGGGCGCAGCGGATCGGCCCCGATGACCACACCGAGTTCGCCCCGGGCAACGTGGCGTCGATTCCGGTGAAGAAGGGTGACGCGCTCTACTTCCGCACACAGTCCGTGCTGGACGGCAAGTACGACACCGTGGCCTGGGATCCGGCCATCACCTACACCAACCTGCCGGCCGGCACGGACGCCAACGGCTTGGCGAACACCGTGTTCCGCGCGTCGGCCGACTTCACCTTCGGCGGCAGGCCGTCCCTGGTGACCGTACCGGTGAACGGCACGCTGCGGCTGACCGGTGACGTGGTCAAGAACAAGGCGACCTCGGACGACGTGACCGTAGTGATCGAGAAGGGCAACGGCGTCCACGCCGCCACGGAGGTGTTCCGCAAGGTCCTGCCCGCCGCGTCGACCGGCACCTCCGCGATCGACATCAGCATTCCGGTC
This sequence comes from Streptomyces sp. NBC_00335, assembly GCF_036127095.1. GTDB lineage: Bacteria > Actinomycetota > Actinomycetes > Streptomycetales > Streptomycetaceae > Streptomyces. The sequence goes on from NZ_CP108006.1 coordinate 7,731,986, forward strand.
AGCACGTTCGAGAAGATGTCGTGGAAGCTGAAGAGTGATTCCCCGATCGACGCCTCGGCGGTGAGCTGGGCACCGAAGGCGCACTACACGGCCGCGCAGGGGGTCGAGTCGGTCGTCGACGCCGCGGGCAACCCCACGCTGGTGATCACCCCGCCGTACGACATGACCATGTACCCGGCGGACACCCTCACCGCGCCGCAGCAGTCCTACAAGGCGACCAAGACCGGCCAGTTGAAGGTGCGGCCGAAGCTGTCCTTCAACTTCAACCTCCTCGGTGAGGCCAAGATCGCGTTCACGGTGAAGAAGCGCGGCGGGCAGCTGGTCGGCAAGCGGGTCTTCCAGGCCAAGGACACCTCTCCCTTCGGTGGCCCGAACCTGGACCTGACCGTGCCGGTCACCGCCGGCGACGAGCTCTACGTCGACTACTCCACGACGGAGACCGGGCTGCTCGGCCTGCTCGTCGAGCAGTCCGCGTCGGTCACCTACGACGTGACGTCCAGCTGGCCCACCTTCACCCCGGCGCCCAGCGCCCTGCACAGTTCCGTCGGGCAGGGCGCCTTCGCCCAGCCCTACCGCGGCTGGGGAGTGATCGGCTACCAGGGCAACCGCGACCGCGCCACCCAGCCGCTCAAGCAGGCCGAACTCACGCTGGACCAGAGCTTCAAGGACGCACTTCCCAAGGAGCCCAAGGAAGCGGACGTCCCGGGGTTCACCGCGAATCCGCGGCTCACCATGCCGCGGCTGGCGGTCTTCGCCCCCGTTCCCGCCAAGGGCGGCTGGGCGGCCCAGGACGAGTCCTCGTGGATCACCTCCGCGATGGCGACCAGTTCCCGTCTCGGCGCGGACACCATCGACATCGTCACCGACGCCGACGTGGCGGGCGACCGGGCAGTGATGCGCCGCGGTGTCACCGGCCAGGTGTCGGCCACCCTCGCGGCGGGCCCGTTCGGCGGCACCGTGGTCGGCGGGATCACTGCGGGCTCCGTCGACTACCTCGACCTCAACGGCGACGGCTACCCCGACGTCGTGGGCGCCAAGGAGATCCAGTTCTCCGACATGACCGGCGCGCTCGGCACCACACGCGGCACCCTCGGCGGCAACGTCCGCGAGGCGGACAACGTCTCCGGCAACGTGTCGCTCTCCGCCGGCAGCGAGACCGCCACCATCGCCAGCGCCCTGGGCATGGCCGCGCCCGACGCGGGCACCAGCGCCAACACCGCCACCACCGGCGCGGTACAGCCGTCGCTCGGCATCGGCGGAAGCCTCGGCGGCGGCGAGTCCGACGTCCGCGTCGACCTGATCGACATCAACGGGGACGGGTTGCCGGACAAGGTGTTCGGCAATGGTGACGCCCAGTTGAACCTCGGCTACTCCTTCGCCGCCCGCGAACCGTGGTCGGCCGGACCGATCAACGACGCGTCCACCCGCAACGTCGGCGTCAACCTCGGGTTCAACGTCGACCGCTACGGCTTCGCGGGCGGGGTCTCCGCCGAGCTGGGAACCTCGTTCACCAACGCGAGCATGATGGACGTCAACGGCGACGGTCTCACCGACCGGGTGTTCACCGACGGGGCCAACCCGATCAAGGTCGCGGTCAACACCGGCACCGGCTTCACCGCGCCCGCCCCCTTCCGCGGCAGCTTCCCCGACATCGCCGTCGACAAGAACGCCAGTCTCGGCGGGGGCGTCTACTTCACCGTCGGCCTGCCCACTCCCGTCGGCGTCTTCGTCTTCAACCCCGGCGCCAACGCGTCCACCGGCATCAGCCGGGCCGAAACCAGCCTGCGGGACGTCAACGGCGACGGCCTGGCCGACCACGTCAAGTCCACCCGGGACGACGAACTCCTTGTCGCGGTCAACAAGACCGGTCGCACCAACCTGCTGCGCTCCGTCAGCCGGCCGATGGGCGCCCGTATCGACCTGGACTACACCCGTTCGGGCAACACCGCCGCCATGCAGGAGAGCCGCTGGGTGCTGTCCCGCACCTCGGTGTTCGACGGGCTCACGGGTGATGGTGCCGACACGCATCTGACCACCTTCCGCTACGAGCAGGGCCGCCACGACCGGCTGGAGCGCGAGTTCCTCGGCTTCGGCCGCGTGGTGACCGAGAACCGCGACACCGGTGCGGACGACGCCGTCCGCCGCACGGTGACCGACGAGTACCGCACCGATGGATACGTGAGCCGCGGCCTGCTCACCCGCACGCTGACCGAGGACGGCGCCGGCCACCCGTACCGCGAGACACTCAACACCTACCGGTTGCTCGACACCTCCACGGACCAGGAAGCCGACCCGAAGAGCCGGACCGCCACCGTCTTCCCGCAGCTCACCCGCGTCGAGGAAAAGCACTACGAAGGCGCGGCCGCCGCAGGGACGTCCACCGTCACCGACCTCGCCTACGACCAGTACGGCAACGTCACCCGCACCTTCGCCACCGGTGACGAGGGCACCGCGGACGACCTGGAGACCGTCTACGCGTACAGCGGCTCCGACACGCAGTGCCGCGACCGGAACCTCGTCGGCACCGCCCATGAGATACGGCAGAAGGCCGCGGCCACCGGCACGCTCCTGCGACACCGCGAATCCACCGTCGACTGCGCGACCGGCGCCGTGCGCCAGATACGCGAGTACCTCGACGACGACACCGCGGCCGTCTCCGACCTGACGTACCACCCGGACGGGAACCTGAAATCGGTGACCGGTCCAGCCAACGCGAAGGGGCAGCGCTACAAGCTGGAGTACGGCTACGACACCACCGTCGGCGTACACGTGGAGTCCGTCGAGGACAGCTTCGGCTACCGCTCGTCCACGGTGTACAACCTCAAATACGGCCAGCCCGAGCGGAACACGGACCACAACGGCCAGCCGCTCCGGATGTCCTACGACAGTGTCGGCCGGCTCGACAAGGTGACCGGGCCCTACGAGAAGGACGGCGACCAGGCCACGATCACCTTCGGCTACCACCCCGAGGCGACCGTCCCGTACGCCACGACCAAGCACCTCGACCGTGCCGCCTCGGCCGTGCGCGACGACACCATCGACACCGTCACCTTCAGCGACGGCCTGGGGCGCGTCCTGCAGACCAAGAAGGACGCTTCGGTGTCCGCCTCGCCCGGGGCCGCGTCCACCCAGGTGATGACGGTATCCGGCCGGCTGAAGTTCGACTACCTGGGCCGCGCCGTGGAGAAGTACTACCCGGTGACCGAAGACAAGGGAGCAGCGAACACCGCGTTCAACGCCTCCTTCGACTCCGTGGCACCCACGAAGGACACCTTCGACGTCCTGGACCGCTCGGTCAGGACCGTGCAACCGGACGGCGTCACCACCAGCACCGGATACGGCTTCGGCGAGGATCGGGCGGGCACGACCCGCTTCGAGCGGACGGCGACAGACGGCAACGGCAAGGAGCGCCGCACCTACACCGACGTCCGGGGTGCCACCACCTCGGTGAAGGAGTTCAACGGTTCCTCGGAGATCTGGACCAGCTACGCGTACGACCCCACAGGCCAGGTCACGACGATCACCGACGACAAGAACAACGTCACGCGCGCCGGCTACGACGCACTGGGACGCCGCATTTCGTTCGACAGCCCGGACGCCGGGCGCTCCGAGACCCGCTACGACCTCGCCGGGAACGTCACGTCGAAGATCACCGCGAACCTGCGGGCGGTGGACAAGGCCGTCGAGTACGACTACGAGTACTCGCGGCTGAAGGCCATCCGCTACCCGACGTTCCCGCAGAACAACGTCTCCTACGAGTACGGAGCCCCCGGCGCGCCGGACAACGCGGCCTCGCGCGTCACCGAGGTCCACGACGCGGCGGGAACGGTGAAGCGCGCCTACGGGGCGCTGGGCGAGGTGATCGAGGAGACCCGCACGATCACCGCGGTCCGCGACGCCCCGCGCACCTACACCACCGCCTGGCGCTACGACGCCTTCAACCGTGTGCTGCAGATGACCTATCCCGACGGCGAGGTCCTGACCTACGACTACGACTCGGGCGGCCAGGTCGGCCGGGCCACCGGATCCAAGAACGGCACCGGCTACACGTACCTGGACCGGGTCGACTACGACAAATTCGGGCAGAAGATCCTCCAGCAGACCGGCAACGGGGTCCGCACCACCTACACCTACGACGCCGAAGACCGCAGACTCGGAGCACTGAAGTCCGTGGCGCCGGGCGGAACGGCGTTCCAGAACCTGGGCTACACGTACGACAAGATCGGCAACATCACCTCGCTGGCGAACAACGCGCCGCAGGGCGGGGACATCGGCGGTCCGAGCAGCCAGACCTACGGATACGACGACCAGTACCGGCTCACGTCCGCGTCGGGCCGGTACACGGACAAGAACAACGCGGTCAACACGTACACGCTGAGCCTGGGTTACGACTCGATCCACAACACCACGAGCAAGTCGCAGACCCACGAGGTCACCGGCGGCACCCCGGCCTTCCCAGTCGGAGGCGGCGGAGCCGGGCCGATCGAACCGGTCGAGGACCCGTCCAACCCGACCCACGTCCAGGACCGGACGACCTACGCCTACACGTACGCCTACGGCGGCGCCACACCGCATGCCCCGACGAAGGTCGGTCCGATCAGCCATGCCTACGACGCCAACGGCAATCTGACGAGCACGGTCAACACAGCTGCCGCGGACAAGCGCCGTCAGTACGTGTGGGACGAGGAGAACCGCCTCGTCTGCAACCAGGACACAGCGACCGGCACCCTCACACAGGACCCGAGCGGCTGCGCCGGCGCCACCGTCTCCTACGTCTACGACGACAAGGGCGACCGCCTCGTCAAGCGGAGCGAGGACGGGCTCTCGCTGTACCCGAACCGGTACTACAGCGAACGCGACACCACCGGCTACAAGCACGTCTTCGTCGGCGACAGCCGCGTGACGACCAAGGCCGTCGAGACCACCGGTGCCGAGGACGCCCAGCAGTTCTTCCACGCCGACCACATCGGCTCCTCCGGCTACGTCACCGACAAGCTGGGCAAGGTCACCGAGCACCTGGAGTACTTCCCGTACGGGGAAACCTGGGTGGAGGAACGGACCGGACAGGCGGACACGCCCTACCAGTTCACCGGCAAGGAACTCGACGTGGAGACCGGGCTCTACTACTACGGAGCCCGCTACTACAACCCTCGGACCCAGCTCTGGGCGAGCACCGACCCGGCGCTGCCCGACTACCTCGACGGGGGCATGGCGGGCGGCATCGCCGAGCCGCGCAACCTCGCCGCCTACACCTACACCCACAACAACCCGGTCAAGCTCACCGACCCGACCGGCAAGTGGCCGAAGATGCCGTCGTGGAAGACGATCGGCCACACCACCCTCGACGTCGTCGGCATGGTCCCGGTCGTCGGCGAGGTCGCCGACCTGGGCAATGCGGGCTGGTACGCCGCGGAAGGCGACTACGTCAACGCCGGCCTCTCCGCCGCCTCGGCCATCCCGGGCGCGGGCTACGCGGCGAACGCCGCCAAGTACGGCAACAAGGCACTCGACGCCGCACAGGCCGCCAAGACCGCCAACAACGCCGGCGATGCGGCAGCGACGGCGAAAGCGGCCGACACCGCACCCGTACCGAAGGCGGCAGACAGCCCTCCCGCACCAAAACCGGCCGACAGCGGATCCGCCCCCAAGGCCGCCGAGAACGGGGCAGGGAGCTGCAGCACCGGCAACAGCTTCACCCCGGACACCATGGTCGTGATGGCCGACGGCAACGACAAGGCCATAGGCCAGGTGCGCGTCGGCGACAAGGTCACCGCCACCGACCCGGTGACCGGCGAAGCCGGCCCGCGCACGGTCACCGCGCTCATCACCGGTGAGGGCGACAAGAACCTGGTCGAGATCACCGTCACCGAACCCGGCGGACATCCGGGCAAGGTCGTGGCGACGGACAATCACCCGTTCTGGGCGCCCGAACCGGGCAAGTGGGTCTACGCCAAGGAAATCGTCCCCGGAATGCTGCTGCAGACCGGCAACGGCTCCTACACCCAGGTGAGCGCCGTGCGCGCGTGGATCCAGCACAAGCGGGTCCACAACCTCACGGTCGATGACCTGCACACGTACTATGTGCTCGCGGGAACCACGCCGGTCCTGGTACACAATTGCGACTTCATTGTGGGCTCGAATGGAACCGTCGTACCTACCAGCGCATCGAGATTGGAATCCGGTTTGCAGTCCGCCGTAAATTCCGGAGAGCCTGGATTCAGCACGTTCCCGACTCGTTCGGCAGGTGTCGGGTATGAACTGCCGGATGGTAGCAAGGTGCGAATTATGCAGCCCTCCGCCAATGGAAATGCAGGATCTCGCGCGTCATTCACGAACAGTGCGGATGCGCCTGTGAGTCCATTCACTGGGAAGCCTGTCCAGCCGCCCCGCGGCGCCAATTCAAAGCAGTACGTCCGCGAGCGTACGCACGTCGAATTGGGGCCGTGATGGAGGCAGTATTGGAAGAGATCAGACGGTTTCTTCCGTTCAGTGTCACCGCAGTTGAAGCGGATGCCGACGGCATTTGCCTTCAAGGGGATCGTTGGCGACTGCGCATCAATTCCAGCTGGCGTGTATCCGAAGGCGGTCAGATCACTATTTCACCCAGTCTGACGAGAGAGGGCTCGCAGTCCTACGGCCTGGAAGATCTTGTGGGCGATGAAGTGGTCGACGTCGGTATCCAAGGCGTTCAATTCAGGCAGGACTTGTACGTGGTAACCCGCGAAGGGCGAATCCTGGAAATCTTCAGTGATTTTCCTTATGGTGAATGGCTGTTGTCGATTTCAGATGTGGGCGATGAGCGGAGAATCCCGATCTTCGATCTCGAAGGCCCGGCCTCCGACGTAACCTAACGGCGGCTCGAGTGCCGATCCCGGATCGGGGGAGGCGGTCTCTGCGCAACGTGGATGCCGGCGCGGCAATGCCGCAGGCGTATCCCCGGATGTTCCGGCCGGGTATCCGCGTACGGCCCGGGTCATTGACCCCGGCCTGACGCGCAGACGAGGATCCCGGCATGACCCCGGTGCGGAAGAACACGGTCGACGGACTGCTCCACGACAGCGCGCGACGCGTCCCGGACCGGGTCGCGGTCCGCTACCGCGCGCGGACCTGGACCTACGCGGAACTCGACGCGGCCGTCTCCACGGGCGCGGCCGTGCTGCGCGGGAGCTACGGGCTGGCCGAGGGGGACCGGGTCGCGACCTTCGGGCACAACTCCGACGCCTACCTCCTCGCCTTCCTCGCCTGCGCCCGCGCCGGGCTCACGCACGTGCCGGTCAACCAGAACCTGACCGGGGAGGACCTCTCGTACATCCTGGAGAACTCCGGGAGCTCCCTCGTCCTCGCGGACCCGGAACTGGCCGGGCGGGTCCCCGAGGGGTTCGCCGTACGCCCGCTGCGCGACGCGCGCGGCTCCTTCCTGTCCGACCTGGCCGAACCGGCCGGGCCCGCCGGGCCCGAGGCCTTCGCCCGCTCCGGGGACCCGTCCCGGCTGGCGCAGCTGCTGTACACCTCCGGGACCACCGCCCTGCCGAAGGGGGCGATGATGACGCACGAGGCGCTCTGCCACGAGTACGAGAGCGCGATCGCGGCCCTGGACCTGGCGGAGGGCGATCTGCCGGTGCACTCCCTGCCGCTGTACCACTCGGCGCAGATGCACGTGTT